>JBIKMR010000230.1:0-7224 GCA_044359155.1 Candidatus Hydrogenedentales bacterium | reverse complement strand
GTCAGTTCCTCCGGCGATAACGGCTGGCAGTTGGCCGCTTACCGGGGCCGCAGCGTTGGGGGGCAGACCGCGCTCACGCCCCCCGGCGCGCCGATAGTGGCGGCGGCAGCCGCTGCCGATGGCAGCCGCTTCCTTGTGCTGCGCGCATCCAACGAACTCTGGCTGAATTCTCCCGGCGGGGAATCCCGGTTAATCGCATCAGGGAAGCTGGGCCTCACCTCCCGCGCCTTCGAGCCTACGGGCAGCCGCATCGCCTATGCGCAAGACGGCAACGTGGTGCTGCTGGCGGAAGGTGCAGGCGAAACCAGCTGGCCCGGAGCCGAGCCCCAGTGGCTGCCCACCGGCCACGCTATTATATATGCCGCGCCCGACGCGCTGGACCGCAGGCAGCTTTTCGCCGCCGATCTTGCCCAACCCCAACAGCCCAAACAACTTACCCATTTGGAAGCCGGAGTCGAGCCGGGCTTTGTAATCGACCCCACCGGCGGCTGGGTTTCTGTCCCCCTGCCCGGCGGACGGCAGGCGCTGCTGATTCATCTGGCCGATGTATTAACGCAAATGTAAGAGCCAAGCCAATGTATCCAAATATACATTGGCAAACCGCAATATAAAAACGTACATACACGGAGGTACAGAGGAAATGATTAAGCCCTTGCCCGTCTGCGTGGGGTGCGCCCACTACCAACGGGAATCGCAGGAGCACATGAGTTGCGCTGCTTTCCCCCAGGGAATCCCGCAAGAAATCGCCGAGGGAAAGCTGGTCCACCGCCACGCCTACGCGGGCGACAACGACCTGCGCTACACCCCCCGCCCCGTGCCCCGCGACGACTCGAACATCGCCTACTGGAAAACCAGTGAACACGGCACCGGCACCGGCAGGCTGGTTGCGAATGGGTGGGAAGTGTTTGACGACGAGGAGTAGGGAGCGTAGTGCAACGCGGTGGCGGTATTGGTGCGGGCTTGTATGCGAATCGGGAGATTCGCGTTCCGACGGAGGGCCAATCTCCCGATTGGCGTGACCGCATACCGCAGAGCGAAGTAATCGCGCATTGATAATTCTGCTATTGCCAAGATTTATGCGTTGTGTTAGGCTGCCCGTACTGACAGAGGGGGGTAGTCGCCATGTCTCGCCTTCGTTGCATTTTCTGCATGGTTGCTGGGGTTATGCTGTGTGCGGTTCCGGCTTGGTCTGAACCGCATTCGACGGACAGCAATGCGGACTCTCAGGTTGGGTTCAGCGAATTGCTGCGGGCGGTGCAGCTTTTTAATTCGTCGAGTTTCCATTGCGATGCGGATACGGAGGATGGGTATGCCCCGAGCGCGGGGGACCAGACGTGTTCGTATTACACGGGGGACTATGCGCCGCAGAATTGGTCGTTGTCGTTGAGCGAGTTGCTGCGCATCATCCAGATATACAGCTCGGGCACGTATCGTTGCGACAGTCTTTCGGAAGACGGCTTTGAAGCTGGGGACGCGCAGGGCACCGATTGCCTGGCGCAGTTGGGCGGGGTGAGCGGTTACCTGGTGCTGGATGGCACGCCGCATTTTTCGAGCGAGCCGCCGACGGAGAAATCGACCCCGATTGCGGGGGTGAACATCATCATGCCGCCGCTGGCGTTCTCCGCGACCACGGGGGCGGATGGGTTCTTTGAATTGCAGAACGTGCCCACGGGTTTTTATACGCTGGAAGCCGCTGTTGACCCCGTGCTGGAACAGCCGGTGACGGTGCTTCGTGGGGCGACGGTGGTGTTGGGAGATTATCCGGTGGCGCGCGACACGGCCTTGAGCACAGTGACAACGGCGCTGGCGCTGGACCCCAACACGGACACGCGCCCGTGGATGCTGGTGATGGCGCATCATCCGCTGCCTACCGGTACGGTCATCATCCCCGCGCTGGGCAACGCAGACGGCATCGACACGCCCAACGATTATCTTCGGCTAGATTCACCGAAGTGGTTTGTTTTCTGCGACCTGAACTCGACCTTGAAGTGGAACCATGAAGCGGTCTACGCGCTGGTGGATGCGGCCACGGGCGAGCTGGAAACCTTCACCCGATACTCGTGGCCCTTACTGAACGGGGTCGAGTATTACGGCAGCCAGGAAGTGAATGTGACGGGGCAGGACACGGCGTATCTTCCGCTTGAACCTGCCGTGCCTGAGGGGGAGGGGGAAGGCGCGAAGGTGGTGCAGGCGGAAGCGCGGCCTGAAGAGCGGCTGGTGACTGCCGCCGCTGCGCCGCCCTGCTGCACGGACCCGAAGACCTATGCCCTGATGGTGCGCGGGCATGACGACGAGGTGACCGAGGAGGACATTGACGACGTGCAGAACGCTCTGGGTGAGGGGCTGCTGCCGGGTGAGCTGGTGCTGGAGAGTTATGACAGCTGCGGGGACGAGCCCGAAAAAAAGTTTCTTGAGAAGTTTCGACAGGTCTGTGCGCTGACGCGCCCTTGCGACACACTAATGCTGTACATCACCGCGCATGGCACTCGCGGCGGGGCCAAGCTGGAGCATGGGGCATTCGAATGCTCGACGAAAGCCTTTGGCGAACAGGCCGATTTCGACACGCTGGGCCCCGGCGAGATTCCCTGGGAAGAGTGCGCGGCCTGCAACCTGGTGCTGATGGTGGACGCGTGCTATTCGGGCGGCTATGCCGATGCGCGACAGCAGACGCGCTTCAACGGGATGACTGGCAAGAAGGTGGCGGTGTTCACCGCCACCAGCACCATGAAGGAGGCGGGGTCGTATGGGCGCGCCCACCTGCTGCGGGAAACGGGCAGCGTGTTTACGGGGCGCTTTGAGGATTCGGTAGATTCGCTGGTGGATGGGGTGGATGGGTGGAACCCGTGGGGCGTGGACGAGTCGGGAAAATCGGGGCTGGAGCGGGTGTTTGACGAAACGGCGCAGCGGGTAAAGGACATGTTCGACCCGTGGGGCGAATTCAAGAACCAGAGCCCGCAGAAGTTCGTCAAGATTCCCCCGCCGAACGAGGTGTGCTGCACGCCGATACAGGTATGCAGCGTGAGGGGAACCTTCAGCGAGGCAGGCGAGACCTGCGGGTTCGGGGCGGGTTTCGTGGACACGTTCACGGTGAGCATCCAGGAGACGGAGATTGTGCTGGTGCAAAACGGCACGGGTGACACGACCACTGGTACCATCGATCAGGAAGGCAGCTTCTCGACTTCGCGTATTGGCGCGTCGTACACCGGCTTCTTCGACCCGGTAACCTGCACGGGCGAGGCGGTTCATCTGTACGACACCTTTGAGGAGTGTGTCGCGCAGTACGGCGTCGTGTTCGCCCCGACCGATTGACCAAGAGCACAAGGCGCGAGTAGCATCCCTCGTTACACAGCCCTGTCCCGCGTCTGCGCGGGATAGCGAGAAGAGGGAAGCCGCATGTCCAATCGTCGTATAGCCGTTGTTATTCTGTTTGCGTTGATGGTGGTGGCGGGGCCTGCCTGTGCAACGGCGCGGCAGGAGGCGCCGCCGGTGCGTGATCCGCATTCGGAGGGGTATGTGACGGCGACGGCGTTGCCGGATGGGGCGGTACCGCCGGTGGATGTGGATGGCAATTTCATTGTGGGCCCAACGCACGTGCCCGCGCCGGAGGTGTCTATTCAGGCGGGGGTGCCGCAGGGGGTGGTGCATGAGCTGGTGATGGAATCGACCGACAGCAAGATATATCCCGGCATTGCGCGGGAGCGGCGCACGTTTGGGGTGGTGGATGCGGCAGACCCGGCGAAGCTGATCGTGACCACCAGCCACCCTGCTCCGTACACGCGGCGGGTGTCGGTGTATGTTCCGCAGCAGTATGTGCCAGGCTCGGAAGCGCCTTTCATTGTGGGGGCCGATGGGCCGGACCCGATCTTGTTTGCCACGCTGGACAACCTGATTGCACAGAAGCGGGTGCCTGTGATGGTGGCGATATCGATTGGCAATGGCGGGGGCGATGCGCAGGGCAGCCAGCGTGGGTTGGAATACGACACGATGTCAGGGCTGTATGCGGAGTTTGTCGAGACGGAGGTGCTGCCGCTGGTGGAGGCACGGTGCGGGGTGAGGCTGACGAAAAACCCCGAGGGCCGGGCGACGATGGGGTGCAGCTCGGGGGGATCGTGCGCGATGATCATGGCGTGGTATCGGCCCGACCTGTATCACCGCGTACTGACTTTATCGGGCACCTATGTGAACCAGCAATGGCCCCACAACCCGGAGACGCCGCATGGGGCGTGGGGTTTTCATGAGGACCTAATCCCCAATAACCCAAAGAAGCCGCTGCGCATCTGGATGCACGTGGGGGACCGGGACCTGTTGAACCCCAACCTGATGCGGGACAACATGCACGACTGGGTGTTGGCGAACGAGAACATGGCCAAGGCGCTGGCAGCGAAGGGGTATCCTTACCAATTCGTGTTTGCTCAGAACGCGAGCCATTGCGAGAACAGCGTGAAGGCGCAATTGCTGCCGCAGGCGCTGGAGTATGTCTGGCAGGGGTTTCCAATCGCCGGGCAGGGGGAGTAATCCCAGCTTGAGCTTGTACGCGAATCGGGAGATTCGCGTTCCGACGGAGGGCCCATCTCGTGATTGGCTTTACATTTCCCTTGCACCACCACCGGTTGTGTCAAGAGTGATCCTAATCCTTACCACAAAATGTTGGGGTAAGGATTTTTTTACTTGCACGGGTTGGGGAACCATGCTAGGATTCGGACTACATCTTGGGCCTACGAGTGGGGAAGTGGTCAAGATGTGGTATACGAGCGGTGAAGCGGGAGTGGGGGGCGGAGTAAGCAAAGGTATTCCTGTTGTGGTGGAAGCAGCCAGCGAGCGGACGCTGGTTGTGGGGAAACCAAAGGCGGAAATAATTTGCACAGTGATAAAACAGGAAGGGCAGCCTCGGGGAGGATGCGGTCCAAGGTCTTGCTTTTGCAGGTGCCGGGGTGGCCGTTCTCGCTGGAAGACCTGATGCCGCAGCGTATGCTGGCGGCAGTGGCTGGGGGCCTTTCTGAAGCGGGCTTTGCGGCAGAGGTGTTGGACTTCGGCCTGCCGGAGCATTCGGGCAGCGAAGCGGGGTCGGGGCCGGTGGCGGCGGCGGTTGCCGCTGCGACAGCGTTGAACCCACAACTTGTGGTGTTGCAGGTAAGCCAGCGCAAGGATGTGCGCCCCGCGCGCGAGACCGCCACACGGCTGCGGGCCTTGGTTCCAAGTTGCACCATCCTGGCGGTCGGCACTTATATTGAATCTTATGGTGAAGTGCTGGTTCGGGAAGAGGCCGCGTTTGACGCTGCGGTCTTGCTGGACCCAGAGATAGCGGTGGCGGAGGCGGCCATTCAGGTGGATTCGGGCGTGGCATTGACCGGCACGCCGAATATGGTGGTGGAACGGGAGGGGGCTGCGCACCGGGGTCGGCGCACCGTGGCCCGCACGCTGGATGAACTGCCCTTGCCTGATTACAGCCCTTCCGTTTATCCCAGCTTGTATCAATCGAAGAAGCTGCACATCTTTGAGATAGAGCATTGCCGGGGCGGCGCGAGCCCAAAGATGGGGCCGACGGCGCCGTGGTCGGTAACACCGATGAGGTTGAAGTCTCCCAGCGTTTGCGTGCGCGAGATAGACCATGTACGGCATTACGCCCCGGCAGCGGGGGCGTTTCATGTGAGTGGGGCTGCGCCTGCGGCAGCGGTCGAGCATTTGTGCTACGAACTGCGCGGGCTGGACCGGCCCATCCGCTATTCCCGCGAGACGCAGGTGCCGGGCTTCGATACCTTGTCGCCGCCCAGCCTGTATGCGTCGGGCTGCCGGGTGGTGCGGTTCCCCTTGCACAGTGGCAGCCAGCGCCTGCTCGAAGATTTTTATGGCCAAGGGTTCACGGTGTCGCAGGCGGAGCGGGCCTTGCAGCGTGCGCAGCGCGCGCGGCTGACCCGGTTGGCGGACTTCACTTTCCCGGTGCCACATGATGACAGGCACACGCGGGCGGAGACAGTGCGGCTGTTGTCGCGTACCATGCCTGACGCGGTGACCGTGAGTGCGCCCGAGCTGCGGCCCGAGTCCACCTGGCGCGATTGGCAGGCGGCCTATGGTTTCAACGTGGAAGACGCAGCCTACCGGGACTGGGCAGCGTGCGCGCCCGGTGCGGCGCAGCCGTATTCCATGCAAGGCTGGGAGCCGGGGGCGGTGCAGCGCGAGTGCGATTGCCTGCTGCGCGAAGTGGCAGACCTGGGGATTCATGCCGGGCTGACGGCGCGCGAGGGTCTGATGGCGCGGGTGCTGGATTTGGATGAGCGGCTTGACCAGTTCCGCTTGTTGCAGCAGGAGGCGGTGTTGCGGGAGGACACCTTGCTGAACCTGATACGCATCTTCAATGAACGCGCCAGCCTGCCGACGCAGGCCGCGATGTGGTTTCCCTTCCAGCCGCAGCTTCTCGCGGTGAACAATTAGGCGCCCGGCATGGGACTCGAACCCGTAGTAATCACCGGCGCGGGCGTGCTTGCGTGCAATGGCATCGGGCGCGAGGCGTACTGGAATGCGATCTGCGAGGGACGCTCGGGCATTGGCCCGCTGAAGCGCTTTGACGTGTCAGAGTTTCCCTGCCAAATTGGCGGCGAGCTGCACGACTTCAACCCCGAAGACTACATGCGCAAGGCGGTGGTGAAGAACTGGCATCGGCATGTGCACCAGGCGGTGGCGGGCGCGCGGCTGGCGTTGCAGGATTCCGAGTTCGACACCAAGGGGTATAATTCAGAGCGCATCGCCACGGCCATAGGCACCAGCGTCGGGTCGCCGGACGAGTCCTACGCGGGGCATGTGGAGGCGTTCCTTACCAAGGGCTATGGCGAGGTGAGCAAGTATGCCTCCTCGGCCACATCGGGCCATGCGGCCACGGTTCATGTGTCGATTGATTCGTCTGCCAAAGGCCCGGCGATAACCATAGCCAGTGGCTGTGCCACGGGGCTGGATGTGCTGGCGTGGGGCTGTATGCAGTTGAAGCTGGGCCGTGCGGATGCGGCGATTGTGGGGGCCACAGAGTCCCCGATATTCCCGATGTCGCTGGCGGGGGCGTGTTCGCTTGGAATCCTAAGCAAGCGCAATGACAAACCCAAGGAGGCGATGCGTCCGTTTAGCAATGACAGCGATGGCATCGTGTTGAGCGAGGGTTGCGTGGTGCTGGTGCTCGAGAAGTTGTCGGCGGCGAAGGCGCGGGGCGCGAGAATATTGGCGGAGGTGGCGGGGAAT
>JBIKMR010000115.1:0-12411 GCA_044359155.1 Candidatus Hydrogenedentales bacterium | reverse complement strand
GTTGGCCAACAGACGCGCCGCCGCCGCGCGGTCCCACGCGCTGGGTTGGCCTTCGCTTCCCGCACCAAACAGGCCGGGGTCCGCCTGTGCATCCTTGGCTTCGCGCTCAAATCGGACCTCGTCCAGCTCGGTCAACAAGGTTCGCAGGTCACCCTCGCGCAGACGTCGGATGCGTGCGCGCCGGTCGCGTCGGCGGGCATAGGCCAGGGCCGTGCGAGCGTGCGACATCTGAATCAGCACCCGCTCGACCGCGTCGTGTACGTGGTCCACCGTGGGCGCACCCGCGCTGAGGTAGCGCTTCGCAAGGTAAATCTCCACCGCCACCGCCAGGCTATCCGCCATGTCCCGGTCCTCGCCACCTACCGCCTGCGCCGCCTCGAAGATGGCGTCCGCCACCTGTTTGCGGTCAAACGGCGCTTCCGACCCGTCGCGCAGGCGCACGTGCGGGTGCAACAACGGCCCGCGCTCCGCAGGAAGCGAGAGCGCAAGCTGGTCGTCAAACAGGCCCTCGTCACGCGAGGGATCACGGTGGGGCTCAACCGCCAAGGCGGGTCTCCGGTGGGGTATGCAAGCTAGCCCGGAAGGATACGCAACAGGGGCGGGGGCCTGCAAGGGGGGGATTAGCCGCCGATGAACGCCGATGAACTCAGATGGGAGGAGGCCCCGCCGCAGGCGGACAAGCTTCGGTCTCAGCGTGGCAGGGTCGGAAACCCTGCCTAGCAAAAATCCTATTCTTATCAGTGTTCATCTGCGTGCATCGGCGGCTAAATTCCTGTCGAGTCCGCTTCTTGCTATGCTATACGAAATCAACCGCAGCTTTGGGTTCCAAACCATCCCATGCCCGAATTCGTCCCAACGTCAGGCACTGGCGCCGCCACCAAGGAACGCACGCAGCTTCGCCGCCCCCGGCGGTTTAAGGTGTTGCTGCTGAACGACGATTACACCACCATGGAATTCGTGGTCGAGGTGCTTACGACCATCTTTCGCCAGCCCCACGAGGAGGCAGCGCGCATCATGATGAGCGTCCACAGGAATGGAATGGGGGTGGCGGGGGTATATGTAAAGGCAGTGGCGGAAGCCAAGGCCAACGCGGTGCACGATCGCGCCCGGGAACAGGGATTCCCCTTGCGATGTTCACTGGAACAGGAGTAGCCCGGAGGCAGCCATGCTGAACCGAGAGTTTGAAGCGACACTGAGTGACGCGTTTGAAGAAGCGCGGCTGCGGCGGCATGAGTATTTGACCGTCGAGCACCTGCTCTATGCCATCTGCAACGACGACTACGGTGCTGAAATCCTCGAAAACTGCGGGGTTAGCATCGAGTCGCTGCTGCTTAAGCTCGAAGAATTCTTCCTGAAAGAGATGGAGGCTGTGCCTGCTGGCGGGGACTTCAAGCTGCACCAGACCCCCCCCTTCGAGCGCCTGCTCCAGCGGGCATTTATGCACGTGCAGTATTCCGGCAAGGACGAGGTGGACGCGGGCGATATCCTTGCGGCCCTCTTCGAGGAGAACGATTCCCACGCGGCGTACTTCCTGGCCGAGCTGGGGGTGAGTCGGCTCGACGTGTTGAACTACGTTTCTCATGGCATTGGCCGAGACGGCATGAACCTGCCGGATGACCTGCAAATGGGGGACGAGGACGAGCACGAGGAACCGGGCAAGCCACGCAGCGCGATTGAGGCTTTCACCACGAACCTGAACCAACGTGCGCGCGATGGCAAAATCGACCCGCTGATTGGGCGTGGCGCGGAATTGCGCCGCATGATTCAGGTGCTGTGCCGCCGCCGCAAGAACAATCCCCTGTTGGTGGGCGAACCGGGTGTGGGCAAGACCGCGCTGGCCGAGGGGCTGGCGCTGCATATTGAAGACGCGAAGAAGCTGACCGAAGGACAGACCGCGCGCTTGGCGCTGCCGCCTGAATTGAAGGACGCGGAAATCTATTCGCTGGATCTCTCCGGCATGTTGGCGGGCACCAAGTTCCGGGGTGAGTTCGAGCAGCGGGTGAAGGCGGTGATCAAGGAGCTGCAACAGCGGCCGAACGCCATTTTGTTTATAGACGAGATACACGCCATCGTAGGCGCGGGCGCAACGTCCGAATCCTCGATGGATGCGTCCACCATATTGAAGCCCGCGCTGGCCTCGGGCGAGCTGCGTTGCATCGGCTCGACCACGCACAAGGAATACAAGAACCACTTCGAGAAGGACCATGGCCTCAACCGCCGCTTCCAGATGATCGAAGTAGCGGAGCCCACAATCGACGAAACCATTCGCATCCTGCGCGGGTTGAAGGGCCATTACGAAAAGCACCACGGGATTACCTACACCGACGCCGCCGTGCAGGCAGCGGTGCGTTTGTCGTCCAAACACATAAACGATCGATTCCTGCCGGACAAGGCCATCGACGTGCTGGACGAGGCGGCGGCGGCGGTGCGTTTGGATAACCCCGGCGCACGCAAGACCGTGCGCCCTGCGGATATCGAGAAGGTGGTGGCATCGATTGCCAAGGTGCCCACCGACACCGTGAGCACCTCGGACCGCGTGCGGCTGGGCACGCTCGAACACGAGCTCAAGCGCGTGGTGTTCGGGCAGGACGACGCTATCGAGCGCGTGGTGCGCAGCATCAAGCGCGCGCGCGCGGGGCTGGGTCGACAAGACAAGCCGATAGGCGCGTTCCTCTTTGCAGGCCCCACGGGCGTGGGCAAGACCGAGGTGGCGCGGCAACTGGCCGCCGTCATGGGCAACCATTTCGCCCGCTACGACATGTCCGAATACATGGAGAAGCACGCCGTGGCGCGGCTCATTGGCGCGCCTCCCGGATACGTGGGCTTTGATCAGGGCGGATTGCTGGTGGACGAGATTCGCCGCAATCCCTATACCGTGCTGCTGCTCGACGAAATCGAGAAGGCCCACCCCGACCTGTTCTCCATCCTCTTGCAGGTGATGGACGGGGCCACGTTGACCGACAACCAGGGACGCAAGGCGGACTTCCGCAACACGATCCTTATCATGACATCCAACGCCGGCGCGCGGGAGCTGGCGGCGAACGGTATCGGCTTCCGCCCGGAAGAAGCCAGCGCATCGCGGTTCACCAAGGCACTGGAGAAAGCCTTTACGCCCGAGTTCCGCAACCGTCTCGACGCAGTTATCCAGTTTGGGTCGTTGCCGATGTCAGTCATCGAGCGCGTGGTGGACAAGTTCGTCGCCCTGTTGCAACGTCAACTGGAAGAACAGAAGGTCGTGCTTACCCTCTCGCCCGAGGCCCGTACATGGCTTGCCACGCATGGCTTCGACGAGAAGTTCGGCGCGCGCCCGCTGGGCCGCCTGATTCAGGAAAAGATCGAAACCCCACTTGCCGACGAACTGCTCTTCGGCAAGCTGGAGAAAGGCGGGAAAGTACTGGTGGAAATCAAGGACGACGAGGTTATTCTTTCAACGTAGCCAGAATTTCTTCCGAAGATGCGCGCCCGCCGTGGCTATTGCTCACCTTGGCAAACGTCACCGTGCCATTGGCATCGAGGACAAACGCAGACGGGTAAGCAGTCTCGCCTTCCTCGTCCCACCGCAGGCCCCATGCGGCTGTCATCTCCATGTTGGGGTCGGTTACGAAGTGGAACCCAGCGGGAAGGCCAGCCCCACTGTTGAATTCTTTGGCGTGGTCGGCCAAGCCATCGGCCACACCCGGATATATCAGCACCACCTGCGCGCCAGCAGCGGTCAGGTCCGCCCCGTGGCTGGCTAGGTCGCCCACCTGCTGGTTGCACAGCGGGCACTGGTAGCCGTTTCATCCCCGCAACGCCACCACCACCACGGGGCCAGACTTGTTGATTTCGGACAAAGTTACGGCTTTGCCGTCCAACGTGTTCAGGGTGAAGTCGGGGGCTTTGGCTCCCACGGCAGGCGGCTGAATGCCCCCTGCGGGCCGGGGCGCGCTACCGCTGCACGCCGTCATAAGGGGTAGTGCCGCAAGGGCAATGCCCATACAGGTGATAAAACCGAGGCGGGAAATGGGCGAGCGTGGCATGGTGGTGTCTCCTTTTGGCAACATACGGGTATAAAGGCAGGATTCACGGCACGGGAGTTCTTAGGTCAAGCGCGCGTCAAGGAAGCGTGTCATGCGACCAGGTAACGAATTGGCGCTCGAACTGGGATTCCCGCCGTATTGTGTCTCCGGATCGGCTTTGCTACAATCGCGGGGTGCCGGGTTCGAGAGGCTCGGCTGTCCCCGCAGGGAGTTACGGCGGCGCGCTGCCGTGTAGAGGATACTTTCCATGAAACTTGCCCGTATTCGCTTTCTGGTCATGGCCGCTTTGGCCGTGGCCATTGCCGTGCCTGCGTCTGCTCAGTGGACCTGGACGCCCCAGACGGGGCGCTGGATCAACCTGAAGCAGATGCCGAAGGAAACGCCGGAACTTCAGGTGGAATTCGCACGCACGCTGATGACCGAGGGCGACCACCGCAAGGCGTGGCGCGAGACGGACAAGTTCGACAAGTTCTACCGCGACAGCCCTTTCGCCGCCGAGAACCAGTTCTTGCGTGGCGAGATTAAGATGGCGATGGGCGACAACATGGACGCGGCGAAGGAGTTCCAGAGCCTGTTGACGGGCTATCCCGACACCGACCGCTATGCCGATGCGATTGCCAAGCAGTACGAAATTGCTGACCGTTTCTACGACATTGGCCTTGCCCGCTTGGACGACAAGTGGCGCCCACTGCGCAAGCGCCCGTTGAATCGTGCGATTGACGTGTATGCCATGGTGATAGACAACCAGCCGTTCACGCCCGAGGCGGCGCAGGCGCAGTACAAAATCGGCCTATGCCACTATGCCCGCGAGGAATATTCCGAGGCGGCCTTCGAGTACCGCCGCGTGATCGAGGATTACAGCGAGTCCGAGTTTGTGGACGAGGCCAGCTATGGCTTGGCCGAAACCTATTACGACATGGCGTTCCCGCCGGAATACGACCAGATGCCCAGCCGCTTGGCCATCGAGGCTATAGACAGCTTCGGCCAGCGCTATCCTTCCGACGCGCGTAACAACGATCTTGCAGGCCAGCGCACGGAGATGCGCGAGCGCATTGCGCAGCAACGCCTGCTGAACGCCCGTTTCTACGAGCGCCGGAAGAAGGACTCCGCCGCCAAGATTTACTATGAGATCGTTGCGAACGAGTTCTCGGAAACCGCCAGCGCCGAGGAAGCCAAGGCATGGTTGGCCGAGCATACCGGCGTGCCGACAGCGGGTGAGAAGTTCCAGGCGCGGCGCAACCCCGAGCTATGATTCGCCGCTGCCTGATTGTGGTTGCCGCCTTGGCCACGCTGGCCGGGTGCGCCTATACCACCGAAACCTCGCTTGACCCCAAGTACATGACGGTCTATGTCTCGCCGTTCCACGACGAGAGCAAAGAGTATGACCTGCAAGCGCCGCTGACTAACGCGGTGACACGTAAGTTCATTACCGACAGCCGCCTGAAAGTGGTACCCAAGGAAGACGCCGATCTGCTGATTGAGGGCGTCATCATGGATTACCGTATGCGCGGGCTGACCTCGGACCAGAACGACGACCCCACGCAGTTCCTGCTGGTGATTACCGCAGGCGTGCGCTGCACGGACCAAGACACGGGCGACGTGTTGTGGGAAGAAGAACTGATGGCGGGCGAGACCACGTATTACACCCGCGCTGCAGGGCAGTCTTCTGATCGTTTGCGCGGCAACGCAGAGGTGTTCCTGCCCACGGTGCGTTCCTTCGCCAGCGAAGAAGAAAATCGCGCTGCGTCCGAGGCGCTGGAACAATTGGCCTCGGATATTTTCTATCGCACCATCGAGCCCTGGTAAGCCATGCTTGCCACCGAGTTGATGCGCAAGATCGGCTCGAGCCCCTTGCCGCCCGTGCTGGTGTTCCTGCCGGGCAAGGCCCCCTTCGGCAAAGAACCCTTCGAGCCCATGCTGGCGGACCGCGCTATCGACCGCATCGTTGCCGAGCTTGTGGACCCGTCCATGAAGGACATGGCCTACACGGCCTACTACGCCGACGAGACTTCCGTATCTGAAATCGTGAACGAGGCCAACACCCTACCCTTCCTCGTCGAGCGGCGCGTGGTGGTGGTGCGCAATGCCGAGCGCTACATGGAGATGGGT
Source organism: Candidatus Hydrogenedentales bacterium (assembly GCA_044359155.1). Classification (GTDB taxonomy): domain Bacteria; phylum Hydrogenedentota; class Hydrogenedentia; order Hydrogenedentales; family JAEUWI01; genus WGMK01. The sequence goes on along the minus strand of JBIKMR010000115.1, from coordinate 6,283 downwards.
GGCGAGAAGAACTCGCCCCTTGCGCCTCTACTGGCCTATCTCGAATCCCCCAACCCCGCCACACAATTGCTCATCGTCTCAAAGAAATCCGACAAGCGCAAGCGCGCATACAAGGCTTTTGAGGAAGCGGGCGCGGTAGTGGAATGTCCCCAGTTGACGGACGAAGAACTGGGCCGCTGGGTGGCGCACGAGGTGGAACTGCGCGGGAAGAAGTTGACGCGCGCGGCTATCCACACCTTGCTCGAAAAGTCCGGCGCGCGGCTGGGCGACGTGAGTAATGCCGTCCAGATTGTGTGTACCTTTGCAGGCGCCAAGCAGGAAGTGAGCGAGGAAGACGTGCGCATGGCCTGCGCCGACGTGGCGGAGGACACGGCTTTTGTGCTGACGGACGCCATTGCCGCGTCGGACACATCCAAGGCGCTGGGCACCCTGCAACAATTGCTGGCCATGGGCAAGGCCCCCGACGAAATATTGGGGCTGATCAACTGGCTGCTCGAGACCGCCTACAAGGCAGCGCCCGAGTCTCACATTGCCCAGCCCACGCCTTTCCAGACCAAGAAGGTGATGCCGCTGGTGCAGAAGTGGGGCTTTGCCAAGCTGTGCAAGGCGCTGCCACTCTGCACCGAAACGCACTTCATGATTCGCTCGACCGGCGTGGACGCCGTGCTCGCGCTCGAGATGCTCGTCATCCGCCTTGCCGCCCCCAATCCTCCCAAGCCAGCAAGGCGTTAGCGGGCAAGACTGGATGAACCACACCATGCCCAAGCCTACAAGCGCCTATCGCCGCCAAGCTGCCCGCCTGTCGCGGGCCGGGCGGGCCTGACCTTGAAATCCTCCTTGGGGCGCTTCTACCGGGCGGTCATCTTTTTCTTTTCCGTGCTCATCCTCGGGACGTTGGGCTATATCGTTGCAGGATGGTCGCCGCTCGACGCGTTCTTCATGATGGTCATTACCATTTTCAGCGTGGGCTATGGCGAAGTGCAGCCACTGACCACGCCTGCGCTCAAGCTCTATACCATTGTCGTCATCTTCGCCGGAACTGGGTCTGCATTTTACCTCTTCGGCACGGTCATCCAGATGATTACGGAAGGCGAACTTAAACAGGCCTTGGGGGCAAGCCGCATGTCGCGCGAAATCGATCACATCAAGAACCATACGATTGTCTGCGGGTTTGGCCGCCTTGGCCGCATCATCAGCAGGCAACTGCATGAGGCGCACCACAAGTTCGTGGTGATGGATACCAGCCCGGAAAGGATTCAGGACGCAAAGGATATCGGCTACAACGCTTACCTTGGAAACGCGCTTGACGAGCGCGACTTGCGGGCGGTTCATGCCGAGCGGGCCACCGTGCTCGCAACGGTGCTTCCTTCCGATGCGGACAACGTATTCATAACGCTGTCTGCCCGCAACCTAAACCCGGACATAACCATCATTGCGCGTGGCGAGCAGGGCAGCACTGAGGGGAAGCTGCGGCAGGCAGGCGCGAACCATGTGATCATTCCGGCGGCGATAGGCGGCAAGTTGATTGCCAACCTTATCCTGCACCCGGCGGGCGGCGTCGAGCTTCAGGTGAGCTCTGCCGAAACGCTTGACGACGACCTGCGCGACATGGGGCTGAAGGTACGCATCCTTACCGTGGGCGAGAACAATGTGGTGCTCGGTCAACCGGTTGACGCGATTGCCGTTGCGGGCCGCGACCCTTTCATTGTAGTTGGGGTTCGCGCGGACGATGGCCGAACCACGCATGGCCCGCACAGCGACTATCTCATTCGCGCGGGTGACCAAGTGGTGGCCATCGGCCCGCATGGGGATATCCCGGCAATTATGCTTCGTGCGGCACTCATTGAAGATCGTCCCCTTGCCTGATTCGCATACCGAGATCATCGCCAAGCGCTTTACGCCGGGCGCTGCCTTTGACATGGCCGAGGCCATCGAGGCGGCTGGTGGCAACGAAGTGTTATTCGCGGGCGCGCTGAACAGCGTCGGCGTGGTCGAGACGGTGCGCGTGGTGGCGCGGGGAAACGACTCCGCCGTCACCGCCTTGTTCGAGCAACTCGAAGTGCGCGACGTGGTCATCCACAACCACCCGAGCGGGGCGTTGTCGCCCAGCGATGCGGACCTGCACCTGGCCAGCGCCTATGGCGCGCATGGGCATGGCGTCTACATTGTGGACAACCACGCCACCGAGGTCTACGTGGTGGTCGAGCCGTTCTTGCAGAAGGACGTTACGCCGCTGAACGTGCGCGCCATGCATGGGGCGCTGCACCCGAACGGCGCGCTGGCGCAGGCCATGCCCGGATACGAGCTTCGCCCGCAGCAAGAGCAGATGATCGACCATGTGGCCAATGCGTTTAACCGCGACGGCATAGCCGTGGTGGAAGCGCCCACGGGCGTGGGCAAGACGATGGCTTACCTGATGCCCGCCGCCGAGTGGGCGGTGAACAACAAGGAGCGCGTGGTGATTTCCACGCGCACCATCAACCTGCAAGAGCAGATCATCCAAAAGGACCTGCCGTTGCTCCAGCGCGCGCTGGGCACCAAGCTGAAAGGCTGCCTGGTGAAGGGGCGCGGCAACTACCTCTGCCTGCGTAAGCTGGAACGGGCGATGGGCGAAGCCCAATTGTTTGACGAGCCCGAGCGCAAGGAACAGTTGCAGCACATTGCCGAATGGTCGGAGACAACCGAGAACGGCAGCCTGGCCGAACTGCCCTTTGTGCCCGCGCGTGGCCTGTGGGAAGAGGTCTGCTCCGAGGCGGACGCGTGTAGCTTTGGGCGCTGTCCCGACAAGAAGCGCTGCTTTGTGGGCAAGGCCCGACGAGAGGCAGCCACGGCCGATCTGCTGGTCGTGAATCACCACATGCTGTTTTCCGACCTTGCCATCAAGCAGGAGACGGGCAGCTTCTCCGCGCTGGCGGTGCTGCCCGCTTACAAGCGCCTGATCTTCGACGAGGCCCACAGCATTGAAGACGCTGCCACCGAATACTTCGGCGTGTCCGCAACCCTGCGCGGCACCCATGCCACGCTGGGCAGGCTGCACCGCACTGAGCGTGGGCGCGACCGGGGCCTGCTGCCGCTGTTGCGCGCGCGCCTGGTGAAGGATTGCAAAGACTTAAATGTGCGCGACTTCGAGCATTTGCAGGAATACCTCGACACGCAGTTGCTGCCCAACGTGGGCATTGCCCGGCATGAGACCACCAATTATTTCCAGGCGCTCCGCTCCCTTGCGGGCAATGCCACGAGCGAGATTGGGCGCGACGTGAAATGGCGGCTGACCCAGCAGGTGCTGGACGCCACTGCCGTGCGCGAGTTCCACGCGGCCCATGCCGCACCTTTCGTCGAGCAGTTCCAGTTGCTATCTGATTGCCTGCGCGCCTTTGCAGAAAAAGCCAGCAAGGCGCTGGACAAGGGCGACGAGGAGAACCTGCTAGCGGGGGACATCGCCGAGCTGCGCGCCTATGCCGTGCGCATCGACCGCGTGGGCTTGGCAGTGTCTGAACTCACCAGCCCCAAGCTGGCGGAGAACACCGTGCGCTGGGTGGAAATAGACGCCAACGATCCGCAGACCGTGCGCACTGCGCGCTGCCCGCTAGAAGTGGGGCCGCCGCTGGTCGAGTGCCTCTACAACCAGCTCAAGTCCGTGGTCATGACATCCGCCACGCTCACGGTGGGGGGGGAGTTTGACTACCTCAACGCGCGGCTGGGGCTAGACGGCATCGAGCGTGGGAGGCTGGACACCGGCAAGCTGGATTCCCCCTTCGACTACGCCGAGCAGTCCATGCTGTTGGTGCCCACCGATTTCCCCGAACCCACCGACCGCGCCTTCGACGCGCAGTGTCCCGAGTATCTGTACCAGCTCATCCGCGCCAGCCGGGGCCGGGCCTTTGTGCTGTTCACGGCCTACGGTCCGCTCGACCGCGCCCACACCGCCATCGAGGCGAGGCTCAAGGCAGACGGCATCACCCCGCTGAAACAGGGGCAGCTGCCCCGCACCGCCCTGATAGACCGCTTCCGCGCGGACACCTCAAGCGTGCTCTTCGCCACGGACAGTTTCTGGGAAGGGGTGGACGTGGCAGGCGAAGCCCTCGAATCCGTCATCCTAGTCAAGTTGCCCTTTCGCGTGCCCAGCGAGCCCGTGCTTCAAGCGCGTTGCGAAGCCATCGACGCGGCAGGCGGAAACTCCTTCATGGATTACTCCGTGCCCCAGGCCGCCATCCGCCTGCGCCAAGGCGCAGGCCGCCTCATCCGCCGCCGCTCCGACCGGGGCGTCGTCGTCGTGCTGGATAAGCGTATCCTCACCAAGCGCTACGGCAAAGTGTTCCTGAATTCCCTGCCCGGTATGCCGTTGCACGCGTTGCCCGCCGCAGAGATACCGGCGGCGATTGCGAAGTTTTTGGAGCGGGAGTGATGGGCCGGGTGCGACGGATGCTAGTTCTATCGTCGCGAGAGGTTTCCCCCTTGCGTACTCATAGGGAATGCAGGATAATCAGCGTATGAGCGTAGCCAGACTAGATGCCAAGCGCAAGCTCGAAGTGCCTGGAGGCGAACCCGGCCAACTGTTCCGAATCGAGGAACAGGGGAGCGGGAGGTTCGTGATTGAGCGGGTTGCAGAGCCGGAACGGAAGAAGAAGACCGCCGAACAAATAATTGCGGCAATCAAGGCGAATCCCATCTGTCCGAACATGACATGGGAAGAACTGCGGGCAATGACGCGGGAACCATGATTCTTCTGGATACCAATGTTGTCATCTATGCATCTCATCCTGAATCCCCCTTCCATCAATGGGCGCTCGCACTCATAGCATCAAGCTCAGAAGGGGAAGGCATTGCCATAAATGCAATCAGCATCGCCGAATTTTGCACGGGCGACTTGAACCCCCAATCTGTTATGGATCGCTTGTTGGATTGGGAAATCAGAATACTGGATATCCCCGCCTCGGCAGCCGTGGTCTGTGCTGCGGCATACCGGAATTACCGCAAGAGGCGCGCTGATGATTTTGGTAATCCCGGCCCGGCCACGCCGCTTCCAGATTTCTTCATTGGGGCACATGCCCATATCATGGGCTGGGAAATTGCGACTGCGGACAAAGGTCGCTTTGCCACATATTTTCCCTCAGTGAAACTTCTGCTGCCGAACTAACGAAGAGTAGCTGGTTGGTAGTTTTAGGAGGATAACCATGCGCCGTTGCCTATTCTTGTTCGCGCTGTTCACCGCTGCAGTTTCCGTTGCGGAAGAACCGCTGACTTTCTCCACGCCGCTGGGTGCGCATCGGGGTGGGAAGGGCGAGTGGCCGGAGAGCACCACCTATGCCTATGAAAAAGCAGCGGCGCTCTGGCTGGACATCCTGCTGGAGAGCGACCTGCACCTGAGCGCCGATGGTGTGCCGGTGGTGATGCATGACAAAACGCTGGACCGCACGACGGATGGCACGGGGCCGATAGGCGCGAAGACGCTGGCGGAGTTGAAAGAGCTGGATGCCGCGTACAAGTTTAGCACCGACAAGGGCGCCAGCTTCCCGCTGCGCGGGCAGGGCGTCCGTATTCCCACCTTCGCGGAGGCGCTCAACTCCGCGCCGAATCACCGTTTTCTGGTGGAGTTCAAGGACGGCATCACCATTGTGGATGCTGCCATTGCGGTGATTCGGGAATTGAAGGCGGAGGAGCGGGTGATTATTGCTTCCTTCAATCCCATCTTCATGAAGCAACTGCGCGAGAAGGCTCCGGAAATCCGCACCTGCTTCGACACGCAGACGGCCATGCAACTGGTGCTGGCCCTGCGCGGCCCCGCGTGGGATGCTTACACCCCAGTGGACGACGTGCTGAGTTTCTCGCCTAGCCTCGAAAAGACCATGGCGCTGAAGCCGGAAGAAATGGCCACGATACAGAAGAAGGGAATCGCGTTGCAGGTGCATACCCTGAACACCGAGGAAGAGATGCGCAAGTACCTAGACATCAAGGTCGACAGCATCCTGACTGACTACCCCAGCCGACTGGCCGCGTTGCTGGGGAAGTAGACTCACCACTAGGACGCGCTTCGTTGTGGTGCGGCGTGGCTGACAGCGGTGCTTTGATTCGTCGCCCGAACGGACTTAAACTCTCGGCATGGAAACTATCAGACGATTAGGCACAGGTGATTTGCGTGGGCGGGAACTTCATTGGTTCCTGGCCGTAAAGACGCTGGTCTTCTGGGGTCTGATTGCTTCGGCGTGGGTGATGTATCCGCGCGAGAATGGCTATTCAATCCTGTCGCATACCTTCAGCTTTCTAGGGAGCTTTGAGGACAAAC
>JBIKMR010000129.1:0-11626 GCA_044359155.1 Candidatus Hydrogenedentales bacterium | reverse complement strand
CGATGGTCTTCTGGGGCGCAGCCCTGTTGCCGCTCTCGGCATTTCACTATCGGCGCTTCCGCGCGGTATCGCGTTGGGGCGCGGGGGCGGCGGCATTGTTCTCGGGGTTGGCCGCGCTGGGACTGATGCTGGTGGGCTGTTTCCCGGATGCGCGTGGGGTGGTGTTGGCGGGCTACGAGTGGACCGAGATTCATGAGATAGCTGCGGTGCTGGTGGCTGTAGGCTTCGGGCTGGCGATTCCCTGTTATGCCGTTATGTTGTTGCGTGACCGCTTTGGGCGCAAGGCGTTTAGGGGGAATTCCTCGTGGCGGTACCGCCGCTTGCTGGGGCCGTATTTGCTATGGGGATGCGCTGTCGGGCTGGCAGTGTATTATCAGGTTTCGTGGGGGCTGACTTATGGCCGCATGAAGGCAGAGGCTGCGGCGACCGGGCAGACGATTGGAAGCTCGTGGGCCGAATCGCTGAACACCCGCTACGCGTTCCCGCTGTGGGAGAACATCGTCATCTATGCGCTGTTCGCGTTTCTGGTCTGGTTCACTATCGCGCTGGTTGCCGAGGAGCCGGAGGCCATGTGAGGATGGCGGGGTCGTAAAATCACGCCATAGCGCCATATTTATTCCTGATCGTAAGCCGCTTGTATCGCGGCGATATCTATCTTGCTCATGGTCATCATGGCTTGCATGACGCGGTTAGCCTTGACGGGGTCGGGGTCGCTGAGCAGGGTGCTGAGGGTGCGTGGCACGATTTGCCAAGACAGTCCGAACTTATCCTTCAGCCAACTGCACTGGCTGGGGGTGCCGCCTTCGCAGAGCTTCTCCCAGAGGTAATCCACCTCGGCCTGGTCCACGCAGTCCACGCTGAGGGAAATGGCCTCGGTGAAAGGGAACTGCGGTCCAGCGTTGAGGGCCTGGAATTCCTGGCCCTCGATCTCAAAGCGCATCAACAACGCCGTTCCTTTCAGGTCGGGGTGGGCCTCGCCGTAGCGCAAGGTGCTGATGATTCTCGAATTCTTGAAGGTGCCTACGTAGAAGTTCACCGCCTCTTCGGCGTTGAAGTTGAACCAGAGGCAGGGGGTGATTTTGGGTGGGGTGGACATGCGCGTTACCTTCGTTGGTTGTGGTGCAGTTCGTTATGCGAGGGTCTTCGCGTAGGCGACCAGTTGATCCAGCGCGGTGCCCCAGCCTTGGTGGAATCCCATCTCCTCGTGCTGCTTCACATCGGTAGCGTCCTTGTGCTTGGCAATGGCAGTGTAGCGCGTGCCGATTGCCGTTTCCTCCAGCAGGATGATGGCGGTCATGAAGCCCTTGCCTGCGGGGCGGTATCCGGGCTGAAGGCCGTCGGTCCATACCAGACGCTCGTTCTGCACCACCTCAAGAAAGCAGCCCGCTTCGGCGGGCATGTCCTCTCCTTCGGGCGAACGCATCACCGTAAGGAACTTTCCGCCAGGACGCACATCCATTTCGCAATGCGACACGTTCCACGGCTTCGGGCAAAACCAATGCATCAAGTGCTGCGGTTCGGTCCACGCCTTCCAGACCAGCTCGCGCGGAACATCAATTTCCCGCTCCAGTACCAGGTCCAATGCGGGGTCAATCTCCCACGGCGTAATGTTGCTCATGATTCTTTCTCCTTCATTTCCAGCAGGTAGGCGTCCAGGCGGTCCATCTGCTGCCGGATTAGGTCCGATCGGGCGCGCCTTTGTGTTATGCCGCTTGATACGGGAATAATAAGGCAAAGCTGCGCTTAGTGCCATGGAGCTTGGTTTAGGCAACCGCTACCGTGTTCCCCTCAGCGTCACTCGTCCCATGACCTCAACCCATCGGGAAATCCACACATGGAAACCACATCACTCGATATCAAGATAGACATTGCTCGCGCAAAGACTTCCGCCGTGGGCGCGGCCAACGGCCTCACCTCGGCAGACTTGGAAGCCATTGCGCCACGCGTGCTGGCGGCCCATGCCATCCTACGCGAAGAGCGCAAGGCAGCCAAGTACGGCTTCTATGATCTGCACAAGCAGACGGCGGTGATTGACCGGGTGAAGACCGAGGCCGCGCGCTTTGGCGCATACGGCTACGACAACCTGGTCATCTTCGGCATCGGCGGCAGCGCCTTGGGCATCACCGCGCTGAACACCGCACTGAACCCGCGCTACTACAACGCGCTCACCAAGTCGGGCCGCAAGGGTCGCCCGCGTCTGTTTGTCATGGACAACATCGATCCCTCCACCTTCAAGCAGATGCTGCGGGTATGCCCGGTGCAGAAGACGCTTTACGTCTCGATATCCAAATCCGGCGAGACAGCTGAGACCATGTCGCAGACGATGATCGTGCTCGAAGCGTTGGAGAAGAAGCTGGGGGCGGACAAGGTGAAGGACCACCTCGTGGTCATTACCGGGCCCAAGGGTGCATCGAAGAGCCTGCTGCACCCGGTGGCAGACAAGTACGGCATCACCACCTTCGACATTCCGCCGAACGTGGGGGGGCGGTTCTCGGTGTTCTCGCCCGTGGGCCTTTTCCCTGCGGCCTTGCTGGGCATGGATATTGATGGCTTGATGGCGGGCTGCGCCGCGATGGACGCGCGCACCTCGCTGGGAAGCCTGGAAGAGAATCCCGCTTACCTGCGGGCCGCCGTGCATTACCTGCTCGACACGCAGAAGGGCAAGGTCATGTCAGTGATGATGCCCTACGCCGACGGCTTGAAAGACGTGGCCGACTGGTATTGCCAGCTGTGGGCCGAGAGCCTGGGCAAGAAGCACAGTCTGGATGGCGAGGTGGTCCATGCCGGGCAGACCCCCATCAAGGCGCTGGGCGCCACGGACCAGCATTCGCAGGTACAACTCTACCGCGAAGGGCCGAATGACAAGGTCTTCAATATCATCGAGGTGGCCAACTTTGGCAGCACGCTGAAGATTCCCAACGTGCTGGCTGAGTTGACTGAGCTGGACTACATTCGCGGCAAGAGCATGAACAAGCTGATGGCCGCCGAATTGCGCGGCACGGTTGACGCGCTCAAGGTCAGCCAGCGCCCCGTCGTCCGCGTCACGCTGCCCAAGCTCAACGCCCACACCGTGGGCCAGCTGCTCTACATGCTCGAAGTGGAAACCGCCATGGCGGGCCGCCTGTACAACATCAACACCTTCGACCAGCCCGGAGTGGAAGAAGGCAAGATCATCGCCCGCAAGTTGATGGGCGCCTAGCTTGAACGACGTCTATACCCCTCTCGATTCCGTGTCTGCTGCCGACCGCGTGGCCGTGCGCCGTGGGCGTACTGCCCGCCGCGTGGGCGTTATGGCAGTGATCGCGTTTACCGTAGCGCTCTGGTTTGCGGAGAACTACCTGCGCTACGAGCGCAGCGAGACGCAGTTCATCATGTCGCTCACCCTGCAACAAGAGAGCGCCCGCCCCATCCTGCGCGACGTGGTGAACGACCACGCCAAAGAAGGCAAGGAGGTGAATGCCGCCTACATCGAGGAACTGGCCAGCATCGAGGAAGAGGGCTTCGTGCTCACGCGCTACCAGGAAGCCTACGCCCGGAACCCGAGCAGTTGGTCGCTGGTGCTCAACTACGGCACACGCCTGTTTCTCGAAGGCCAATATGTGGAAGCCCGCGAACGCTTCCGCGAGGCGGGGGTGCAAGACCCCGAGAACGCTCTGCCGCGTTATCTCGAGGCGGCCACGCTGGCCATATCCAGCCAGCAGGAATCCGACCTGGGCGAGGCCCTCGCCATCATCGCCCGCACAAATATCTCTGGCAGTCCGGTACGTTTTCCCGAACCGGTGTGGCATTCCTCGTTGCCGCGCCGTGGAGACTGGTACCAGGATAAGCAGGCCGAGATAGTGGACCGCTGCTGCGCGCCGCTCTACCGCTTCAAGAACGTGATGGAAGCCCGTGCCCGCACCGAGGCGGTGGACAACGCCTACGAGTGGGGCGATTGGCTGGAAGCCGTGGCCGCCATGGGCGAGCGGCTGGCCAGCGGGGGCGCGCCGCAACTGCACATGGGGCAGGTGGTAGCGGGTATCCAGTTGCAGCTGGACGTTTTTTCACTGGAAACCTGGCTGGCAGGGCAAACCGGCAAGGAACCAGCTCCAGAATGGGCTGAGCGCGAGAAGGCGCTGCGCGCGCAACTTGATGCACTAAACGTTGCCGAGCAGGAACGCAACGACAAGGTGCAGCAGATGAAGGCGCTGCTGTGGCAACCCCTTGGGCGCTTGTCTGAAACGGGGGCGCTGCTTGCACTAGGTATTGTCTTCATGACCCTGTTGGGCAGGCTCCTCGGGGCGCGGCAGTTTGGGCGAGAGTTCGCCCCGCCCCCCTGGGCTTTGGCTATTCCGGTGGTGCTAGGCATAGTCTTTCTTGGCATACTCACCGCTTATCCCACGGCGGTCTGGCCGGTGGGCAATATGTCGCTTGCGTTGGTGCTGGGCTTGGCGTGGTATCTAGTCGCAGGCGTGGGCATCCTGCTCGGCGTACTCTTGCCCTTGCGCTTCCTGCCCTCGGCGGAGCGCATCGCCCAAGGGGCCTTGCCCGCCAAGAAGCCCCCCGCCCCTTGGAAGCTGCGCCTCGGCACGTGGCTAAACTTGGTGCAACGCTTATGGGAAGACCAATTCGCCGCGCTGGTATTCGCCGGTTGTGTTTGGTTCCTGTTAAGCCGTGCTCTGCTCGGTGTGTATCCCATTCAGTTGGCACTCCTCTTGCCTGGATTTGAAGAGAGTACGCAGCAGCTCTTGCGGGCTGCTGCAAGCGTGGTGGGCGCTGTGGGAAATTGACCCACGGCAGCACAGCTAAGCGATCCATTCTCATTCAGAACAAGTGATCCTCCCCGGATTCAGAATGCGCAAAGTTTCAACTTCTTGTTTGGTGACAGCGCTTCTTTCTCTGTAACTGCTTTCAATACATTAGCTTACGCGCTTGCACATTCTGAGGCTGGTACTGTACTTCGTCAACAATAATCTCGTTGACACCCCTGCACAAATCGCGATATACTCACTTGAGGAATCGCTGATTCTAAGAATTCTCTCAGATACCCGTTACCGTCCGTGGTAAGCGGGGCATCCAACGCTTGGGGGTGGGACTGTCATGAGCGATCGCGAAAGCAAGGCATATACAACTTTCGAAGCGGCACGCATTTGCCACGTGACGCACCATAGCATCAAGAACTGGATCAAGCAGGGATTGATCAAGGCGTCGCGCACGCCGGGCGGACACTACCGCATTCTTGAAGAAGACCTTGATTCCTTCCGCGAACAGTACGACATGTTCCCGCGCGACAAGGGCCCCAGCCGCAAGCGCGTGATGATTGTGGATGACGACGCGGACGCGCTCGCCCTCATGGAAAAGATCCTCGACAACGAGGGCTACGAGCTTATCAACGTGAGCAACGCCACCGAGGTGGGGCTGAAGGCCGCACAGATGGAGCCCGACCTGATCCTGCTCGACTTCCTCATGCCGGAAATCAACGGCTTTGAGGTTTGCAAGGCGCTGCGCGATAATGACCTGACCAGAAGCATTCCCATCATGGCGGTCACGTGTCTGAGCAAAGAGCGCGATATCGAACGCATCTTCGAGTGCGGTGCCGATGAGTACCTGCCGAAACCCTTTAAGGTTGAGCAGTTGCTCGAGAAGGTGCGTGAGCTCGCGGGCAAGGGACGCCCGGTCGAGTAGCCCGGCGCCGCAGCACGGGGTATCCGCCCATGGTTAAGCGGCAAAGCCGGGGCGGCATCGAGCGCAAGTTCGTCACCTCGATTCTCTGGGTGGCGTTCATCCCCATGACGCTGGCCCTCATCATTGGCTACGTGTTCGCCCGCGAGGGCCAACAGACGGCGGTGATGCAGAACCTGTCCACCGCCGTGCAGACCACGGCGGGGGGGATTCGGCTGGCGCTCGAGCAGCAGCTTGAAGTGCTGGACTTTATCGCGCGTGATCCTCAGGTGTTGGCCACGCTGCGCGCCCCGCGCGATGCGGCCCGCCCCCAGATTCCTGAAGTGCTCAAACGCCACGCCGCGCCCGCCAATGATGCGGCCTTTGTCTCCGCCTTCAGCCTCTATGACGCGGCGGGCAAGGTGGTGCTCTATACCTCGGAAGAGTTCGCCCCCGGCGCGGAGATGCCCGAGTGGTTCGGAGACGTGACCGAAACGCGCTTCGTCAACTTCGCCTACAATGGGCGCACCCAGTCGTACTACAACGAAATCGTGTCGCCCGTGGCGGACCCCGTAACGGGGGAGGTGGTTGGCTACCTGGAAGAGCGGCGCGGGGTGGACGAGTTGCTGCGCTCGCTGCTAGACAAGGTGGACCCCGACACCGGCGAGCTTATCGACAGCAACAGCTACGAGCTCATCAACCTCGACGCAAAGTTCATCGTCTACCTTGAGCGCCCGCAAGGAGGGCAGACGCCGCCGCCCGGCTACTACCGGCTCGACAAGGCGCTGGACGAGCGCCTATCCGGGGATCGCGGGTTGGTCTTCGACGCGTTCCACCTGCACAACTATTCAACGCGCGGGCGCACCGTGCCCGCGCTCATGGCCTACCACCGGCTCGACCCGCAGCACAGCCTTTATTTGCTGGCCTACCGAAACGCGTCGGACGTTTTCTCCATCATCAACCTCGGCGCGGTGATGACTTTCCTCGTGTCGGGCTTTGTGATTGGCGTGCTGGTGCTGGTAGCGTACCGCAGCGTACACAACAACGTCATCCGCCCCGTTGCCTTGCTCAACGAGGGCGCGCAGATCGTGCGGCAGGGCGACCTTGAGCTCAAGCTGGTGATTGACACCGGCGACGAGATTGAAGAACTGGCCATGTCGTTCAACAAGATGGCCATGGCGCTGCGCCAGAATATATCGCAGCTAGAAGATTCCGAGGAACGCTACCGTAGCCTCTTCGATTCCATGCGCGATGGTGTTTTCCAGACTGATGCGGACGGCAGGCTCACCCTGATCAACCCGGCGGGCGCGCGCATCATTGGTTTCGATTCCCCTGCCGAGGCCATGCAGGCCACCTTCGAGGCGTTGTTCGTGGAGCAGATGGACTATGCCCGCGTCACCCAGGAACTTGAGCGCAAGCGCTTCATGGAGCGCACGCGCATCTGGTTTAAGACGCGCGATGACCGTTCGATTTGCGTGGAATTGGCGGCCAACCGCGTGTTCGACGAGGGCGCGTATGTTGGCATCGAGGGAACGTTCCAGGACGTGACGCAGAACGTGCGCCTCGAACAGGAAGCGCGCGAGCGTTCCGAGCGCATCAGTGCAATCAACAAGATTGCCAACGTGATCAATTCGAGCCTTGAGGCGGGGCGCGTGTACGAAAGCATGGCCGCCGAATTGCGACGCGCCGTGGACTTTGAATATGCGGCGGTGGCCCTGGTGCGCGCACAAGAGGAAGGGCGCGACACGGACGCGGGCGACGAGATGTTCCTGACGCGACAGCTCTGGCCCGAGCAGCGCGCGGGCGATGCCCCGGTGGTGCGTGAAGAGGGCGGCGAAAGCTGCGCGGCATGGGTATCGCGCGAGCAGCGCTTCCTGTTGCTGGATGATCTCAACGCGAGCGGCGGCAGGTTTCGCGCCCAGTTCCCGCCTGAAATCCACAGCTGCCTCTGCGTGCCCCTGCACTCCGGCGGGCGCATCATCGGTACGCTCAACCTTGGTTCCGAGGAAGTGGCCGCATTCTCGAAGCACGAGCAGCTCACCGTCGAGGAGATGTCGCCGCATATTGCCGTGGCCATTCGTAACGCGCAGTTGCTGGAGAACCTGCAACAGGCGCTTGAGGAAGCCACGCGTTCGCGCGAGCGCCTCCACGAGGCCAACGAGGAACTGAAGACGCTGGACGAGCTGAAGACCAATCTGCTCTCGAACGTGTCCCACGAATTGCGCACCCCGCTGGTGGCGGTGATGGGTTACACCGACATGATCCTCCACCGTAAAGTGGGGCCTATAAACGAGGTGCAGGAAGAATACCTCGGCATCAGCCTGCGCAATATCGAGAAGCTGGTGTCGCTTATTGAAAACCTGCTCGACTTCTCTCGCCTGCACCGGGGCGACGAGGACATGTTCTTCGACACCTTTGACTTGGTGGACTGCGTGCGCACGAGCATCCAGGTGGTGCGCCCGGTGGCGGACAGTCGTGGTATCACCGTGGGTATCACCGTGGCAGACCCGCTTTATGCCGCAGAAGAAAGCGAGCCGGGCGAGGGGCAGAAGGTGTTGGTGGAGGGGGACAAGGGAAAGATGGGGCAGGTGTTCACCAATCTGCTTTCCAACGCCGTGAAGTTCAACCACAACGGCGGGCACGTCGAAGTGAACCTGAACGTGGGGCTCGACATGGTGGACGTGCATGTCTGGGACGATGGCATCGGCATTCCCGAGAACGAGCAGGACAAGATATTCAACCGCTTCTACCAGGTGGACAGCTCGTCCACCCGTAAGTACGGCGGCACCGGCATTGGCCTTGCCATCGTGCAAGACATCGTGCGCCTGCATGGCAGCGGCATCACCGTACAAAGTCGCGAGCCGAGCGGCACGGCCTTCCGCTTCAGCCTTTCGCTCAGCCCCGCCCACCGGCGAGGGCGCGAGGGCGAAGACGTGCCCGTGCTCCCCATTCCCACCGAGACACACTTGCTCATCGAGCTGGTCAGCCAAGACCGCGCCCTCAGCAACCAGATTCGCAGCATGTTGCTCTCCGAGGGAATGGACGTCATCCACGCTGCCTACCCGGCCATGGCTGTTTCGCTTGCCAACAAGTACAGCCCGGACTGCATCCTGGTGGATACCGAGGCCGGGCCGCTGGGCAGCATGGTCATCGAGGAGATTCTCTCCGACCCCTCCGCCGCGTCCCTGCCTATCGTGCTGCTCACCAACGACGACGAGCTGCATGAACGCGTGCGCGGACAGGTGGCAGGGCGCGTGAAGCGCGGCTTCCGCAAGAGCACCCTGCTCGGTGGCATCCACTATGCCCTGAGTCGCGGCGTGCAGACCGGCGAACAGTTGGGCAACAAGGTGCTCTGCGTGGATGATGACGAGGAGATACTCCGCTTCATGTCCCGCTGTATCGAGGGCGAAGGCTTCGAGGTGGTGAGCTGCGGCAGCGGTGAGGACGCCGTCGAACTTGCTGAGTCTGGCGAATTCTGGCTGGCCCTTATGGACATCGCAATGCCGGGCATGGATGGCTGGGAGACCTGTTCCCGTATACGCCATACCCCCGGCCTCGCCGGAATGCGCCTCTACATGGTGACGGCCAAACCCATGGAACAGGCCCGCAGTCGCTTGCAAGAA
Source organism: Candidatus Hydrogenedentales bacterium (assembly GCA_044359155.1). GTDB lineage: Bacteria > Hydrogenedentota > Hydrogenedentia > Hydrogenedentales > JAEUWI01 > WGMK01. The sequence goes on along the minus strand of JBIKMR010000129.1, from coordinate 2,363 downwards.
AGCGGCGCCGATGGCTACCTGCTTAAGCCTTTCCGCGCGGAGGAGCTTATGGAGATCTTCAACGGATACGAATGGCGCAGGCGCGAGGCCGTGGAGTCGCGTGAAGAATCAGAAGCGTATCCCGGGATTACGTATGCCTTATAGGCATTACTCGGCTTTTTTCTTCGCGCCCTTCTTGCTCTCTTCCTTGGGCTTGGCTTCCTCCGCAGGGGCTTCCTCCGCAGGCGGGGCTTCGCCCGGTGGCGGCGCTTCGGGCAGGATGCGGAACAGGTAGGCACGCGCGTCGGTGGTATTGAAGCCATCATACGCGCCCCAGTGTATGGCGTAATCTCCGGCGTCGAGCGTGGCGTCGGGCACCAGTTGCACAAGCAATCCCTCAGGCGAATCCACTGGTTGCGTGTGCATGGGCAGCCTACCCTCGGCCACCCACACCGGCACCTTGTATCCCTCGGCAGAGGCCCCTGCCTCGGACGGCGTCACCTCTGCCTGGCGCAGGCGCACAAGCTGAAGGTCATAACTTGGCAGGCGGAACACCACCAGCATGGGCAGCTTCTTGCCGTCTATGAAAGTCTCTGCGCCCTTCTTCGATGCGAAGATGGACTGCGTCTCCCCAGCTAGGAAGCGCTTGGGTTCCACACGGGTGAGGCTGCGGTATCGGTTGTTCTCGAAGGCATAGATGCCCTGTGCGTCCGGCAGCGGCCACATCACCGCCTGCGGCATATCCACCGAACCAGCATCGCCCGCCTCAATCATCACCCGTGCGGGGGTGTAGCCCGTCTTGGCAAAGTCCACCTGCTGAAACCCGCGCGGTGCATTCAGTCGATACTGCCCGCGCGCGTCGGTAAGTGCCTGCGCTTCCGACCCATACACCACCACCGCAACCCCCGGCAGCCCCTCGCCACTGATATCCACCACGGATGGCTTGGTATTCCCGGCAGCATCCAGCAAATCGCCGCGCAGGGAGACCCCGTTCGGGCAACCGGCAAGGCAAAGCGCCAGCAAAGGGGGGAGGGTATAGCGAATTAAAAACAAAGGCGGGGCACTCCGGCATGGACTAAGGAAACTCGGGTCTATTATCTCCACCGCGCCCGGTAAGTTGCCAACTTTCATTAGAGTGAGGCGGCTAGCAGAACGCAAAACTTCCGTTTGGCGCGCCAACAGTCCCACTCCTCGCAGGAGTAGCACATGCGTTACACCTTGTGAACAGCGCCCCCAACTTGAGGCAGTAGGCATGCGGCATGGTATAAAGGGAGGCGGGGGAACAACGTCGGATTGCCCGGCCAATTGAAGAAGGAGGGCCATGCACGATAGTTCACTCTTGCAAGACCTAGCGGTAATCATGCTGGTGGCGGGGGCGGTCACCATACTGTTCCGCAAACTTCGCCAGCCCGTGGTGCTGGGCTACATTCTCGCGGGCCTTATCATCGGCCCCCACACCCCGCCCTACGCCCTCATCACTGATCTTCACGTCATCGAAACCCTGGCCGAGCTTGGCGTCATCCTGCTCATGTTCAGTTTGGGGTTGCATTTCAGCGTATCCAAACTGGCCACCGTGGGGGCCACGGCATCCATAGCAGCGCTCATGGAGATTGGCCTGATGTTGGGCGCGGGCTATGGCCTTGGCTTGGCCTTCGGCTGGAGCCGCATGGACAGCCTCTTCCTCGGCGCTATCCTTTCCATCTCCTCCACCACCATCATTATCAAGGCGCTTGAAGACCTGCGCCTAACCACCCAGCGCTTCGCCGAAATCACCTTCGGCATCCTCATTGTCGAAGACATCGCCGCCATTCTTATCCTCGCGCTGCTTTCCGGCATCGCCGTTACTGGCACCCTCAGCATGACCGACGCCGCCCTTACCAGCGGACGTCTCGCCATGTTCCTCGCCTGCGTGCTAGTCGTTGGCCTCATCGCTGCGCCCCGATTGCTGGCTTACCTCGTGCGCGTAAGAAGCAACGAAATGACACTTGTTGTTTTGCTGGCCATATGCTTTGGCGTGTCTCTGCTCGCGCTCAAACTTGGATACAGCGTCGCCCTCGGGGCCTTTCTGGCCGGGGCCGTGCTGGCGGAGTCGCGACATTCGCCCCGCGCCGCCGAACTCATTGAGCCTGTACGAGATATGTTCAGCGCCGTCTTCTTCGTCGCCGTGGGAATGCTCATCAACCCCGCCCTGCTTTGGCAATATCTCATTCCCATCGCCGTCATTAGCGTCGTGGTTATTTTCGGAAAGATTGTGGCTTGCGCAGTCGGGGCATTTCTCGGCGGGGCCGAGCCCCGCACCGCCTTGCGCACCGGCATGAGCCTCGCCCAGATTGGCGAGTTCTCCTTCATCATCGCCACCCTCGGAGAAACCCTCAACGTTACCA
>JBIKMR010000229.1:0-7227 GCA_044359155.1 Candidatus Hydrogenedentales bacterium | reverse complement strand
GCTGCCGCTACCCATCAACACCTTGCGCAAGAAAATGGTGGCGGAAATTGACGAGGTGATTTACCGGATGATTGCCGACCGACGCGCATCGGGCGACAAGGGCGACTTGATGTCGATGCTGCTGGCGGCGCGCGACGAGGACGACGGCACGGGCATGACGGACGTGCAGGTGCGCGACGAGGCGGTGACGCTGTTCCTGGCCGGGCACGAGACCACGGCCAACGCGCTGACGTGGACGTGGCTGCTGCTGTCGCAACACCCGGAGATCGAGGCCAAGTTCCATGAGGAGCTGGACCGCGTGTTGGGCGGGCGCGAGCCGTCGCCAGACGACTACCCCCAGCTGACCTACACGCGGCAGGTGGTGGCGGAATCCATGCGGCTGTATCCCCCCGTGTGGGCCTTTGCGCGCGAAGCCACGGCAGACACCACGGTCGGTGGGTATACCCTGCCCGCCGGATCGCAGGTGGTGATATGCAGCCACGTGGTGCACCACAACCCGGAGCTGTATCCCGACCCCCAGAAGTTCGACCCAGACCGCTTCTCTCCCGAGAACAGCGCAGGCCGCCACAAGTTCGCCTACTTCCCCTTCGGCGGCGGGCGCAGGCTTTGCATCGGCGAGGGTTTCGCCTGGATGGAGGGAGTGCTGGTGTTGGCCACCATCGGGCAGAAATGGAAGTTCCGCGTGGACCCCACCCACCCCATCGTGCTGGACCCCCACATCACTCTGCGCCCCAAGGGCGGCCTGCCCATGTCCGCCGAGCCGCGCTGACCTCTCCTGAAACCTTGGCAAATGCGTGGCGGCTGGGGTAGGCTGGTGGCTCGTGCCGCAACGGGCGGCCTAAGGAGAGTCCCATGATTGCATTACTCGTACTTGTCGGCGTTGCCGTGTTGATTGCGCTGTGGGCGGTGGGCATCTACAACGGGCTGGTGGCGCTGCGCAACGCGGTGAAGAACGCGTGGTCGCAGATCGACGTGCAGCTGAAGCGGCGGCATGACTTGATCCCCAACCTGATGGAGACGGTGAAGGGATACATGGAGCACGAGCGCGGCACGCTCGAGGCCGTGACCAAGGCGCGTAACCTGGCCGTGGGCGCGCACGGCGTGGGCGAACAGGGCAAGGCCGAGGGCCAGTTGCAGCAGGCCCTGAGTAACTTCTTTGTGGTGGCGGAACAATATCCCGACCTGAAGGCCAACCAGAATTTCATGGCCTTGCAGGAAGAGCTAACCTCGACCGAGAATAAGATTGGCTTCTCGCGGCAGGCGTATAACGACAGCGTGATGCAGCTGAACAACAAGGTGGAAATGTTCCCCAGCAACATCGTTGCGGGCATGTTCAACTTCAAGCAGGCGGAGTTCTTCGAGATAGAAGTGGCCACCGAGCGCGAAGTGCCGAAGGTGCAGTTTTAATCCGCGAATTTCCAGGACAAGGATAGACACATGCTTTTAGTAACTCTGCGCCGCTTCATGGCGCTTGCCGTTATCGTACTTGCTTCCGCCGCGTGGGCGCAGGCAGATGTGGACGCGCTGTTAAAGCAGTTGCCCGCGAAGGATGCCGCCGCGGCGACCGAGGTGTACACCGGACTGTTGGCCGGGGGCGAGGCGGGCGTGGCTGCGCTGGCGCAGCGCCTGAAGCCTGCGGGCGACAACACCGACCAACCTGCGCGCTATGCGCTGGGCGGGCTTTCCATGCATGTGGCACGACCCGGTGGCCCCGCCGAGGAACGCGCGGCATTCAATTCCGCCGTGTGCAGTTCGATTGCAGGGGCGCCGGACGATGACGCCCGCGCATTCCTGATGCAGTTGCTGCATCTTCCGGGAGACGCCGCTTGCGTAACCACGCTCGCGGGGTACCTGGGCAATGCCCGCCTTGCGCCCGATGCGCGGCTGGCGCTTGAGGCGATTGGCGGTGATGCGGCGGCTCAGGCGCTGGCGGCTGGCCCGGCGGCGGCGGCGGCGTATCCGCGAAACACGGCGACAATGGAGCCTGCCCCCGCGGCAGAAGTATTCACGAACGCGCTGGCAGCTGCCGAGGGCAGCGCGAAGTGGGAGGTGCTGGTGGAAGGGCTGGAATCGGAATTCACTTCGACACGACAGGCCGCCCTGGGTGTGGTGGCAAAGGAGTTTCCCGGCGAGCAGTACACGCGGCGGCTGGGGCGGCTGGTGAAGAAGGCCCCGCAGGCTTTGCGCGCGGAATACCTGAGCGCCATAGGTCGGCGGGGTGATGAAGCTGCCACGAAGATATTGTCGGACTACCTCGAAGACGAGGACGAGAACGTGCGCAAGGCGGCGGTGTCGGCGCTGTTGATCATCAAGTCGCCCGAGGCGGACGCTGCGGTGAAAGCGTGGCTGGCGGAAGCCGAGCCGGGCGAGGAAGCCACGGCTGCGGAGAAGCTGGTGGCGGCGTCTCCGGGGCGCGACCGCATATTGCCGGAGAAGGACGCGGACGGTTTTGCATCGATCTTCAACGGGCAGGACTTGGATAACTGGACCGGGTGGAAGCGCGGATACACAGTGGAAGACGGGGCGATTGTCTGCAAGGACGCAAGCCTGAACCTGTACACAAAGCGTGAATACGCGAACTTCTCGCTGCGCTTCGAGTTCAAGCTGACTCCTGCGGCGAACAACGGTGTGGGCATTCGCGCGCCGTTGAAGGGCAAGGCTTCTGAAGAGGGGATGGAGATTCAGGTGCTGGATGAGGACCACCCGGACTACAAGGACATCCATGACTACCAGGTGCATGGTTCGGTGTATGGGCTGATTCCCGCGAAGCGCGGATTCCTGAAGCCCACGGGCGAATGGAACGCGCAGGAGATCACGGTGGACGGCAGCCACATCACCGTGGTGCTGAATGGCGAGACCATACTCGATGCGGACCTGGTCGAGACGTTGGCCAAGGGCGCGCTGGATGGCAAAGAACACACCGGAGCAACGCGCGCTAGTGGGCACATTGGGTTCCTCGGGCATGGCGACACGGTGTATTACCGCAACCTGCGCGTGAAGGAACTGCCGTAGTTTATGGTGGGGTAAGGGGGAGACTGCATGGCCAACCGAATCATGGCGGTGATATTCGTGCTGGGCGTGCTGCTTGCCGCTGTCGCCTACATGGCCGTGGACGCTCGACAAATCCCCGAAAGATCGTCGCAATCAGTCGTCGAAACTGCCCAGCCCAACGTATTGCTGGTGGTGATAGACACGCTGCGCGCAGACCGCGTGGCCGCGCAGCGCAACGGCCAAGCGGTGATGCCCAACCTGCACGCGTTCGCGCAGCAATCCCAATGGTTCACGCGGGCGTATTCCGCCGCCACGTGGACCAAGCCCTCGGTCACGTCGATACTCACGGGGCTGTATCCCGAAACTCACCGCGTGCAGTACGGTGTGCAGAAGGCATGGTTCGAGGGGCAGGACATGACCCGCGTGGAGACGCTTCCCAAGGGCACGCCCACGTTGTCCACGCTGCTCAAGGCTCAGGGATACCGCACCGGCACGATTCAGACCAACCAGCACCTGACCCAGGCCATGGGTTATGGCGAGGGCGTGGACAGTTTCGAGTTCTACTTCGCCCAACCGGCAGGCTTGATTACGGATCGTGCGCTGGAATTTGTGGGCAAGGCGGAGGGGCCGTGGTTTCTTCTGGCGCAATACATCGACCCGCACGCGGGATACAACCCGCCCGAGCCGCACCGATCCCACTTTGGCCCGTTGCCCGCCTTGACCCCCGAGGAAACGGAATGGCTGAAGGATGAGAATTACCACACGGGGTATTACATCGACCGCGTGAAGTACGACGTGGGACAGATTGAGCAACGGCAATACGGCAGCTTTTCGCCCAGCGGGCAGGAAGCCATTCGCCAGTTGTACGATGGCGAATGCCACTATACCGACCACGAGCTGGACCGCCTGCTCGACGCGGTGCAGCGGGACTACCCGAATACGATCATCATCATCACCGCCGACCACGGCGAGGAATTCTGGGAGCATGGGTCGATAGGCCATGCGAAGACGGTGTACGACGAGGTGGCACGTGTGCCGCTAATCGTGCGCGCGCCGGGTGTGGCGGCGGGCGTGGTGGAGGCACCGGTCGGGAGCATCGACATTGCGCCCACCGTGGCCAAGCTGACGAACATTTCCGCGCTGCCGACATGGCAGGGGCGCGACTTGTTCGACCCCGAAGCGGCGAGGCCGGTGGTCTATTCGTCCACCAAGGGATCAATCAAGGAGTTCGGGCTGGATGCGGCTGCGGCGGTGCGTTGGCCGCACAAGCTGGTGGATGACCGCAAGCGGCAGAGCACCAAGCTGTTTGATCTATCCGCCGATCCGACGGAACAAAGCGATATTGGCGATGGGCTGGCGGAAGTGCGCGACGGGTTGTTGCAAGAACTGAAGTCGCACCGAGAAATGGTTGAAGCGGCGGGCGGCAAGATAACGCCGGAAGTGCATAACCTTTCGCCGGAAGAGCAGGAGCAGCTGCACAAAAGTGGGTATGGCGAGAAGCCGGCCGACAACGAGCGCACCCTTACGCCGGAAGAGATTGAGCAGTTGCGGAACCTGGGCTACCTGAACTGAGGGCGGCTACGGCGCTTCGCCCACTTCCCATCGTATCGCCTCAGCCGTCACGCAGGTATGCTCGAAGTAGATTTCGCAATCTCCGCTGGGCGAGAGAACTTGCGAGGATTCTCCCAGCTTCAGCAGGATGGGCTTGCCCTGCAATTCCTTGGGCAGCGTCACGCTGAACTTGAAGACCCCATCGACAACCGGGGTGTAGTAGCCCTCGCAACGATCCGGCGCATAGGTGCAGCCCATGAGGGGCGTGTTCACCGCGAAGGTATCAAAGGGTAACTTGGGCGCGTAGTTGATTCTTCCACCGCGCGCGCCGAAGCCTGCGAACTTCACCAGGTCGAGCAGGGGCAGGGCGTGGCGGTTGGCGTTCATGATGGGGAAGAGGTGCATGGGGGTGGCGTTGTGGTTAAAGGTTTCGGCGGGCTTGCGGTGGTAGTGGGCGTTGAAAGCGTCGGGGCCGCTCCAGATGCCGTACCAGTTTTCCGGGTAGGCCTCGGCGCGGGCGGCCATCGTGGTGCGCAGGTAGAATTGCCACGCGGCTGCCGGGTCGTGCTGCATCCAGGCGAGCGTGGTCCAGCCATCCACCGCCGCCCAGGTGCCGCCGTTGGTGTCGCTGCCCGGCACCAGCAACGGGCCGCGCATGGGGGGATAGAGCGCCAAGGCCCCGGCGGGTTGTGGGTCCACGCAGATGCGCTGGATGTTGTCGAAGAGCGTGTCGCGCTGCTCGGAGTTCCACACGCCGCCGAGCACGCCGAAGGCTTGCGTGTCCAGGAAGATACGGTCCACGCCCAGTTGCTTGTCGCGCCAGCCCGTGTAGCCGCGCGCCACCCATTGCCCCGTCCACATCTGCTGTAAGGCCTCGGCCTGTTGTGCGGCCAGCGCGCGCATGTCCTGCGCCAGCGCGGGGTCCGCCTGTTGCAGCGCATCGGCCAGGGCAGGCAGCGCCACCGTGGCCAGGCCTGCGTTGAGGCTACTTTCCCCCCGCCAGATGGTGAGCGGCGGTACGCGCGAGAACGCGATGAGTACGTCGTTCCAGTCCCCCGTGCCACAGCGGATAAGCCCGTGTGGCCCGAGGCCGATCTTCTTGGTCAGGTGCTGCCAACTGGCACGCACGTGATCCAGCACCGTGCCGTGCTTGCCATCGGCCTTGGGATAATAGACGTTGTCCTCTTCCAGAAACGCGAAGTCCCGCGTCACGTTCAGATATTCCGCCAGCGCCCAGAACACGAAGAGGTCCAGGTCGCTCGACAGGCTATGCACCCCGCCGCCGCTGGCCTTGCCATAGCCAAAGGTGGCGTAGGGAAACCCGCCGTCCTTGTGCTTCTGCGTGCGGAAGAGAAACCGCAGGGTCTCTTTGGCGAGGTCAGGCCGCAGGTATACCAGCGCCAGCACAAACAACGCATAGTCCCGGGGCGCACCGCTGGCACCTTGCAGATAGCCATACGCCGACCCCTGATCCACAAAGTGCGCGTTGAAGTATTCCGAGTACAGCGTGCAGGCTTGCAGGTAGTAAGAGTGCCATTCGGTCTCGCGGGCGAGGTAGGGGTAATCGGGCAGGGTGGCGCGGATGGCGGGGAAGTAATAGCGTTCGTCGTTTTCGGATTCTTGATCCAGGTCTTCTGCAAATTTGTCGTCGCCCGTATGGGCGCTGTGCAGGTAAAACCCTGATTCAAATGATTGGCCCTCGCCGGGGGTGAGGGTGATACGACGTAAGGAACAGAGTACCGGACCTTGAGGATATGCAGGGTGGTGCCGCTCTCCAGAAGTAATGACAGGAGTGTCCATGCCGTCAGGAGCACCGAACCCACCGTACCCGAAAAAGTCTATCGGCGAATTGATCAAGCCAACAAGGCTATCGTCCCATTCGGCGAAGTCTCCAAACGTCATGAATTCTGGGTAGTGGTCTGCAAAAGCCGGGGCGGCTTTTGCTTTTCGTCCATGTGTGCGCTTGCACCAAGCCTCGGTCAGGGCGATACGAGGATTGGAGACCAAGCGATATTCATACTTGCGGTTCAGGCGCGCACGCAGTCCCTCAACCCATTTGTCCATTCCGTTGGTCATGATCGGAGCAACAACCAGTTGATGAAGGTTCGGTTGCCAGAATGGCGTAAAGCTGAGTTCGACAGGTTCTGTGCCGGTGTTCTCAAGGCTGGTCTGGCAGAAGATAAACATCGTGTCACCGGGCAAGACAGTGATCTCCTCCTCCACCACCAGTCCCCGCCACCTGGTCACTTTCTTGAAATACCCCTGCCCGAACACCCGCTCCATCGTTGCGCCTTCCGGCAGCCAGGGCTTCAGCGTGGGGAAGGTGATGCCGTGCGCGCGCACATAGACAAAGCCCCCAGCGTAGTTGCCGCTCTTGGGGTGCCAACGGTTGAGAATCTTGGGGCCGCGCGTCCAGTCGTATAACTGCACATAGCCCGCGTTGTGGCAGGTGACGCTGATGCGCTCGTTCCCAATCAGGTGCCAGTGGTCCTCCTGCGGGGCGTCGCGCCCGGGTGGCGGGTTGTAGTGGAAACACGCGCGCCCCGCCTCGTCGGTGTCCCAGTGGCCGAAGGCGCCTGCGCCGTGGAGGGATTGATTCGTTATTTCTGATGCGTCCATTAGATCCGGGCATCGCCCGATGCAACCAACAAGTCACCCCGAACGTTCTTCTGGTCATCACGGATT
>JBIKMR010000028.1:0-24059 GCA_044359155.1 Candidatus Hydrogenedentales bacterium | reverse complement strand
CAGCCTGTTGCAGGATCGCTTGGACAACATCTTCGTGGCAACGAATGGCGCGACGGAACTGTACCCCGCCATTGGCGAGGCCTCGCAACTGATTGTGGAAGAAGACAACATTGCGGGCATCTTCCCTTATGACGATGCCGACGACCGCATCCTGCTCTGCGTGACGGATGGCCGCGCCACCACGCCGCCGGGGCAGATCGCCGACATCACCGATCAGATGGCGCTGATTGACGGCACGCGCGCCTTTGTCATCGGTTGGGGCAACGAAGTGTCTACCGGTCCGCTGGTACTGCTCTCCACCGCCACGGGCGGCCACGTGTATGCCACCGACACCGAGGTGGTGAACCAAGGCGGCGCGCAGGTGGAGGTGCCAGTGGTGGAGGAACTCGAGAACTACTGCGACACCGACGCGGCTGACCCCTGCGACTTGTCCGTGCGGCGCGATCTGGAGTCTCAGTTCGTGTTGAGCTATGTGTCGCTGGCGGAAGAGGCGAACGTGGAAGTGGAAGGTCGCCTGACCTTTGACGACCCGAACGACCAGGCCTCGGCCTGCCTGCCGGAACAGGGCGAGATATCGGGCAAGTTCACCGCGCCACAAACGCAGTTGCTCAGCGTAGCGGGCGACCCGCGCCTTGGCCAGATAAAGCTGATCTACTCGGGCTTGCAGCCAGACGGCACCGGCGAAGTGACCGTGTACCTGGATTCCGCCGTGCGCGACATTCGCCAGTTGAGCTTTACGCTGGGTACGGTGAATGCCGACCCGCTGACCCGTGCCGACGTGACGGTGGCGCCACGCACCGAGGGCGGGCTGGTGGCTGGCTGGAATCTTTCCGGCGGCGGCCTCACCTTCACCTTCGATTCGCCCGACGGCACGCCGCTGACCTTCGGCGACTTTGGCCCGCTTTGCACGGTCGATATTTCCGGCATCAACGTGGATGGCCTGTTGACCTTCGACGTGCTCGCGCCCCTGCGCTTGGCAAACGACCCGAACACGAAGTATCTCACGGCGCCCGACTCGCTGCGGCTGGATATTGGCGCGTTCACGGCCACGTCCTTCGCGCGTCCCTCGATAGAGCTGGACACTGTGAACGGCCTCCCAGTCAATCCGCTGGTGCATCGCATCGAGCGGTTGGCGACAGGCGAACTGGTGTTCGATCTGGGTACCGACGTGAACGAGTTCACGCTGGCGTTCTACAACCTGGGCGGCAGCCATGAGCCCACGGAAGTGGGGCTGCAGTACCTCATCCTGCCGAACAGCCAAGGCATCGTACGTCCGCCGGGCAACGCAGCAGACGATTGGGCGGAACCCGAGGTATACAGTACGCTTGCCCCCCAGATTCGCCCCTTCATTGTGGACCGCACCATACCGGGCAGCATCAACGGTATCCTCGAAGATCCCGAGTTCCAGTTGGACTTCGAGTACGAACTGCTGGGCATTGGTTACAGCGGGGAAATCGAACCGTTGTACCTGCAATTGGAAGTGCTAGAACCGGCGATCACCGTGGCCCCCACGGACATCACCTTCCCCGCGCTGCTAGACACGCAGCAGTTCACGATTACCAACACGGGCCAGGGCATTCTCAACTGGTCGCTGGACCCCAACGACACCTTCCCACTTTGGCTCACGTCCGATGTAGGCGTGGGTGTGCTTCAGGCGGGCGAGTCGGAAGTGATTACACTCACGGCATTCCGTGCAGGCCAGCCGTCGCCCAGCGTGCAGACCTTCTCCTTCGACGTGTTGAAGGTGGACCTGGAGAATCCTGACAGTGTGCAGGTGGACGTGACGCTTATCGTTCCTTAGCGGAGCGTTGAATTTTCCCCCGTCGCCGCCGGTTGCAGTAACCGGCGGCGTCTTTTTCTGGTATCATGCGGTCGCGGGTGTTGCATCGTTCGGGCTGTACACCTATAATCGCGCCATTCCAAGGCTTGAATCGCCGGACCGGCGTATAATTGAGGATCCTATTTCATGGCAGTAAAGTATGAATGCCCAAAGTGCGGACGGCGCTTTATTGACTGGGGCGCAGAGAAGCTGGGCTACAAGTGCCCGGGGTGCAGTGGCGTTGGGGTGGCGGAAATCGTCAAGCTGATCCGCATCGGGTCAGACGAAGAAGCCGCATTGCCGTCGGCCACGCTTCGTCGCCGCGCCAAAAAGGCGGCAGTTGTAGCCGCCGTGCCGGTGCCCGAACTTGAAGAGCCGGTCGACGAGGAGGTGGATGACGAGGAAGTGGTGGAGGAGGAAGAGGCGGAACCGGTGGTAATCGGCGCTGCTGCCCATGTGGTGGTGGACGACGAGGTGGTGGATGAAGACGCGGACGAGGACGCCAGCGACGAAGAAGCGCCGGTGGATCTGGACTTCGGCGTGGAGAAGGTGGAATTCGACGAGGGTCCCGTGCCCGAGTTTGAAGACTAGGAAGAAATTTTTGGCAACTTTAAGCGCCGCTTGGGATAATCCCAAGTGGCGCTTTTGTTATGGTGGTGGGGGTGGCAGCCCGAAATGGGAAAGGCAACGATGAACGAAGCAGTACAACTTGCCGACGCGCAGGGAACGGAAAAGAAATTGCAGGCGCTCCGTGCGCTGTTGCAGGCCTATGGCCGTGTGGCCGTGGCCTATTCAGGCGGAGTGGATTCCGCCTTCCTCGCCGCCATGGCGCACGATACCCTGGGCGACGCGGCCCGGCTGGTGCTGGCCGATTCCCCCAGCTTGCCCCGCGCTGAGCTGCACGAGGCCGTGGCGCTGGCCGAGGCGCGCGGCTGGGCGCTCACCGTGGTGCAGACCGACGAGTTCGAGAACGAGGACTACCTGAAGAACGATGGTACCCGCTGCTATCACTGCAAGGACGCCCTCTTCTCGCGCATGGACAGCTTTGCCCAAGCCGAGGGAATCGGCGTGATGGCCTATGGCGAGATAGCGGACGACAAGCTGGACCCCACGCGCTACGGCGCAAAGGCAGCCAAAGAACACCGCGTGGTCGCGCCGCTGGCCGAGGTAGGACTATACAAGCAGGAGATACGCGCCCTGAGCCGCGAGCGCGGCCTGCCCACATCCGACAAGGCCTCCTTCGCCTGCCTGTCCTCCCGCTTCCCCGTGGGCACCCGCGTCGAGCGCGAAGCCGTGGCACAAGTAGAAGCCGCCGAAGAAGTGCTCAAGGCCCACGGCTTCCAGCAATACCGCGCCCGCCACCACGGCGACCTTGTCCGCATCGAAGTGGGGGCAGACGAAGTGTCCCGCCTATTCGCCCCCGCCCTCCACGAGCGAGTGCTGTCAGGAATGCGCGCGGCTGGTTACCGCCACGTGACCGTGGACATGGCCGGATACCGCACCGGAAGCACGGCGTAGCGCGTTGGCGTGGCGGTCTCTCGGTTGGGGGCAAGGAGCGTTGATGAAGCGGACACGAGCGCGATGGCTGGTTTTGGGGTGGAGCGTGTTTGTTCTGCTGTGGGTTTTCGTGCTGGCGATAGTGGGAGAATACCTGGCGCGTGGTTGGCTGGCGGCGCAATGGAGCCGGGCAGAAACGATATCGGCGGGGCGCGCGGAGCAAAACAGGGCGTCGATGCGGGCCGAGGCAAACAGGGACGCGCGTGGTCAAACGCGAGACGCGGGGGCGAAGGAAAGTTCGTTGCGCGGGCGGCGAAGCCATGCGGGACAGCATCCGTCGCGGGGACTGCGGTCCACTGACGGTCCAACGGCTGCTCCTTTGACGGGAAGCTGCGGCGCGACCGTGACAGAAACACGCGGACTGCTCTGGCTGTTTCCGTGTCGGGGTCGAGCGTCGAGGCTGCTGTGCTTCGCGGTGCGCTCAGTGCCCGACGCGGCGGCGTGGCCGCCGGGCGGGCAGGCGCGAAGACGTAGAATGTTGTCTGGCGGAGGAGACATCCACCGCGTATGCGTCGTAAGTTATTACTAGCAATGCCTCTGCAAAATGTGGTCTTGCATAGATACCCCCAAAGATACCCCTGAGCGCTGGGGGCGGTCGCGGGGCCATCGTTTGTATCATGTCAGCAGGCCTACGAGGATGATAGCAGATCTTAATCTACCACCTTAACAGGCGGCCGTTTAGCGCACCATGCCTCGATTTCTTTGAGGGGCCAACCCACCGCTCTTGCACCTAGGCGCACTTGCGATGGAAACGTTCCATTGGATAAGCCCATCGACAAATTTCTATAGGCGTGCGTCTATCCCATTATGCAAACTCGCCTATTCTCGCATCATGACGCCAGACGCGTCAGCATGCTACGTCGCGGGTCGCAAGGACGGCTTGAATCTTCTCAATAATCGTCTTGGGTTCAAACGGCTTTATTATGTAGTTGTTTGCGCCGGCCTTTAGCGCCTCTACCACCCGCGACTTCTCGGCTTCCGTGGTCACCATGATTATCGGCATCGTCTTGCCGCGCTCGCGGAGCTTACGAACGGCGTCGATACCGAGCATCACCGGCATGTTCCAATCCATCATGATCAGGCCATAGTCGGCTTTTTCCACGGCCTCTAACGCCTCGGCTCCGTCTCCTGCCTGGTCAACCTCACCGAGGTCGCATCGCGAAAGGGCACCGATCAAGACCTTTCGCATCACGGCGCTATCATCCACTACGAGTACTTTCATCGGTTTATTCCTTCTGAAGAGAGTGTCAAGAACGCGACAAGCAAGCTGAAATTGCCCAAATCACTCGTAAACGGTATTTCGATCCAGTTTGCATTCGTTGGGTAGTCAATGCTGACACCTGTACCGCGAATCACCGTGGGAAGACTTAGGCAGATGGCTTGTTCCGGCTGTTGAGGAAGCCGGGCCTTGGCATTGCCTGTAATGATATTGATTGCCTCGGCCACACCATCACGAAGCGTCTCGTCATCCGGGTCGCCGTCCATGGAAAGAAACCTCTTGACCAGGTTGGACCCCGTTTCGGGCGACAAGACCAGCACGACCGTGCCGCACACGGCTCCGCTCATGCCTATGAGCGCCCGCAAATGGCCGTCGTCGACCTCGCCATTGCTTTTCGCGATACTCAGACGCTCAACTCTCGAAGCAAGCATCGCCGAGAAGAACTCCATGACGCTCTCGATGAAGGGATTGATGTATTCGACTCTCATGTACGTCCTCCTTCGACTGCCGTAAAACTCGTGTCGCGCTTTCGCAATCCAATATGGGTCGCGAACTCGGACTCCACCGCCTCAGGGTCGTCGGCGTTGGCCAAGATCAATTGTCGCAGGTGCTCCAAACTTTCAGTTCCTAGCAGCTCGTTGAACTGCAGGACGCCGTCGGTCGCTGTAACGCGGCCCATCCGGCCAAGTGCGTGGATACATTCAAGGCTCGTCGCGTCACCAAGCGAAATGCAAATCGCTCCTTCTGCTCCCGTCGGCGGCGGGCAGTTCCCACTGGCGTGGATCCCGTTGGCGCTGATGTCCAGGATGTGCCCGGTCCACTGCCTCCCGTCTTGCTGGTGAAAGGTGACGACCTGCCGCAAATTTACCCGCGAAAACTCGCGCCGGTTCTCTGCGGCGATGCGCGGCACATCCGCCCGTATCGCTTCCTGATGTAGTCCCATGTGTTGCCCCTAGTTGCCCGAGCCGGGTATGTAATAGCTGGTGGATCCCTGGGGAACCCGCTTAAAACGCTCGTCAATGTTCAAGGTGGTTTCCGCGGTGCCGAGAAACATGCATCCATCCGTGTTCATCAGATCGTAAATGGCACTGAAGATCCGTTTCTTCACGTCTGCGTCGAAGTAAATGAGCACGTTGCGAATCATTACCAGGTCGAGGCGCGGCATGAACGGCCAGGGCTTGATTAGGTTTAGTTCCCTGAACTCGATCGACTTGCGAATGTCTTCATTGATTTGCCAACAGGAGCCAGACTGCTTGAAATACTTGAGCATATAGTTGACGGGCAGTCCGCGATTAATCTCGATCTGCGAATATACGCCTTCCCGGCAGCGCGCCAGCATCGTTTTGGAGATGTCGCTTGCGATGAACTTGACGTTCCAGGTGGCGAGCTCGGGGAAGTGTTCGCGCAGGAGCATGGCGGTCGAGTACGGCTCCTGCCCGCTGGAACTTGCCGCACACCAAATGTTGAGGGTACGCGTGGCGCTGCGCTTCTTGATTAGCGCAGGCAGGACGATCGTGCGAAGCGTCTCAAACGGGTGAAAGTCCCTGAAGAACGAGGTCTCGTTGGTTGTCATCGCGTCCACCACATCCTCCGCCAGCGACTTCGCCAGCAGGGGCGAGCGCAGCGCTGTCACCAGCGCGGCGATCGATCCGTATCCATTTGCCCGCGCAAAGGGCTCCAGCCGCGCCTTGAGCAGGTAGGCCTTGTTTGCGTCGAGTACAATTGCGGCCCGCTCGCGGATCAGTTGGCACAGGAATGCCAAGTCTGCATCGGTGAGTGTGTCGTCTCGTTTCTGTGTGAGCGTCATTGCGCGAAGCCTCCCCGGTGCGTGAATTTGCCCATGGTGGTGCTGACGCGTCGGCAGAGCTCGAGCGCGATTTGCTCCAGCGGAAGCACCTTGTCCGCCAGGCCGGTCGTCGCAATTTGACCTGGCATTCCCCAGACGACGCTGGTTGCCTCGTCTTGGACAAAGATTGTTCCGTTTGCATTGTGGATGTGTTCTGCACCCCGCCAGCCGTCGTAGCCCATGCCGGTCATCACCAGGGCCAGCACGCCAGCGCCATAGACCTCGGCCGCGGACCGAAACATCACATCAACTGCTGGCCGACACGAGTTTTCGGGTGGTCCCTTGGACGTTCGCAGGTGTACCGCGGTGCCGACACGCTCAAACGTGACATGGAAGTCTCCGGGCGCGATGTAGGCATGGCCTGCGGCAAGCGCCATGCCATCGCTTGCCTCGACCACGGGAATCGCCGACTTGGCCGCCAATCGATCGGCGAGCGACCGGGTGAAGACGGGCGGCATGTGTTGAACAATGACGATGGGGGCCGGGAAGTCCCTGGGAAGCGACGGTAGCACGGTCGTGAGTGCATTGGGTCCACCGGTCGAACAACCGATGGCCAGCAGGTGAATGTCTTGGTGTAACTTAGGGCGCGGCGCGGGTGGAAAGCGAGTAACGGAATGCCCCGCAGCAGAGAAGGACGGGCCTTGACGCCGCACCAAGGTGCGGATCTTGGGAATCAGCTCTTCCCGTATCCGGGCGATGGACTCCTGCACACTCCCCACGTTCGCCGGCTTGCTGACATAGTCTGTGGCCCCGGCCGCAAGCGCATCGAGCGTCGCCTCGGAGCCTCGCTTCGTCAGAGTGCTGAACATTATCACCGGGAGCTTGGGCCACGTCTTTCGCAGCTCGCGCACGGTGTCCAGCCCGTTCAGTTCGGGCATCTCGACATCCATCGTGACGATATCGGGGTTAATTTGCGGAATCTTCGCGAGGGCAATGTTGCCGTTCGCGGCCACGCCGACCACCTCGATCTCGGGATCCGAAGTCAAGGACTCCGTAAGGAGCTTGCGGATGACGACGGAGTCATCCACCACAAGCACTCTGATCTTTATTGCATTCAAATCTGGCCTGCCTCAGTTTCCACGTTAAAGCCCAGGATGGTCAGCTTTTCGAGGAGCGATTCCGCTGTGAACGGCTTCATGATGTATTCGTTTGCACCGGCCTGAATCGCGGACAACACCTGGTCAACCTGCGACTCGCTGGTGACGAGCATGACCCGGGCAGCGTCGTAGGCGCTGTCTCGGCGCATCGACTGGACGAACTCGAGGCCGTTCATCCGAGGCATGTTCCAATCAACCAGTATGAGGTCGGGGCACTCCATCTCGACCAGACGCTCCAGGGCATCTTGACCGTCCGCGGCTTCCGTGACTGAAAATCCCGCGTCCGAGAGCAGCATTTTCAGCAGCTTCCTCATGGACGAGGCATCGTCTATTACCAATGCTCTCACTTGGCGATTCCTCCCTGCGCGGCCGTTTCGGCCCGCTTCCAGACAACCCTCGTTCAAACTTGCTTGCACAGCGCAAGGCACTCCCGCCCGACGCTGCCCGCACCAGGCCAATGCAGTGCGCATTCCCAACTGACATTCGGGGGTTTCAGGCACCCACCGGCTGGCCTTCCGCCTCCGTGCGTTCCACTCTTGCGAGTAGCGGCCAGACCGGTGGTGCCTCGGGCGCATTGCTGCGCCCCGGTGCCCCGACCAGCACCTAATCAGCGTGGTTCAGGGCCATCTTCATCTGTTCCGTCACTTTCGAGACCTCTTTGGAGGCCAGCAGCACCTCACTCGCGCCCGCGGAGGTGTGCTGCGCCGCCTGCGCCACGCCCGAAATGTTCTCTGCGATTTCAGAGGAACCTTTCGCGGCCTCGGCAACGTTGCGGCCGATTTCGTTCGTCGTGGCAGTCTGCTCCTCGACCGCCCCGGCAATGGTGCTCTGGATGTCACTGATCTGATTGATGATCGTGCCGATGCGCTCAATAGCGCCGACCGCGCTGTTGGTGTCGCCCTGGATGGCGTCGATCTTCTGGCCGATATCCTCGGTCGCCTTTGCGGTCTCCTTGGCCAATTCCTTTACCTCGTTCGCGACGACTGCGAAGCCTTTGCCCGCCTCGCCAGCGCGCGCCGCCTCAATCGTGGCGTTCAGCGCAAGGAGGTTGGTCTGCTGGGCAATAGAGGTGATCACCTTGATCACTTTGCCGATGTCCGAGCTGCTGGCGTTCAGCTTGCTCATGATCTTGTTCGTCTCTTCTGCGGCTCGAACAGCCTCAAGCGCGACCGTGGCGGCCTGACTGGCGTTGGAGGCGATCTCTTTGATGCTTGCGCTCATTTCCGTGGCGGCAGTCGCCACGGTCTCGATGTTTTTGCTTACCTGCTCGGCCGCAGCCGCCACGACGTTGGCCTGTGTGGAGGTTTCCTCCGCATTGGCGCCCATCTGCTCGCAGACGGTGGTCAGGCTTTCAAAGCGGATGCCCGCATTGTCGATCTGCTTCTCGAGATTTTTCCGCGCCGTAATGAGCTCCCAGGTGACCATGGGCCCCAGGTAGTTGCGGTTATTGTCGTAGATGGCGTTGACCAGCAACTCGGCGATTTCGTCACCGATGTTGATTGCCGCACGGTGCGGCAGGTTCTTTGGATCGGTCAAGATCCGGCGCTGGTGGGCAGGATGCTTGTGGAAGATGTCGATGTTTGAACCGACAATTTGCGTCGCCTTGATCGGCAGGAAGTGCTCGATCTTCTTAAGCGTGTTGATGGTCGCCGGGTTCGCGTAGGTAATATTGAAATCTAGGTCCGCCATCATGATGTTGATGGGCACGTTCTCCACCATCGCATGGATGCGCGCCTGCTCAAGTTCAAGGCGCTTCTTCTCGCCGATCTCCGTTGCATACTTCACGACCTTGAAGGTGCGGCCATTGGCATCGGTCAGCGGGCTGTAGGATGCGCGCAGCCAGATCTCTTTGCCGCCCTTGCCCACGCGCCGGAACTCGCCGTCCTGGAATTCCCCCCGGTTGAGGGCCTCCCAAAACTTGCGGTACTCCGGCGAGCGGCGCTCGGTGGGATCCATGAACATGCTGTGGTGCTGGCCACGGATCTCATCCATCGAGTAGCCAACGGTCTGGAGGAACAAGTCGTTCGCAAACGTGATTGTCCCGTCCGGCTTAAACTCGATTACGGCTTGTGTCTTGCGAATGGCGGTAACCTGTGCAGCGTAGTCGATATTGCGCTGCTCTTCCTCGAAGTTCTCCCTCGGGCGTTCCGAGTGCGCGGTCCAGGGTTCCGCTTGGGCCGTGGCTTCCATTGCGTGGTCTCCTGTGTTCGGCGTGTCGTTGGTGTGGCCATTCTCGTAGGCCCCGTTTCCATTTTCAGACGTGGTGCTTGGCGTTGAGGTCATCGTGTCGGTCATTGCGTTCTCTCCCTTTATGTGATGAGGTTCAAGCGTCTTTTCTTCAACATTGACGCCGGAACACACTGCCGCGAAGGTGGGCAGGTGCATGGCCGGCGAGTTTATCGAGCCTTGTGGCAAATCAATCACGGCCTGTAGATGACGCATCATCTGCGCCATATGCTGCAGACTTCGTTCGATGCACTTGGTGGATGCCCTGGGCACGCCTTTATGCGGCAGGGTCGACAGGCCGTGAGCGGCCAAGGAAACACGCTGGCGCAGTGTCTCCAGTCCGAAATCGCTCTCACCGGAACGCCTCGGCTGTTGCCGACAGAGGGCCTCAGACACGAGACTTGCCTGGTCACCCGTCAAGGTGCGCTCCCGCCGAAAATACACGGGCGCGCTGGCAATTCCTACCGGCGCGGCGATGTATTTGGTGGGCGTGCCCATGCGGGTTTCCTTTTCAGTCAATTTCGTGAAGGGGGAGGGCTAGCGCGTTGCCGGCTCGGCGCAGTTCACTGCCGCCTCGGTATTCATGATTAGCAGCAGTTGCCCGGGCAGCTTGTAGGCCCCCTGGATGATTTCGCGCGCGGCACCACAGAGCGTCTCGGGAACGCGCTCATAGATGTCGTCCGAGACCTCCACAACGTCGCCGATTTCATCGACGAGCAGGCTGACGGCCGTTCCACTTTCCGTACGAATAATGACGTTCATTGGTGGGCCGAAATCCCTCTCCCGTTCCGGCAGCTCCAGTCGTTTCCGCATGTCTACTGCGGTCACGATTTGGCCGCGTAGGTTGATTAGCCCGCGGATAATGGCGGGCGCGAGCGGAACGCGCGTCATGTCCTGGTAGCGCAACACTTCCTGCACCTTCATCACATCGATGCCGAGGTAGAGGTTGTTGAGATAGAAGGTGCAGAATTGTGACTTGGTGGACATTTTCATTACCCTTCAAAACCGTTGCTGCTGCTTGCCGCGTAGTCTGGCAGGGACATGCTGATGAGCGACTCAATATCCAGCAGCTCGGTCACCCGGTCCTGGATGACTGCTGTTTGCAGGACGCCAGCGCGGCTCGCATGGCTCTTCGTTGTGATTCGCTCCTCGGTGATGTCAAGGATCCGGTTGACGACAAGCCCCACGGACTCGCCATCGCGCGCATACACCACTACTTGGAGATTGCCGACAAGCGTGTTGTCCGTCTCGGCATGGTGCCCGCCAAAACAGTCACCCACATAAAGCAACGGCAAGATTTGGCCCCGGTATTGCACTACATCGATGTTTCCCGCGCGCTCGATGGAGGTAGTCTCGAATTCTTCCAAGCGCGCTACCATGGACAACGGCATGGCGAAGCGCCCCTCCTTGCCCGCCTGAAGCAGCAGAAGCGCCTGTACATTCTCATCCTTCTGGTCACGACTGGGGCCCGCGTCTACACGGCCACCGCTGCGTTCCTCGGAGAGGACATGTGCCGCATGCGCAATGCCGACCACGTCAAGGATGAGCGAGATTTTTCCATCGCCCATGACTGCCGCGCCCGCGAAGACACCGATGTGCTGAAGCTGCTTTACCAGCGGCTTTACCACGATCTCCTCGGTGTCGTGAATTCCATCCACGATGAGGCCAAACGGCCGATCCTCGGCCTGAAGAACGACGATGTTCAACACCTGCTCTGCCTCTGGAGC
This sequence comes from Candidatus Hydrogenedentales bacterium, assembly GCA_044359155.1. Classification (GTDB taxonomy): domain Bacteria; phylum Hydrogenedentota; class Hydrogenedentia; order Hydrogenedentales; family JAEUWI01; genus WGMK01. The sequence continues at coordinate 12,568 of JBIKMR010000028.1, read as the reverse complement.
GCCCGGTTGCCCCTCTTCGGATTTGAGCAGGCGATCAAGGTAGACCAGCGGCAACAGGTTCCCACGGAGCCGGTACACGGGGCTCCCGTTTACCATCTCTATTCCCTTGCGCGCGGCCTCGCCGTCCAGCCTCACGAGTTCCAGCAGGCTGACCTGCGGTATCGCGTAGCGACCATCCCGGCAGGTCACAATCAACGCGGGAATGATGGCCAACGTGAGCGGAATCTTAATCTTCAGTGTGGAGCCCTTGCCCCGGTCACTGGATAGGTCTATGGCCCCGCCAATTTTTTCGATGTTTGTCTTGACCACGTCCATCCCCACGCCGCGGCCGGAGATGTTCGTAACTTTCTCCGCCGTTGAGAAGCCCGGGAGGAAGACGAGGTTGGTAATCTCCCGCTCTGACATTCGCGACAACTCGTCTCGGCTCATCAGGTTGCGCTCGACGGCCTTTTCCGCAACGCGTTGCGTGTTGACGCCCGCGCCATCGTCCGAGATCTCAATGATTACCTGGCCACCCTCGTGATAAGCGCGAAGGAGGAGTAGACCCTCCTCGGGTTTGCCTGCAGCGCGCCGCTTCTCTGGCGATTCAATTCCATGGTCAACCGAGTTGCGCACTATGTGCGTTAGGGGGTCCTTAATGGCCTCGAGGATGGTCCTGTCGAGCTCTGTTTCTTGACCTTCCATTTCAAGCCGGATCTTCTTGTCTAGCGAGACGGAAATGTCGCGCACGACCCGTGGGAGGCGCCCCCATACCCCGCTAATGGGCTGCATGCGCGTTTTCATTACGGCCTCTTGCAGCTCGGAGGTGATGAGATTGAGGCGCTGCGCCGCAGACTGTAGGCCGGAGTCTTCGATAAGGTTGATGAATTTCAGAGTCTGGTTTCGGGAAAGAACGAGCTCGCCGACCATGTTCATGAGGCGATCCAGCAGGTGAACATCGACGCGGATGGTGCTTTCAGAGACGCTCTTCGTGTGGGCAACTTCGCGCTGGATTTCGAGTGCGTCGGCCACACGTTGCGACGACACCTGACCCGCGTCTGACATAATCTCGCCCACGGGACGCGTGTCGCCACTCTGCTGTATTTGTAGCGCCTTTTCGACAGCGCTTTTTTCAGCCCAGCCTACACCGACCAGCAACTGTCCCAGCCGGACTGGTTCTTCGTCGCCAGGGGGTGAGATCTGCGAAGCCACTGCGGAGCTCTTCTTGCCCTGGGGCTGCCTTGCGGCCATCATTGCAAGGTATTCATCGGGATCTTCGGTATCCATGCTTGCATTGGCAACGATCTCCCTGTCGCCCTGAAGTTTTTCCAGCAATGCGACAAGTTCGCTGTAGTCCGTGTTGCCCTCGGCCCCATTCTGTTCTATATTGCCCAGTATTTCGCGCACGGCATCCACGACGCGCAAGAGCGCGCTGGTGATTTCAGGGGTCAGATGCAACTCGCCGTCGCGCATCTTGCTCAAAAGGCTTTCGCCGCCGTGGGCAACTTTCTCCAGCTTGGAGAATCCGAAAAAGCCACACGTGCCCTTGATGGTGTGTATCGCCCGGAAGATCCGCGAGAGGATTTCGTCGTCTTGTGGGTTCTTCTCCATTTCCACAAAGTCCTTGTCCAATTGGTCAAGGTTTTCCGCGCTTTCTATAAGAAAGTCCTTGATGATTTCTTCGTTGTCGATCATCGTGTGAATCCTTTGCGACGTAGTTGAGAAAAGGGCGGCGCGCGCCTTAGAGCAAGACCCCGTAAAGTTCACAACAACGGTTCTTCCAGTCCGCAAGCCACGCTGGAATCTCCGCCGCGGGCATCGGCTTCGCGATAAAATAGCCTTGGGCCAGATCGCAGCCGTGCGTGCGCAGGAAATCCCAATCCTTGCGATCCTCGACGCCTTCCGCAACGACCTTCAGACCCAGTTGCGCGGACATCGTTACGCTAGCGTCGAAAATGCTGCGCAACGTTTTGTTGCTTCCGGCTCCGTGGACAAAACCACGGTCAATCTTGAGTTCATCAAAGGGCAGATCACGCAATTGGGCGAGGGAAGAATGGCCGGTGCCAAAGTCGTCGATAGAGAGGCTGATTTTCTTCATGCGGAGTCGCGTGAGAATGTCCAGCGGCAGTCGCGCGTCATGCGTCAACTTGGACTCCGTGACTTCCAGAATCAGACTCCTCGGATCGAAGCCCGTTCTTTGTAGCTCTGAAAGCACGTAATCTGGAAAGTCAACCCGTTTAAGGTTATCCATAGAGACGTTTACGGCAACTCGTAGCGTCAGTCCTTGCTCATGCCAACGCTTCGCCTGGTTCAAAGCCTCGCCAAGCACCGCCCGAGTAACATCCTCAATCAGTTCGTTTTCCTCGGCGACCCCAATGAACTGATCCGGGAACACGAGTCCATCCGAAGGATGCTGCCAGCGCACAAGCGTTTCGACCCCGGTAGGGGTGCCTGAACGAACATCGACTTTGGGTTGATAGAAATTTACCAGTTCTTTGTTGGCAATGGCGCGTTGTATTTCGCGGGCTTCGTACGTCTTGGGTTTCGTGCGCAGTCTTCCCGATTTGTGTTCACGCCAGCGGCCCAATACATCTACGATTTCGTCGGGTTGCACCGGTTTAGGTAGGCATCCCACGAGATTTAAGTTACTGGCAGTAGCAAGCCGAGATGCGGACTCCAAAACCCGCTTATCCTGCCCGCTCATAAACGCTACCGAGCCCTTAAATTTGCGATCTGCCAAGTGCCGCAGAAACTCCACACCGTCCATTTCCGGCATTTCAAGATCAATCAGAATCAAGATGCATTGATGGTTTACGTCATCGAGAAAGAGGTAATTGATTGCTTCCTTGCCTTGCAAGTAACCGTGGACTTCTATGCCATGTTTAAGCAACTGTTGCGAAACCAATTTCTGCTGGAACGGATCGTCGTCCAGCACGAGCACGGTGTTCTTGGCGTAATTCATAGACATTCGTTCACTCCTCCAATTTAATCCTGACAGCTTCCCCGACTTCTTTAAGGCAGGATTCAAAGTCCGCCAAAAGCGCCGCGATGGTACTCACGTCGTCGGCAGTTCCGACGAGTTCTAGCTTTTCACAACATTCCCCAAGTGCGAGGGCGCCCACGGAGCGGGACGACGACCTCAGCCGGTGCGCCAACGCGCCAACAGCGGCCCAGTCGCCCCCGGCGAAGGCAGCTTGGATTTCCGCCCCCGTCTTCTTTGAGGACTCCAGGTAATCACGCAGGAATTCTGCGATCAATGCCGGGTCGCTGCCCACCAATTGCGCCAAGACCGCCGTGTCCACTACGGGCAGGCCCGGCGCGATTGCCGATGCAGCCGCTTCGGATCGGGGCGGGCGCGGATCGACAACTTGCACGGTGGCCAGCCACTTCTCCAGCATGGCTTTGAACACGTCCAACTGAGCGGGCTTGGAAAGGTAATCGTCCATGCCCGCCTCGCTGCAGCGTTCGCGTTCACCTTTCGTGATATTTGCCGTAAAGGCGATGATCGGCATGCGCTTCCCGTCACCTTCTTCGCTTCGGATTCTGGCCGCGAGTTCATGGCCGTCCAACCCCGGCATGTGCAGATCGGATAACAACAAGGCATATCTCCCGGTACGAGATTGATTCAGCGCCTCTAATCCATCGCTGGCGACCTCGCAAACCAAGCCCATCAAGGCAAGCTGGTGCCGGATGACCTTCTGGTTGATCTCGTTGTCCTCGGCCACAAGAATCAGCCGCCCTTGCGCCGCCGCCTCCTCGACGGTCGGGAGGGCAGGTCGATCGGGCCCGATTTCTAGGTCTTCCTCGGCGAGGGGTTCGACGCGTCCGGCCGCGAGGGCCACGGCGTAAAGGAAGGCTCCACGGCGCATGGCATCGCCATCCAACGCCACAACGCCGTCCGCCTCTTGATGGGGTCGACGGTGGTAGCCGCGCATGATCAGCACATGGCACACCTGGCCCGGACATGCGGCGAAGGGCGCCCGTAGCGCGTCAAGGTCGATCGGTTCGCTCGCATTGCTGATGATGACAGTGGAATCGGGGGAGGTGCCGTCCGCCGCAAGCAGGGCCGCTTCTGGCAACGTTCCGGCCACCATTACCTGGGCGCCCGCTCTTTCGAGATAGGCGCGCCAGTCAGCCGTCGTTTCGTCGTCCTGGGCCACGACAATGCAACCGAGCCCCGACAAGTCGCACGATGCCGGTTGTGCGTCAGGTTCATCCACCACTTCCATGGGAAGTATGACCGTAAAAACCGAGCCTTCGCCAAACGTACTTTGCAGATCAATTGTGCCGCCGAGCATGTCCACCAGTTGTTTGCATATGGAGAGGCCCAAGCCCGTGCCGCCATAATTGCGCGTGGTGGAACTGTCCGCCTGGGTGAATGGGCGGAACAGCTTGCTCAACGCCTCAGGCTTGATGCCCACGCCATTGTCCGCCACCGTGATACGGACGGTCGATTCGCCGTCCCGTTCCAAGCGGAGCTTCACCTTTCCAGGGTGTTCCAACCCTGCGGAAAACTTGATGGCGTTACCCAGCAAATTGTTAAGGATCTGGCGCAGCCGTATTGAATCGGAGAGAATCCATTCCGGCAGCGTCGGGTCGGTAAAGTACGTTAGGTCCACTTTCTTGCGCACGGCCACCGGGTGCAGGGTATCGCAGACGATCTCCACCAGTTGCGCCAGCGACAACGTCCCGCGCTCCAACTCTGTGTTACCCGCCTCGATCTTTGAAAAATCGAGGATGCCGTCAATGACGCTCAAGAGGCTGTCTGCCGATTCCCGCACAATCTCCACCAGCTCCGCCTGGTAGGGCCGCAGGCTGGTTTGCCGCAGCACGTCCACCGTGCCGATCACGCCATTCATCGGCGTGCGGATTTCATGGCTCATGGTGGCCAGGAATTTTGACTTGGCCTGGTTGGCCGCGTCTGCCACTAACATTGCCTGTTCCAGCTTAGCGCCGGCTTCAACACGTTCGGTAATGTCCATATTGACGCCCACAACACGAACGGTTTTCCCATCGGCCCCCGGTATCGCGACCTCGGCGGCCTGGATAACCCGCACGGCAAAGTCGGAGGCTCGCGCGATATGAAATGTTCGCTCGCTTTGGCCGCAAGTTTCGACAGTATGCTGCAACTGCGCTTCCTGTTCCGAAAGCTCTACTGGCAGAACTGCGGCGCGCCAATCCTCATAGGCCACCTTCCCCTCCGGTACCACGGGCAAGCCGTAAAGGTCGAACATGCGCTCATCCCAGGTGACTACGTTGTTGGTCACATCCCAATCCCACACGCCAATGCGTGCCACATCCGCAGCCAACCGCATGCGCTGCTCGCTATCGCGCAAGGTCTCTTCTGCACATTTTCGCTTGGTGATATCGGTGCGGATCGCAACGTATTGGAACGGTTTTCCGCCTTCGTCGAGGAAGGGAACGATGGTCGTGGCCACCCAATAGAGGCTTCCATCCTTTGCGCGATTCTTCAGTTCTCCTGTCCACAGCCGACCACTGGAGATCGTTTCCCAAAGTTCACGCATAAAGGCTTTCGGATGGTGCCCCGAGTTGACGATCCGGTGATCCTGCCCGATCAACTCCTCGGAGGTATATTTCGAGATCGCGCAGAACTTGTCGTTTACATAGGTAATCTTGCCGCGCTGGTCGGTGATGGCGACGATGGCGTGCTCATCCATCGCCTTCTTGAATTCGTCCAACCGCTTTGTCGCCAGCTGTTGCTGAGTAATGTTCGTATGTGAAACGACCGCCCCGCCGTCCGCATTCGACAAGGCAAACGCGCTCATCCTGAACCAGCTGGTAAGCTTGGGGGAATGGCATGGGTAGTCCGTGACAAAGGTCTCCCGCTCACCCTTCACCACGCCCTGCAACCCATCCAAGATCTTCTGCATCCCTTTACCCAGCTGCGGCACTGCGCGTTTGCAGACTTCGAGGTAGTTTGCGCCCACGCCGAAGGTCGAGGGATCCCCCTTGGCTTCATTCTCCATTGCGAATCGTTGCCAGTCATCGTTGACCATGACAATCGTACCGCTGCTATCCAACACCGCGATGCTGGACCCGATTGAATTTAATACCTTATGCAGGAGTTCCTTGTTGTCGCGAAGGGCGTCGCGTCTGCGATGGTCTTGAATGCTGAGGGCAATGTTATCTGCTACCGATCCTAAGGCAAGCAGATCCTCTTTCGAAAAGGTATGGCGGGCGAACATGGCCATAACGCCCACCACTTCGTCGTCCGCGATAAGCGGATAGCCGGCAAAAGCCACCATGCCCTCGCGCCGCGCCCAATCCTGGTCGCTCACCTGCGGGTCGCCTACGACCTCGTTGGTCAGGTGCGGCTTTCGTACCTGCGCGATGAGGCCGATCTTAAACTTGCCCACGGGCACGCGGCCATGCGGACCGTCGAGGTGTGTATACTGGCCGGCGCTGGCGCGCATTTCCAGCATCTGCTCCGCATCGTTAAGCGTCCAAATGCGGGCAAAGGCCGCGTCGAACACTTGAACCATTGCCTCGGCGGCGTCATTAAGCACTGGTTGCAGTTCCCGCGACCGCGCCAAGGTGGTTCCAATGGCGGCTTGGAGTTGCGTCAACTGGGCTTGGGTGTGCTGCTCCGTCACGTCGCGGCCCGTGCAATACATGTTTCCGTCCAGGTGGGGCACCACTTTCCAGGCCAGCCTGCGCCACGATCCATCCTTGTGCTTGAAGCGGTTCGAAAAGTTCAGGATATTTTCCCTGGCAACACTCACCTTCTCTACCGTTCGAAGCGTGGCCGCCCAGTCTTCGGGGTGTATGAATTCCAAAAACGGACGCGACAGCATTTCCTCGGCACTCCAGCCCAGTATGCTGGTGAAAGCGGGATTGACCCGCTTGAAGTACCCGTCTATATGGGCAACACTGATCATGTCGATGGACAAGTTGAAGAGTCGATCGCTCTCCGCCTCGGCGGCGCGTTTGGCCGTTAGGTCGCGGAATACCAGCACCACGCCCCGCAGCCTGTTGCTGGGATCGCATAGCGGGGCCGCGCTATCGGCGATTGCGTGTTCCGTGCCGTCGCGGGCTATGAGCACAGTATGATTTGTAAAGCCCTGAATTTGGCCGGTGCTGAGCACTTTTTCTACCGGCACCTCCGCCCGTTTCCGGGTCGCTTCGTTGATGATGTGAACGACATCGCCCACCGGCCGCCCTTGGGCTTCGGCCTCCCTCCAGCCCGTGAGCTGCTCGGCCACGGAGTTGAGCCCGGTCACCCGCCCCTCGTTGTCGGTCGTCACCACGGCGTCGCCGATGGACCGCAGGGTAATCGCAAGGTTTTCCTCGTTCGCGTGGAGGGCTTCTTCGGCCTCCCGCAGCGACTTGAAGCCCTTGCGGATGCTCCCTATGGTGGAGAGCAAGACGCCTAGCATAACAATGACGCAGAATCCGATGCTCAGGTACAAACGAGCGATAGTGGCGCGTTCCTCGTCTTCTCGGGCAACCAACAGCAGCGTCTCTTCGTGGTTCATCTCGTCGACGCCGTCGCGGATGGCACGCATGGCCGCATCTTCGCCGCCTTCCACAATCTGGGCACGGGCCGCATCAAAACCCTTCTCGCGGCCTGATTCGACAACGCCTCGGGCATGAGCAATCTTTTCGAGGGCGATCGCCGTGAGCTTGCTGAGCCGTTCGGTTTGCGCGGCATCGTTGGCAAAGAGCTTCCCCAATTCCCGAAGCCTCTTATCCGAATCTTCAAGCGCCACGTTGAAGGATTCGAGGAAGCTTTCTTTCCCCGTCAAAACGTAACCGTGCTCACCGCTTTCCATGTCTTGAAATGAATCCAAGACCTTGCCCAGCTCATCGCGCACCTGATGGGTATGCGCCACCCACCGTGAGCGCGACCACGTGTCCATAACGATAAAAAACGTGCTGATTGCCATGAACATCAACGCGACAAGAGCGAGGGATATGGTCAGGTAGATGCCCCGTTCCAGCCGGCTTATTGCACCGTCTCGGAGTGCCTGGAACAATCCCTGTTGAGGGCGCGTCAGGAGTAGGCCCACGGCCAATGTCATGAAGGTGAGGGCCGTATGCAACGCCATCGGCGTAGACCCGAAATATGCGTCAAACGACGACGTCGTAATTGCGTGCTGAAAGAGCGAGGTAATACTCAACAAGAACGCGAGCAGCGCAAGCCCTTCCGCAGGCCGGAAATAGCGGCGCGGTTCCCATTCCAACGCCAGCAGCGCGAACCCTATGGAGACGAACGCCAGGATCGTCGAAATCGCCATCCGTCCCGGAACTAAAGTCGTGACGGCACCCACGGGGTCGGTGAACAGCCATTCATCAAATCCACTGCTCGAGTCGAAGATGTACTCCGCGAGGGTTACGCCGCAGATCACCAAAACCAGAAGCGCGCAAGCCCTTCCGGCAAGCAACCGCAACCGCGACAACGGCGAGCGCCCCAGAAGCAGCAATCCGGCGCCGGCGAGAATGAAACACAACGCAGTGTTCGGCTTCATCGAGACAAAGCCGGGGACAAGGCTTTGCAGCACTGGCACAGAGAATGTCCACCCCGCCAGCACCGCGGCCCCGATGAGGACGGAAAGCGCCCCACAGATCAACGGCACGCGACTCAAGATTTCCCGAGTCGGTCGGGTTGACATGGCGGCGTTAGCCATTTGCTCCCTCTGTCTCATTCTTCGGTTCCAAGGAATTCATTGCCGCTCGTTGCCTGTATCTCGTCGAATTCGATAGTCGGCTCTTTGCAAGATAAATCCACCACAGACAAGACCTTACGAAATAGGTCGGTGTGGAGATAGGTATCCAAATCTTCCCGCGAGCGCCAACGAGAAATCAGGGTGAGCGATTGCTCGTCTTGAATGTCCAGAGAGAGCCGATAGCTCATGCAACCGTTTTTCACCGATGTGGGTCCCAGCGCCGAGCATAGGCTGCGGATCATGCCTTCCCTGTCATTCGGGGCGTAGAAGACAGAGATTGCGGACAACATCATCACGAGGAGGTTCCCTATTTGAACACGGCAGCATACATTTGCGTCGTTTATTTCGACTTTCGTTTGCATGATTCGTGCCAATTATTGGCATTGGCCGAAATTAAGTCGCAACATGCTGCCCAACAAGGGTTTGCGGACTTGGAATCCACCTGGATGGATTCCGGGGGGGGGAGGGGGCTACGATATATCGTAGAAAATACGCCGCTAGTCTAGCGGTGCGGGCGTTCTATTCCGAGTCGTGACATCTTGGATTCGAGCGTGGTCGGATTCAACCCAAGGCGTTTCGCCGCACCGTTCTCGCCACGAATACGCCATCCGGTTTGTTCGAGGGTCTTAACGATATGCGCTCGTTCCACGCCATCGAGTGTTGCCTCCTCTACAGGTGGCGAGCTAATGACTTTGGGCAATTCAACGCGCAATTCGGGGCCTTTGCTGAGAATCATTGCCCGTTCGATTGCGTTCCGCAGTTCACGCACATTCCCTGGCCAAGGTTGCCGCTGAATTGCGTGCATGAGGTCGGGAGAAATCACGGAGATGGCCTTTCCCGTTTTTAAGGAAAGGTCCTTCACGAAGCTCCACACGAGTTCTGGAATGTCCTCGGCACGCTCGCGGAGCGGCGGTATGGTCAGCGGAAATACATTGAGACGATGGAACAGATCTTCACGGAATATGCCTGCGCGGATCGCCTTTTCCAGGTCGCGGTTCGTGGCCGCGATAATCCGGACATCCGCCTGCAAGGTCTTGAAACTCCCCAGGTGCTCGAATTGTTGACTATCAAGCACGCGCAGCAGCTTGACTTGGATCTCCGCGGGCAATTCGCCGATCTCATCCAGGAAAAGCGTTCCGCCCTCGGCCGCCTCAAACCGGCCGATTTGCTTCGTCAGTGCGCCGGTATAGGCGCCTTTCTCCCTTCCGAACAGTTCGCTTTCCAAGAGCGTGGCCGGGATCGCGGCGCAGGCGACTCTCACGAGAGGCCGATTTTGCCGGGCGCTCCATTCATGGATGGCCTCGGCCAACAACTCCTTCCCCGTGCCGGTCTCCCCAAGAATCAAGACGTTGGAATCGGTTTTCGCCACTTCACGGGCGTGGCTCAATACGTTTTGAATCGCTGCGCTTTGCCCAATAATTCGGACGCGGCCGCGCACGGTTTGTATGTGCTCACGTAAGAGGACGTTTTCAGCGTCAATACGATCCTTGAGTTGCGAAACCTCGTCCAGTGCTTCTCGCAATGCGTTTTTCGCCCGGTTGCGCTCGGTGACATCTACCCCAAACGCGAGCACGCCCGTAATGCTGCCGTGCTCATCGAGCAGCGGCGAAAAGGTGATGTCGAGGCTAGAGATGCCGCCTCCCGCCACCCGGACATCTTGATCGTAACGGGTTACTTCTCCGGCGGCCGCACGCGCCACCGCTTCCCGGACGCGCGTTTGAACTTCAGGCGAGTAAGAAATCGGAGGAGTATTCCAGACGGTGATGCCGATTACATCCTCTTTGGAAAGTCCAACCCTTTCCAAGGGCGCCTGGTTGACTTCCAGCAAGATCCCGTCCGGTGAGATGAGGCAGACACATCCGAAGATGCCGTCCAGGATGTCCCGCAGCCGCTTGCGCTCGGAGGCCAACTGAACTTCCGCGAGCTTTTGTTCTGTGATGTCGAGAATGATACCCGAGTAGGCCGGGCGGCGCCCCACCTCTCGGATGCGCGCCTGACCCATCGCGTGAACCCACCGCAACGCGCCGTCCGCCCGGACAATGCGGTAGATGCAATCGAAAAGCCCTGGGCCGTCAGGGAGATGCAAAATCGCCTTGATGTGCAAGTTCAATCGTTCTCGATCTTCCGGATAGACCAAGTCCGCCGTAAGGCTCAGAGGCAGACGCTTCTCGCTAAAGGGCAGCCCCAAGATTGCCAATGATTCTTCTGACCAGTAGGAATCAAACGATTCAAAGTCCGTTTCCCATACCCCCATCTTGGCGGCCTTGAGCGCCAGCGCCATGCGCGTCTCGCTCTCGGCCAGCGCCGCCTCCGCCTCCTTCCGCTCGTTGACATCCGTAAAGAACGTCAGGAAACGATCCGGCCCCAGGGCTACGCCGTGCAGGTTGACCCAGACAATCGCGGCCCCGCGCTGGATTCGCACATCGCGTTCGATCTGGCCCGTTTCCACGAATCCCGCGTATGCTGTCTCCGCCACGGCGCGCAAGAATGGGGGCGCGAAGTCCGAGAATCGCTTTCCAATCAGCGCCGCGCGCGACACGCCGGCAATACGCTCCGCCGAGGGGTTCACGTCAATCATGGCCCCATTGCGGTCGGTGATGACTATGCCGGTGGGGGCCTCATCCACATAGGTGCGGAAGCGTTCCTCGCTCTCGCGCATCTTGGCCGTTCTTTCCTCGACGCGCCGTTCGAGTTCCGCACGGGAGCTCGCAAGTTCCCCCTCTGAGCACATGAGGGCGCTGATATCTTCTACCATCGCAATGTGGTAGGAGGGTTCTTCTCCCGGTAGCCACATGGGAGACACCGAAAGATTCACCCAGACCCAGGTGCCGTCAGGGCGCCTATAGCGCTTTCTCATGGAAAAGTCGCGAATCTCGTTCGCCTTCAGTTTCTCCATGTTGTCTAAGTCTGCTTGCAAATCGTCCGGGTGCGTTATTTCCATGAATGTCTTGGCCATCAACTGGTCAGGATGGAGGCCGACAATATCGCAGTATCTGAGGTTGACCCGGATGAATTGCCCCGTAAGTGTTGCAACCTGCGCTACGCCAATGGGTGCTTTTTCGAATAAGAGACGAAACCAGTTCTCGTTCTCTTCAAACGCGGCTGTGGCCCCCTTGCGCTCGGAAGTCTCTCTCGGCTGTGCTCCCGCACGCTTGCTCAGGTTATCTCGTTGTGAAGGATTTTTGCTGGTGCTCATGGGACCATATTATACATATGAAAACCGTCGGTACAACGATGCGAGAAGAGCTACCTCTCGAAGCCGGGGCGCATAAAAAAGAGAGACCGATTGGAAATCGATCCCGTATGAGACTCAATAGTCTTCCGGCAAGAGCACGGTGGTCGCGGAGCGATCGGGCTCGGTGATGAAGTAGAACTTCACCTCCTTTCGGTCCTTGTATCGGGAGAAGAGCCGCCCCCCGTGCAGCAAAGCACTCTCGTTCGCCTGGACGTCCTCCGCGCAGAGCTCGCCCCAGTCTCCGGACTCGTGCCGGGCGATGGAAGCGTAGACGTCCTCCGTCTGCAAGGTCTCCAAGGCGTTGCTGGGTGCTGTGCATGGAAGAAACGCTTTGCCTGCGCAATGGCAGGACTGCGTCCTCAACTGCCGCCCCGAGGCCGGACGGTCCGGTGTGCATCGCCCGCGCCCCACATGCTTCTGGCCCGTCGATGCGTTAGCGTTGGCGGCGCGTTTGCTCGGTGCGTGACGCTAGGGGATCCAGCATACTATTTACTACACCTCAGTTCGTCGAGGTAGTCTGCCCAGGCTTGCATCATTTCCCGGCACTGCTCGAAGTACGTGGCGCGGTTGGGAGAAGGCTCTTCCGCCGGTGGCGCGAATGCGCGCCGAGGCAAACAGGGACGCGCGTGGTCCAACGCGAGACGCGGGGGCGACGGAAAGTTCGTTG
>JBIKMR010000228.1:0-7231 GCA_044359155.1 Candidatus Hydrogenedentales bacterium | reverse complement strand
TCTTTCGACCTACCTGCGCGCGCGGCCCGGCGATGTGCGCGCGGCGGAAAACCTGGTGGGCGCGCTGGCGCGGCTCGAGCGCTATCCCGAGGCCATGGGCATCATGGGCATGTTGCTGAACGGGCAGGACCATGACACGCGCCACAGCATTTTGGCCATGCACCTGTACCTGATGGCGGGCAAGGCACAGTCTGCCGAGGGCTTCGAGCCAGCGGAAGGCGCGCCCTTCTTCGGCACGCTGTATACGGCGTGGGCGCGCAAGGCGCAGGGCCTGCCTGCGGAACCCAAGCTGCAATCGCTGGACGCTATCGAGGGCGATTTGCAAGGCGAGATGGACGCCTACCTGAACGACCTTGTGTACTTGTTTGGCAAGCAGCGGTCCACGCAGTGGCTACTCGATTCGCTTGCGCAGAGCGAATTGGTGATCCCCGGTTCGCGCACGCTGGCCATGATACGCAGCCAGATTCTGATGAAGAACGACCGCTATGCCGAGGCACGCGATACGCTGTTGCCCTTGCTGGAAAAGAACGATCCCGATCCCAAGGCCATTCATTATTACCTTGCGATAGCATTTGACGAACTCAACGACTTCCTCGAGGCGGAAAAGCATTTGCTGGCCTACATCGCCATCAGCCCCGAAGATGCAGACGTGCTGAACTTCCTTGGCTACATGTACGCCGAGGAGAACGTGAAGATTGACGAGGCGGAGCAGTTGCTGAAGCGCGCGCTGGCCATGGACCCCACCAACCCCTATTACTTGGACAGCATGGGCTGGGTCTATTACCGGCAGGGCAAGGGACAGCAGGCGGTTGAGAATATTCAGAACGCCATCTACGGTATGGACAACGACGACGCCGTCCTGCGGGATCACCTTGGCGACGCGTACATGCTGATTGGCGACACCATGCGGGCGCGCAAGGAATGGGAACGCGCACTGCGGCTTGACCCCGAGATCGAAGGCGTGCGCGAGAAGCTGCAACAGCCCGCCGCCACGACCACGGGCGCATAGGACGCCCGTGTCCTCCGCGCCACGCTTGGTCCGCATTGCCTTGTCTTGGGGGGTGGCGCTGCTCAATGCCGTGCATTACACCTTGTTCAAGCTGTGCCTGCTGCGACAGCCGCAGTTCCGCAATTATCCCTCGCACTGGGAGCCATGGTTGGGCAGCTTTCTTGGGTGGCCGCGCACGCTTGATGTGCGCTTTGCGGAACGCTGCCCCGCTACTGGCCCGGCGGTGTTCATCGCCAACCACATCAAGCTGGATGATCCCCTGTTCCTTTGGGGTGCGGTGGAACGCGCCACGCGGGGAAGGCGGCACATCTTCTTCATGATGCGCGACGACTTCTTTCGCGGCTGGCCGTGGGACTACCTGCCCTTTAGCATGAACGAACTTACCGCAAGCTCGGGCTGCTTGCAGATATCGCGCGACCAGATCAGCCTGACGCAGTTGAAGCCTTTGTTGCAGGTGCTGGAATCGGGCGAATCTTTCGTGATGTTTCCCGGGCGCACGCGCAGCCGCAGCGGATTGTGCATCGAATACCGCGACGGCATTGACGAACCGGGGGGCGTGTCATTCTTTCTTGCGCATGGCAGCCGACGCGCGGGCAGGCCGATACCCTCCGTGCCGCTGGCCCGCACCTATAACCCGGTAAAGAACGTGAGCACGGTGGCATTCGGGGAGCCTTGCTTCTTGCCGGAGCGCGCGGACCGCGAAGCCCAGCGGGCCTTCGATCTGGACCTGGCCGTGGCGATATCGAACCTTACCCAGGTACACGCGCTGCACATCGTGTGCGTGCTGCTTTACCTGCGCGCGCTGCACGGGCAGGCCGCTCGCTGGGCAATTGCTGAGATTGTGGACCGCGTGCACGGGGTGGCGGGGGCGGCGTCTGGGGCGGTGTTGACAGACCTTGCCGTGCTGGAGAACCCAGCAAAGGAAGTGGCCGACGCGCTCACGTGGCTGGAGCGCGCTGGCGCGGTCACTATCCAAGGCGAGACGATTGCCGTGTCAGATACGGTGCTAAGCGCACCCGAGCCGGACACGAATTACCGCAAGACCAACCCGGTGAAATTTCACGCGAATCAGGTGCTACACTACGCGGCGCTGGTATCGGCTGCCGAGGCGCAGGTGCTTCGCTTGCAGTCCCCCGCACTCGCGGAGGCGTGACACATGTGGGAACTTATCAACGCCAACAAGCGCCGCTCGGTGCTGTTGGCGATTTGTCTGCTGGCGCTCCTGTTGGCGTTGGGCTTTGTCATTGGCGCGGCGGCGGTTCCGGCTGACTATGCCGACCCGGACGGTCTCATCCCCGGCGTGCCCATCAACCTGGGCGCGGGCTTTGTGGGCATGGGAATCGCCGGGGTGGTCTGGTTCTTCCAGATGTTGGTGGCGTATTTTCAGGGCGACGCAATCCTTATGGCGTCGAGTGGCGCGCGCCGCATTGAGAAGGAAGACCACCCGCGCCTGTTCAACGTGGTCGAGGAAATGGTGATAGCCTCGCGCCTGCCGAAGGTGCCCGACATCTACATCATCGACGACCCCGCCATGAACGCCTTTGCGGCAGGGCGCAAGCCGGAGACATCGAAGGTCGCCATCACTTCCGGCCTGTTGGCCAAGCTGGACCGCGATCAGCTGCAAGGCGTGATGGCGCACGAGCTGGCCCATGTGGTCCACCGCGATGTGCTCTTCATGACGCTCATCGGCGTGACGCTCGGTGCGATTGTGCTGCTGTCGGAAGTCTTTCTCCGCTCGCTCCGCCACATGGGCGGCAGCCGTTATTCCGGCGGCAGCCGGGGTAAGGGCAACGGTGCCCAGATCATCCTTGTCGTCGTCGCCGTGGTGCTTGCGATACTCGCTCCCATACTCGCGCAGTTGATTTATTTTGCCGTGTCGCGCCGTCGCGAATATCTGGCAGACGCGGGCGCAGCCGTCTACACGCGCTACCCCGAGGGCTTGGCGCAGGCGCTCGAAGTGCTGTCTGGCCAGAGCGCCAAGCTGGAGCGCGTGAGCAAGGCCACCGCGCCCATGTTCATTGTGAACCCGTTGAACCCCTCCGCGCGCGCTGCCTTCAGCATGTTCGCCACGCACCCGCCCTCGGAACAGCGCATACAGGTGCTGCGCGGCATGGCGGGCGGGGCATCGTTTGCGGCATACCAAAGCGCGTGGCGCAAGGTGGACCGCAACGCAAAGATGCCCGCAACGCTTGTCGCCGAGACAGGCGCGGCCCTGCGTGAGGCCAGCCCCGAGGCACTGCAGGAACGCGCAGCGATGCAGCAGGACAACCCCCGCGACCGCAAACGCGACACCGGCGACCTGCTGCGCAAGCTCAACGACTTTGTCTTCATTCCCTGCGCCTGCGGAATGCGCATCAAGCTGCCGCCCACGTGGAGCGAACCCACCGCGCAATGCCCGCGCTGCGGCACCATGCACGCCGTGCCCATGGCCGGGCTGGTGGCGGCGGCCAACGTGTTGCAGCAGCAGGGCATCCCCTTCCGCAAGGCGAAGGAGCAGGCCACCCCGCCGCCCATGCCCTCAGGTCGCACGGTCCAAAAACCCCGCGACGCCTGGGCAACCATCCAATGCAGCTGCGGTGCAAAGAAAACCCTGAGCCCCAGCTTCAGCGCGCCACAGACCCTGTGCAGCAACTGCGGCAAGGCGATCGATGTCGAGATCACCTGACCGCTGTTGGCGTTTGGGCGGGGGAGGCGTTTACGATGACGGCCTCATTGGAACGGGATGAAGAATCGCGCCGCGTGCGCGCATGGGGAGCACCGCAATGAAAGAGCGCAACATGCTGTTCGGCCTGTTGGCCGTGAGCAACAAGAAGATTCCGCTCGACAGCCTGGCCCAAGTGGCGGAGAAGACGGCGGCAAGCGAAGCGGACCTCGGCTCGCTGCTGGCGGCAGCGGGCACCATTTCGGAGGAAGACCGCAAGGCGCTCGAGCTGACGGTGGACCAGACCATCGAGAAGCACGGCGGCATAGAGCCCGCCCTGCGCGCCATGAACGCAGACCCCGACTCGATGCGCACCTTGAGCCAATCCCTATTTGGGGATTCGTCGCACGCGGAAACGCTGATGGGCAAGCCGCTGGACCTGCGGTCACAGATGGAGACCATCAACACGGGCGATACGGGTGACCGCTCGCAGATGGAAACCATCGATACGGCGGCGACGGGCGACCGCTCCTCAATGGAGACCATCGACACGGCGACCACAGGCGACCGCTCCTCGATGGAGACCATCAACACCGACGCATCGGCGACCACGCCGATGATGAACAACCCGGGGGATTCGGTGACGCTGGTGGGGTTGCACGGCAAGGCGGGCAGCCGCCCGCGCTCGGACCTTGCGGTGCCTGCGGTGCAGGAACACCCGGGCCGGTACGACATGATCAAGGTGTTTCGCTCGGGCGGCATGGGCCAGATAACACTGGTGCACGACAACCACCTGGGCCGCGACATTGCGCTGAAAACCTTGCTGCCCGACCGCGTACAAAATGCTTCCAAAAACCGCACGCGCACCGGTGCGCCCACCATGGAACTGCTTACGGTTCCAATCATTGCGCGCTTCCTGCAGGAGGCGCACATCACCGGGCAACTCGAGCACCCGAGCATCATCCCCATCTACGAGATGGGCTACAAGAACGACGGCACGCTTTATTACACCATGATGTACGTGCGGGGCTTGTCCATCGAGGAGAAGCTGAAAGAGGCGAAGGACCTGAAGGACCGCCTGCTGCTGCTCACCCACTTCCTCGACATGTGCCAGGCCATGGCCTACGCGCACAGCCGGGGCGTCATCCACCGCGACTTAAAGCCAATGAACGTGATGGTCGGGAAGTACGGCGAGACCATCGTGATCGACTGGGGCATCGCGAAGGTTAAGGGCGAGGTGGACATCAATGCGAAGGACCTGAGCGACAACGTGAAGGTGCTCCAGGTGGGCGACACCCAGGCCACCGCAAAGACAATGTATGGCCAGACCATTGGGTCACCCTTCTATATGCCGCCCGAACAGGCCGCTGGCAAGACCGACCAGGTGGACGAGCGCGCGGACATCTACGCCCTTGGCGCAATCCTTTACGTGATACTCACCGGCCAGCCGCCGTATCACGGCATGAACGTGCGCGAGTTCCTGGTGAAGGTGCAGCAGTTCGACCCGAAGCCCGTGCTCGAAGTAGAGAAGCAAGCGCCAAAGGAGCTGGCCGCGATCGTGGCCAAGGCCATGCAACGCAAGCGCGAAGACCGCTACCAGACTTCCGGCGAGCTGGCTAGCGAAGTCGAGAAGTTCCTTTCTGGCGGCTTGGTCAGCGCGTATGAATACAGCGCGGCGGAATTGTTCAAGCGCTGGTATAAGCGGAACCGCGTGGTGGTGAACCTGACGCTTGCCGCATCGGTGCTGCTACTTGCTGTAGGCGTGTGGTCATACTTCGCCATACGCGAACAGCGCGACATCGCGGTTGCGAACGAGATCGAGGCGACACGGCAAAAACGAGCGGCGCGCGAGGAACTGTACTTTGCCAACGTGAACCTTGGGCAGAATGCCATGGGGGATCGCTTGCCGGACAAGGCGCGGGAACAGCTGAAGGCCGCACCGTCGGAATTCTACAACTGGGAATGGGGCTTTGTGCAGCACGAGGCCAACGCCG
Organism: Candidatus Hydrogenedentales bacterium; assembly: GCA_044359155.1. Classification (GTDB taxonomy): domain Bacteria; phylum Hydrogenedentota; class Hydrogenedentia; order Hydrogenedentales; family JAEUWI01; genus WGMK01. The sequence continues at coordinate 1,587 of JBIKMR010000228.1, read as the reverse complement.
ACGCGATGACGCTGAAGTCCGGCGGGCAGAACGTGGGCTATGGCGATGGCATCATCGTGGCGGCAGCGAGCTTTGGCAAGACCGAAGTGTATGACGCGGCAACCGGCGCGCTGTTGCACACGCTGTTTGAGCAGAAGGCGGGCACCGGTTATGCCTTCGCCTTCTCGGCAGCTTCCAGCCGGGTAGCGTTGTTGGGCGTAGACGGCGTACACGTGTGGGACGCGAAGAGCGGTGCGGAGATTTACCGCTTTGAAGAGACGGTGTCCGGCGCGCAGGCCCAGGCCTTGGGCATCCGGCAGCTGACCTTGAGCGCAGACGGCGCACGCCTGGCCATGCTGGGCGCGGACAAGACCGCGCGTGTGGTGGACCTTGATACCAAGGCCGAGGTCTATACCACGACCTTCGAGCAATACAAGGGCGCGGTGGTGGACTTGAGCGAGGACGGCAAACGGCTGCTATTGATCAAGCCCATCTTTGGCGCGGAAGGTTTCGAGCAGCATGTCGAGGTGATAGACCTTGCCAGTGGCACGGCCTTGGGCAGCACGGTTGCAAAGGACCCTGCCGTCATCCATGCCACGGCCCTGACTACCGACGGCGGCATACTCGCGCTGGGCATGACAGAGTCGATTCAGGTCTACACCACGAGTCCCTTCCAGCAGGTGCAGCAGATCAACGGGCCACGCTTCCAGTTGCCCGACACCCTGGCCCTTACCGCAGACGGCAGGCACGTGGCCGGCGGCACGGACGATGGCGACGTGGGCGTGTGGGACGTGGCCACCGGGAAATACGCCTATGCCAGCAAGGCGCACAACGACAAGATACGGCAGGTGCAGTTTGCGGCAACGGGCAACCAACTCTTCAGCGCAAGCGGCGACCGTACCGTAAAGCTTTGGGAGGTTGGATTCGACGAGACCCCGGCGCTGCGCATGGCGCACACCTTCCTTGGGCACGACGGCGCCATCTTCGGGTTGGACCTCTCGCCCAACGGGACGCGCATGGCCTCGACCGCGTTCGATGGCCGCACGAAGGTGTGGGACTTGAAGGCCGAGATGGCGTTCTTCCAACCAGCAGCGCTGGAATTCCAGCCGGAACGCGAATGGACGGCGGGTGCGCTGGGTAAAGACGTGGCCCTGTGGGACGCGCGCACGGACTACCGGCTGGCCACGATGACGGGCCACAGCGCGGAAGTGGACAACGTGGCATTCAGCACGGACGGCACGCACCTCGCATCGCTGGCAATCAACAAAGATGGCGATCTCGATGAGCTAACCGTGTGGTCGCTACCGGGCGGCGAGCCTGCGGGCAAGCTGAACGTGCCCAAGAAGGTGGAGCAGTTCACCCCGCTGCAAGCCGGTACGCGCCTGCTGGCGCGGCAAGGCGGCGCGCTGCGCGTGTACACGCTCTCGGATGGCACGGTCTCGCCCGATGTAAAGGCGAGCGGCCCCTATGTGTTGGACGCCAAGGGCGAGCGCGCGGCCTTTGCCGCAGCCACCGAGGAAAAGGGTGTTTACCAGGTTCAAGTGCTGACGCTTGCAGACGGCGCGACAACCACGGTACACACCATCGCTTCCGTGGATGTGCCCTTGC
>JBIKMR010000227.1:0-7255 GCA_044359155.1 Candidatus Hydrogenedentales bacterium | reverse complement strand
CCGCATTGAACGAAGCCTTCGCCGCTGGCCGCGTCACCCGCCAGAACTTCGGCTTGGGCATCCAGACCTTGCTCGGCGATACGAACATCGAAGCATGGGACGAGCATCAACGACGACACGCGGAGATTTACTGCTTCATCGAGAGCACCCGCCGAGAACGCTTCGGTCTGGTGGCGGCGCTTGCGCCCTACGGCTTGCAGGTGGCGGGGGACGATGCATGGAAAGCCCTCGTGCCGGGGGCCTTGCCCTACATCAACTACGCCGAACACATGCCCGCCTATTACCGCGCGTGCAGCGTGAACCTCAACATCACCAGCATCCAGATGCCCACGGCGGTCAACCAGCGTGTGCTGGATTGCCCAGCGGCAGGAGGTTTCCTGCTCACCGATGCGCAGTCCCAACTGGCCGACCTCTTCGAGGTGGACTCCGAGGTTGCTGTCTACAACACCTTTGACGAGGCCCGCGACAAGATGCTGCACTACGCCACCCACCCCGCCGAACGGCGCGCGATTACCGACCGCGCCCGCGCCCGCGTTCTGGGCGAGCATACCTATGGACACCGGCTTCGCCATATCGTAAGCTTATTGCAGCAACGCTACGCGGGGGACTGAGCAATCCCCGGCATGTGCCGCCTACCACATCACGAGAAGGGAACACGCATGAACCGAATTGAACTCTCCCGCCGCAGCTTCCTGCAAGGCACCGCAGCAGCAGCCGGTGTGCTCGCGCTGGGCGCACGCCCCGCCTTTGCAGCAGACGATCCCTACGGCGGCTTCCGCATGGGCTCGCAGAGCTACTCCTTCCGCAAGTTCGACTACAAGGGCGCCATCGAGCGCCTCAAGCAGCTTGGCCTTACGAACATGGAATTCTGCGCTGCGCACTTTCCCCCCGCCCCCGAACACGCCGACCTGCCCGCCATCCTGGCGTATATCAAGGAAAGCGGTATCACGCCGATTTCTTACGGCGTGGAGAACTTCGCGGGCGACGCTGACGCCAACCGTCTCAAGTTCGACTTCGCCAAGAAGATGGGCCTCGAAGTGCTCACGGCCAACCCCATGCACAACGCCTTCGACTCGCTCGACAAGCTGACCGTCGAGTACGGCATCAGCATCGCCATACACAACCACGGCCCCGGCGCGGATTACGATGGCGTGAAGGACACGCTCAAGGTGGTGAAGGATCGCAACCCCCGCATCGGCGCGTGCGTTGACACCGGCCACGTTATCCGCAGCGGAGAAAAGCCCCACGAAGTGCTTGAAGCCCTGGGCGACCGCGTCATCTCCATGCACCTGAAAGACTGGGTACACAAGGGCGAAGAGCAGATTCTCGGCGAAGGCGACATGGACCTTGTGGCCGTGGCCAAGGTGCTGCGCAAAATTAAGTTCACCGGCCCCATCATGCTCGAGTTTGAACTCTTCGAGGACGACCCGGTACCCGGAATGATCAAGGGTCTGGAGAACTGGAAGAAGGCCGTGGCCGCCGCCTAACCAGCACAAGCAAGCGAACACACGCGGGGCCCCAGCAAAGGGGCCCCGTTTTTCGTTAATGCGGTGAAGGTAAGAGAAGAAGATGCCCTCGGTCTCCGCGTGGTGCGCTCAGGAAATCTCACCACAACAAGGCTCCCGTGAAAAGGGAGTTGGCAGGGACACTCTCTTCATCGGGCTTCTACCCCCCGCTCCCCGCGCATTCGGGGGAAAATCCAAAAAACGGGGATCCGTGGGTGGGAAACCTTTGACACTTGCTGAAGCCTTGTGCTACTTTCGGTGCGGGAATAAGGGCTTTTCGCTCGCTAAGGTGAGGAATTCCAGAATGATACGTAATGCCGTGCTGACTCTGTTGGCGGTGCTTGCCTTGGCTGGACTGGCCGCGCCGGAGGCCGCCGCTTGGGGTGACCGCGCCCAGCGCAGCATTGCTGCCATGTCGCTTCAGGTCATCAAGACCGAGTACCCCTATGCCTTCCAGAGCGACGAATCGAACTATGAGGACGATGTCATCGCGGGTAGCATGGCCGGGATCGACGCGCTTTCGGATGGCTTTACCACCTCTTCGGATGCGGTCACCATCCAGGGCATCGGCACGGAAATCGAGCTGCTGCGCGACGTGCGCCAGTATGGCACGGGCTCTTACTTCGCTTATCGCATGGGCGCGCTGGGCGCGGTGATTGCGGACCTGATGGTTCCGCTTGGCTTGGCCCGCACGGCGGAAGACCAGGAGCTGAGCGCGGAAATCAACGAGGATATTGACGCGCATCTGGCCACGTATCGCTATACCGCCACGCAGCGCGAGCGCGAGTTTGTGCGCGAGCCGACACAGTTCTTCGCGCGTCGCCGGTCGTTTGTGGTGGACGATGTGCGGATTATTGGGCAGGACTACAACCGTGGCCGTGGCTACGCCGGCTTCATGAAGGACGGCGGCCCCGCCTATTTCTCGCGCTCGGTGGATGCGATTGCGGATGTGTGGCATACGATTCTGCGCGAAGAGGCGGATTCGAGCCAAGGTTCTGCATCGCGCCAGATGATCACATGGTATTTTGTGGATGAGGTGAGCTACCTGTTGCGTGAGAAGCGCAACGTGTATGCCGCCGATCGCGCGTATGAGAACTTTATCAAGGTGAACCCGGAAATTTCCGACGCTTATGAAGTGATCGGCGACCAGTTCTACCAGTTGGGCACCGAGCAGAGCGTGCGGCGCGCGGTGCGAGAATGGCGCGTGGCCCACAACATGGGCGGCGCGACGCGTGCCCATGTGGCGGGCAAGCTGGCCAAGCACTTCCTGGACGAGGGGCGCGTGTTCTTTGCGCGAACCACGGAACCGGGGGCTGCGGAGTCTGATTATACGAGTGCGCTGCGTGCCTTTGAGCAGGCTCTAGAGTTTGACCGCGCCAGCGATGACGCAGCGAACTACATCCAGCAGACGAACACTGCGATTCAGGAACGCAACGAGCGCTTCCAGACTACGGTGGAGTTCATATCGAAGGGCGAGCAGATCCGCGAGAAGGCGGATAACATGCGCAACGCCGAGGATTATGGCAACGCCATACAAACCTATCGCTCCGCCATCGTTCCTTACGAGGCGGTGGATGAAGAATTTGCCGACCAGTTCAAGCAGTCGCAGGACGCGATTGGCAAGATTAAGAGCGAGATTGCCACGGTGATCAACCGCGTGTTGAGCAAGGCGAGCGACCTTATCGAGGAGGGCGACCGCGACCTCGAAGAGTTCAAGTATGAGGAAGCCATTGCCAAGTACGAGCGCGTGCCGGATGTGTTGAGCATTGTGGGCGACGACGAGAGCAACACGGTGGTGGACCGCCGAAACGAACTGCGCGACTTGGCCTCGACGAAGGTGGACGACGCGAAGCGCCAGAAGCTGCAAGCGGAAGAAGCCAACAAGACCCCGGGTGGGCCGGGCAAGGCACCGCAGTTTGGTGCGCCCAAGGCACCCGGCGCTGCTGGCGCACCCGGTGCTCCGGCAGCTGGGGCACCGCCTGCGCCCGGCGCAGCGCCCCAGTTTGGTGGGGCCGCACAATAGCCTGAGCGCTCAATCTGCTACTCCCTTCCGGGCCTGCCCTAGTGGCAGGCCCGGTTCTTTTTTGCCCTGCTATTCCCTCACGCCCGCATCCCGCTTGCACTTTCCCGCTTTTGCAAGGCTAAATAACGTATTCACCCCGCGTGTTGCGGGCAGCGTTGTTTCGAGAAGCTGTGTTGTTTCGAGAAGGAGGGAATCATGAAGAAAATTTCGATTGGAAGCTGGGCCTATACGATTGGACCCTATGAGGAATGCCCTGTTTCGTGGGAAGACGTGTGCCAGAAGTTGGCCGCGCTGGGCTTTGATGGCGTCGAGGTGGGGGGCTTCGGCATCCACCCGAACCCGGATAACCAGAAGACCAAGGAAGAGCGCCAGGCAATCAAGGATCACGCCGCGTCGCTCGGGCTGGGCTTTTCGGCTTTTGTGCCGAACCTGTGGGGCGAGCAGCTGATCAACACGGAAGACACATCGAAGTATGTATCCGAGTTCCAGCGCGGGCTGGACTATGCCGTGGATATTGGCACGAAGGGCATCCGCGTGGACACGGTGCAGCACCCGACCATCTTTGAAGAGGTGGACTATGACACGGCGCTGAAACGCGTGGCCTCGACCTGGAAGGAATGCAGCAAGCGCGCGGCAGACAAGGGCTGTTACGTGAGCTGGGAGTTTGAGCCGGGCTTCGCGTTCAACAAGCCGAGCGACATCCTGCGCGTTATCGAGGGCGTGGGCGAGGACAACTTCGGCGTGATGTTCGACACCTGCCATGCCGAGATGGTTGCAGGGGTGGGCGCGCGCCAGCCCGGTGAAAAAGAGACGCTGCCCGGCGGCTGCCTCGAACTGCTCCAGCGCCTGACCGGCAAGATTAACCACATCCACCTTATCGACAGCGACGGAACGCTGCACCACGACGAGACCAGCAGCCACCCACCGTTTGGGGATGGGTACCTGGACTTCGACGCAATTGTGCCGGCGCTGCTGAAGTGCGGCTGCCCGCATGACTGGTGGACAATCGACCTCTGCTTCTGGCCTGACGCCTGGAACTTGACGGAGCGGTGCAAGAAGTCTATTGATGAATTGAACGCGAAGTATTGCGGATAGTCGGTTTCATGCTTAGGGGCAATGCTTAGAATGCCTAAAGTGTTTGCGCTGTGAACGGGTTGTCAGGGCAATTGACCTACCATAGCTTCATTGCGCCTTTGCGTGAATTCATGAACGAAATAAAGGTAATCAAATGCCAAGCAAGAAACTAAACATTGCCATGATTGGCTATGGCTTTATGGGCCGTGCCCATTCGAATGCCATTCACCAGGTGAACCACTTTTTTGATCTCGAGTATGAGCCCATCAAGAAGGCGGCCTGCGCGCGGAACCCGGAGAAGTTGAAGGACTTCGCCGACCGCTGGGGTTGGGAAACGACCGAAACGGACTGGCGCAAGTTGATCGATCGCAAGGACATCGACTGCATCGACATTGGCAGCCCGAACGACACGCACTGCGAGATCGTGGAGGCGGCAGCTGCTGCGGGCAAGATGGTGTTGTGCGAGAAGCCGCTGGCCATGAACGCAGCCGAGGGCGAGCGGATGGTGGCGGCGGTGGAAAAGGCGGGCGTGGCAAACATGGTCTGGTACAACTATCGCCGCGTGCCTGCCATCAGCTTGGCCAAGCAGTTGATAGACGAAGGTCGGCTGGGCCGCATCTTCCATTACCGCGCCAAGTACCTGCAGGACTGGACGATCAGCCCAGACCTGCCACAGGGCGGGGCTGGCTTGTGGCGGCTGGACGTGGCCGTGGCTGGCAGCGGCGTGACCGGTGACTTGCTGGCACACAGCATCGACACGGCCATCTGGTTGATTGGTGGCGCAGACAAGGTGACAGCGACCACGGAGACTTTCATCAAGGAACGCTCGCACCAGTTGACCGGCAAGACCGAGGCCGTGGGGATTGACGATGCCTGCGCTTTCTTGGTCCGCTTTGACAATGGCGCCATTGGCACCTTTGAGAGCACGCGCTATGCACGGGGCCGCAAGAACCAGAACACCTTCGAGGTGAACGGCGAACTGGGCTCGCTGGAGTTTGATCTTGAGCAGCCGCACCGCATCAAGTTCTTTGACAACTCTCACGATTCGCACGTGCATGGTTGGACGGACATCCTTGTTACAGACTTCGAGCACCCGTACATGAACCGGTATTGGGTGCCCGGAACGACCATTGGCTATGAGCACACCTTCGTAAACTGCATGGCTGATTTCCTGAAAAGCCTCGAGGCTGGGCAGCCCGCCATGCGCCCCAACCTGAAGGACGGTCTGGAGACCCAGTACATCTGCGACGCGGTGCTGAAATCCGCCAAGACGGGTAGCTGGGAAAGCTGTAAAGCATAGAATATCAGCAACTTATCCGAACCTTGTTACGGCCCCCTTCGCTCTGCGGAGGGGGTCTTCTAATTCTGAAATATTAGAATTACTTAGTTCTTGCATTTTTCCGTTTACAGGTGTAGGGTGATACTTCAGAGGTAGTACAAAGAGGGCTAGATCATGAAGGGCGAGCAGTTACTGCGTCTCCTGCTGTGGGGGAGTCTCATTCACCCGGGCGACAGGGTGACGGTGGACAAAGAGTCCGTATCCTCAGACGAGGCCGACGTGGTCGCCACGTTGGTCAACCAGGGGCTGCTCAACGAGACGCAGCGTCTGAACCTTGCCGCGCTGGAACGCGCCCTGCTTGAGGCGAATGGCGGCAACATGGACGAGGCCATCAAGGCACTCGGCGGGTGGCAGCGTGCCAATGCGTTGATTGATTCCCCCGGTAGCGACGAGCCGCCGACCGCGCCGATGGTATCTCCCCCACGCTTTGCCAATGCCAGCGGCGAAGACATCGATCTTGTGGAAACCCACGGGCGATACACCCACATTTCCGAACACGGCAGCGGCGGCATGGGTCGCGTGCTCATCGTGCACGACAAGCAGATGGGGCGCGACATCGCGCTAAAGGAACTGCTGCCCGATTCCGAATTTGAGGGCAAGACGGACGACAGCCCCATTCGCCGCACCACGGCCATGGCGTCGCGCTTCCTGCAGGAAGGCCTGCTGACTGCCGCGCTAGAACACCCCGCCATCGTGCCGGTGTATGAAGTGGGGCGGCGCGAGAACGGCACCCTTTACTACACGATGAAGCTGGTGCGCGGCAAGACCTTTGGCAAGCGCATTCGCGAGTGCGACAACCTCCAGCAACGCCTCGGCCTCCTGTCCAATTTCGTGTCCCTTTGCCAGGCCATCGCCTATTCCCACGAGCGTGGCGTCATCCACCGAGACATCAAGCCCGCCAACGTGATGATTGGCGACTTCGGCGAAACGGTGGTGCTGGACTGGGGCATTGCCAAGCTGCGCGATGGGAAGGACGAGGACGAACGCGAAACCCTCGCCAACTTCCGCGCCAAGCTGATCACCGAGCACGGCGCGCAGGCCGCCACCGAGATGGGCCAGGCCGTGGGCACGCCCGGATATATGGCACCCGAACAGGCCATGGGCAACACCAAGCTGGTGGACGAGCGCTCCGACGTCTTCGCCCTCGGCATCATGCTCTACGAGATACTCTGTGGCGAGCGCGCGTTTGACGGCAAGAACATGTCCACCCTGCTGGACCAGACCGTGCGCCTTAACCCCAAACCACTGGCCACGCGGGATTCCAAGATTCCCCCCGAGCTCATCAGCATCTGCGAGCGCGCCATAAACAAGGAC
>JBIKMR010000226.1:0-7276 GCA_044359155.1 Candidatus Hydrogenedentales bacterium | reverse complement strand
AGCCGGGCGCATAGTTCGCAAAGCGGAAGTTGGACGGCGCGCGGCGGATGGCTTCTTCGCTCATCTGGTTGCCCGTGGTGACGATAAAGCGGTAGGGCGACTTACCCAACTCTGCGCCAACACGGTCAAGCAGGGGCTCCAGGAATCCAGTGGACCCCATGGTGAGATAGACGTTGGGGCGACCGTCCTCGAGTTCGCCGAACCATTCGGGCAGCGGGAAGGGCGGCTCTGAGATGAGCGGGCCGATCGAGTGCCAATTGGGGAACTCGGGCAGCGGGGCGAATAGCTCGGGCAGATCGGGGGAGAGCATCAGGGTCTTGCGCCACAGGTCGTATCCGCTGATGGGCTCCACGCCGTGGCGGCGATACACCCGGTTGCGGATTGGTCCCCAATACAGCTTGTCCATCACGTCGATGGCCGCGCGCAAGGGGGTGAACGGCTGGTAGAACTTCACATTGTAGGCGTTGAACACGCCCGCCGCCGGTATGCCCAAGGCATGGCCGGCAGGACTTACCCCCAGGCTGGCGTCGCCCAGGATCAGGTCAGCCTTTTCTTCCTGGGCCACGCGGATGATGTCCTCGATGATGACCTCAAGGGGGGCCCAGTCCTGGTGGCGGATAAGATCATGCAGGGCCACCATGCCACCCCGCTTCTCGAAGCGGTCCCACGCCCAGGGCCAGTTTGGTTCTTTAACGCGGGTGGTACGAAAGCCGTGCTTGCTGGCGTGGCTCAGGCGAGACATGGGATGGTCGGGGTTTTCCCCGGCAAACACCACTTCGTGTCCTCGGCGACGCAGCACCTTGGCAATTTCAATGGTGCGGCCCACATGGGCGAGCACCCAGCACAGGGGGAAGACAACTATTTTAAGCGGTTTGCGTGCATTGCCAGTGAGGGAATTGGCCTGGTGCAGGGTCAGTTCATGAAGTTGCAAATCGCTGGTATCCTTAAAGGTAGGTGCACGTACTGCTTTGTTTCGGCTTGTAACCGAAACCCGTGCACCTGCCACTAATTACCTTCTGCCCCACCAGACGTTACGCCGCCGTAACAATTTCTGCTGTCAGCGGTAATTTCCATGATGTATAAACATCTGGAGAGACCTGCCATGCCGCGAATTTCTGTGGTGATTCCGGCGTACAACGAGGAACGCTACCTGCCCGCGACGCTCGAAGCGGTGCGCAAGGCAGAGGCGCACCTCGGTGAGCCGGTCGAGATCATCGTGGCAGACAACCTGAGCACCGACCGCACCGCCGAGGTGGCGCAAGCCCATGGCGCGCGTGTGGTTACGGTTACCACCAAGAGCATAGCCGCTGTGCGCAATGGCGGGGCGGCTGCGGCAACGGGGCAGTACGTAGCCTTTTGCGATGCCGACAACATGATGTCCGAGAACCTGCTTTCCGAAGTGGCGAAGGCGTTGGATTCCGGGCGCTTTGTGGGCGGCGGCGTGGGCGCGGTAAACATGGAGCGCCTGTCGCTCGGCACCTTCCTTTTCAACTGGGTGCCCTTGCGCCTAACCCCACTGATGACCGGGGTGTCGATGGTGTTGTTCTTTACTTCCAAGGAAGTATTCGAACGCATTGGCGGTTTCGACGAGAAAACGCTGATGGCGGAGGATTATGAGTTTGGGTGTCGCCTCAAGCGCGAGGGCCGCCGACTGGGCCAGCGCTACAAGCATCTCTACCGAGCCAGCGTTACGGTGAGCACCCGCAAGTACGACGAGTTCGGCGACTTCTTCATCATCACGCAGGGGCACAAGGTGGTGCGCGCCATCTTTGGCGACCGCGCGGTGCTGGATGAGTTCTGGTATAAACCCAACCGATAGACCTGCCCGGGGCATTTCAAGGAGTACACGATGCGCCAATGGTTGCAAGCAGCAGAGAACCGCGTAACGCGATGGGCCGTAGGCTTGTTCATGCCGGACCTTGCGAAGCAGATGGACGCCGAGGGGTTGTTCAAGAAAAAGGCCGAAGGCGATAAGCCCGAGTACATGGTGGTCGAGGACAACGAGGCCGAAGTCACCATCTTCAGCTTCTCGGGCTTCGATGTGCTGTATGCGGGTTTCGCCCGTTTTGAGTTTCAACGGGTGTTGCAGCAGTTGGGGTGCAAGGCCAACTTGGTGTTCATCCGCGACCCCAACCGCACCGGCTTTCATGCCACCCCCGAGAATGGCTTGGGTGGGCTCGAGTTTTACGAGCGCGAAGTGAACACGGTGAAGGAACAGCTGGGCGCAAAGCGGAACATTGCGATTGGTTCCTCAAGCGGCGGCGCGGCTGCGCTGTGGTTTGCCACGCGTTGCGAAATGGACGAGGCCGTGGTCTTTGGCGCATCGCTTACGGCGGATGGCTTTCTACACCCGCGCCACCTGTGCGCCACGCTGCTGAACCTGCGTCAATTGCTGCGCGAGCCCAGCGCCTACTTCGAGCTGATGCTGGTGACGCTGGGCGCGTGGTGGGGGGCCAAGCCCTTGTGCCGCCGTTTCGGGCAGCACATGTTGATGAATCCGCTGGAGACATATCGCGATAACAACACGAACCGCCCGCGCGTGACTTTCTATTACGGCGCAAAGTCTCCCACCGACGCTTGGCACGCCCACATGATGGAAGAGTTCGAGCAGGTGCGGCTGGTGGCGCTGCCCACCGGCAGGCACAACACCCCTGCCTTCCTCAAGGAACGCGGCCAACTGGCCATGGCCATTCAGGCGGGCCTGAATCTGGATCCGCCCAGGCCGATAGCCGCCCGCTAGTCGCGCCTCAGGCTTTAGCTCTCCTTCCTTTTCCTTTCCACACGATACCCCCAGCTCGGCAAACAACTTGCGCCGCCGGGGTTCAGCGGGTACGCTGACTGCCCCCGGCGCGGTGCGTCGGTGTGTTTGGGAGATTTCGGCTGGCGGCTGTCGCTTGCGATAGCGCGGGTGGAAAGGGAGCACAATGTTGGTTCGCACCCTGTTGGGTTGGAGCATGGCGCTCGGCTGTGTGGCGGCGGTTGCCGTACCCGCGAGCGCGGAGGTGTCGGTGTCGCTGGAGATTTCCGGCAGCATCGAGGAGATCACGGCGGTGTTGCAGCATTTGCAGGCCGCCGGGTTTGGGCAGGCCGCCGAGGGGGCCGAGGGCCTGAAACTGGAAGTACACAGCGAGGCAACGGCGGACATGCCCGCTGATCCGGCTGCGCCCGTGCCCGATCCTGCAGCGCCTGCACCAGAAGCGCCGCTGGCCCCGCTGGCCCTGGCCAATGTGCAGCTCGCCCCCACGGAAGTTGCTGCGGGCGAGGTGCTGCGGGTTTCCGTGGACGTGCGCGATGACAACAACGTAGTGGATACCGTGGCGGCGAACATGCACACGGCGGACAAGGAGTTCACGTTTGACCTGTTCGACAACGGCAGCCACGGGGATATCACGGCGGGAGACGGCGTGTGGAGCGTGAACGTGGCGGTGCCGGGGGCGGCAGTGCCGGGTCCGTATACCTTGACGCTGTTCGCGTATGACGCGGCAGGCACGCGGTTGAGCCTGCCGAATGAGGCAGGTGAGCAGATACCCGTGACGGTCGAGACGGCCATCGCGGTCAAACCGTAGAAGGCGGAACGCATCATGGATCCCCGTCGCATACAAGAATTGTTGAGTGCCGTGGCCTCGGGCGAAGTTAAGCCGGACGATGCGCTGCATCGCCTGCGCGATCTGCCCTTTGAAGACTTGGGCTTCGCCAAGCTGGACCATCACCGCAGCCTGCGCAAGGGCTACCCGGAAACGATTTTCTGCGCGGGCAAAACGCCGGAACAGGTGGCGCTGATCGCAAGCCGCATGAAGCTGCAAGGCAATGTGCTGGGCACGCGCTGTTCGCAGGAGGTGATTGACGCGGTGCTGGCGGCGAATCCCGAGGCGCAACACCAGGCCATGGCGCGGACCTTCACCATCATGACAGAGCCGCCGGAAATACTGGATGGCTACGTGGCGGTGGTGTGCGCGGGCACCAGCGACATGCCGGTGGCGGAAGAAGCGGCAGTGACGCTTGAGACGATGGGCAACCGCGTGGAGCGGATTACCGACGTGGGGGTGGCAGGCATCCATAGGCTCTTTGAGCAGCGCGAGAAGCTGCAAGCGGCCAATGCCTTGGTGGTGTGCGCGGGCATGGAGGGGGCGCTGCCCAGCGTGATAGCCGGGCTGACCTCTACCCCAGTCATCGGCGTGCCCACGAGCGTAGGGTATGGCGCGGCGTTTGGGGGAATTGCCGCGCTGCTGGGGATGTTGAATTCCTGCGCGAGCGGGTTGACGGTGGTGAACATCGACAATGGTTTTGGGGCGGCGTGTGCTGCTTCTGCCGTCAACCGCCTGGCCAACGGGATCAAGCCATGAGGGTTGCGTACTTCGATTGCTTCAGCGGCATCAGCGGTGACATGACCGTGGGCGCGCTGATAGACGCGGGCGCGAGTTTCGACACGATCCGCGAGGGCATCGACTCGATAGGCGTGAAGGGATACACGCTGGCCGCCGACAAGGTGGGCAAGAACGACGTGACGGCGATGAAGTTTCGGGTGAAGCTGGACAAGAACATGCAGCACCCGCACCGCCACCTGCACGACGTGAACGCGCTGATAGACGCCGCCACCCTGCCCGACGTGGTGAAGGCGAACGCCAAGGCGGTCTTCGAGATCATTGGCTATGCCGAGGCGGAGGTGCATGGCACCACCATCGAGCGGGTCCACTTCCACGAAGTGGGGGCCATCGACAGCATCGTGGATATCGTGGGCGCGTGCTATGGCCTGCACCTGTTGGGGGTCGAGGCGGTTTACGCGTCGAACGTGCATGTGGGTGCGGGCACGGTGAAGTGCGCGCATGGCATTATGCCGGTGCCTGCCCCGGCCACGGCCAAGATATTGCTCGGCGTGCCCACCTATGGCGGCGAAGTGCAGGGGGAATTGACCACGCCCACGGGTGCGGCGATATTGAAGCATTATGCCAAGGGCTTTGGCATGGCCCCGGTGATGACGGTGGAATCCATCGGCTATGGCGCGGGCGACAAGGGCCTGAAGGATCGCGCCAACGTGGTGCGTGTTCAGGTGGGGGAAATGGTGGAGGGCGCGCAGCCGGTGAAGCCTGCTCCGTCAGCGGGTGGGGAAACCATCAGCGTGGTGGAAGCCAACATTGACGATATGCCGGGGGAATTGTTTCCACCGTTGGTCGAGGCGCTGTTGGCGGCGGGCGCGAAGGATGCCTTCTGGACGGCGGCCCATGGGAAGAAGGGGCGCCCCGCCTGCGTGGTCACCGCGCTTTGCGAAACGGGCAACGCCGACGCGATGGCGCGGGTGTTCTTCGAAAACAGCAGCACCATCGGCGTGCGCATCCGCGAGGAGCGGCGCATCACGCTGCCCCGCGAACAGCGCCAAGTGGAAACCGCATGGGGCCGGGTGCGGGTCAAAGTGGCCGGTGCGAACGCCGCGCCCGAGTTTGAAGACTGCAAGGCTGCCGCGCTGGGCGCGGGTGTGCCGGTGAAGCAGGTGTATGAGGCGGCGCTGGCCGCAGCCGTGAAGGGGGAATGGACGAATGGCTAACCGCATTGCAATGTATCCCGGCAGTTTCGATCCGCCCACGCTGGGGCATTTGGACCTGATAGAGCGGGCATCGCAGATTTTCGACAAGATCATCGTGGCGGTGGCGACCAACGTTGCGAAGCAGGGATTGTTCAGCGAGGACGAGCGCGTCGAGATGCTGCGCGAAATGGTCGAGCCCATCGGAAACGTCGAGGTGGAAAAATTCGTCGGGCTCTCTGTGGATCTGGCTCGCCGCAAGGGGGCCATCGCCCTGATTCGCGGCCTGCGCGTGGTGTCAGATTTCGAGTTCGAGTTGACCATGGCCATCAACAACCATAAGCTCAACCCCGACGTGGACACCGTCTGCCTGATGCCCAGCGAACCCTACCTGTTCCTCAGCTCGCGTCTGGTGAAAGAGATCGCCGGGTTCGGCGGCAGCGTCAGCCACTACGTCACCCCTGAGGTGGACCGGCGTTTACAGGCCAAGCTGGCGGGGTAGGGGCTGGAGTATCGTGCTGCATTGAGATAACATTTCGAAGGCACAAACGAAAGGAGCATCACGTGGCAACATTGCAAGAAATCGAGTCGCAAGTAGCAGCCCTTTCCAAACAGGACCTTGCAGCTTTCTGCAAATGGCTAGATGAATTTCAGGCGGATGCGTGGGACAAGCAGATAGAGAATGATTCCAGTGCAGGTCGCCTTGACAAATGGATCGAAGAAGTCCGGGCACAACACGCGGCCGGGAACTCTAGTCCGCTCTGATGCATCGCACGATTCCTGAGTTTTGGGACTGTATCGCTAAATTGCCGCCCGAGATAAATGCGGCGGCAAGAAACGCGTTCGAGCGCTTGCGTGATAATCCCCGCCACCCTTCATTGCAATTGAAGCGGGTCGGAAAAGTCTGGTCTGCGCGTGTCGGCCTAAATTATCGGGCGCTTGCCCTGCCTGTTGATGACGGATTCATTTGGTTCTGGATTGGGCCGCACGAAGAGTATGAAGAAAAGCTACGGCACTTTAATGGCTAGTTCGCCGCTAAGACTCCCTATATGTTGAACATTCCCCCCCGCCTCCACGTTCCCCTGCTCGCAGCGTTCACGCTGGTGTTCTTTTCTCTGAACCTTGGCGGGTATGACCTTTGGCCTGCGGATGAGCCGCGCTATGCGCAGGTGGCGCAAGAGATGCTGGACAGCGGCAATTGGCTGTCGCCCACGGTGAATGGGGAAAGCTATCTCGAAAAGCCGCCGCTGTTGTTCTGGAGCCAGGCTTTGCTGTCGCTGCCGTTGGGCCATGTGAACGAGTGGACGGCTCGGCTGCCTTCGGTGTTGTCTGCCGTGGCCGTGGTGCTGCTTACGTATCTGTTGGCGCGGTCGCTGTTTGGCGTGGGGGTGGCGTGGTGGACGGTGGTTATCCTCATCACCACGCAGCGTTTCTGGTGGCAGGCGCGCACGGGCCAGATAGACATGCTGCTCACGGCGGCCATGATGGCCGCGCTGTATGCCCTGTGGCGCTGGCACGAGACGCGCCGCACCGGGTGGCTGTTTGTCGTATATGCGGGCATGGCTGCGGGCCTGCTGGCCAAGGGTCCCCCTGCCATCCTGTTCATCGTATTGTTCATCTTCGCCTTCTATTGGCGCGACAAAGATTCCCGCAAGCAGACGCACTGGATAGTCGGAACGCTGGCTGCCGTGGCGATTACGTTGGCGTGGTACATCCCTGCGCGCTTGCTGGCGGGAGAGAGCGCCGAGGAAGCCGTGCAGA
>JBIKMR010000225.1:0-7283 GCA_044359155.1 Candidatus Hydrogenedentales bacterium | reverse complement strand
CGTCGGCCCGGCGTTCTGCGAGACCAGGCTCGAAATCGTCGGCGCGGTGCCAATGGCGCAGCCCGTGCAGCTTCCGCTGTTCGGCGCGCCAATGGTAATGGACGACGTGTCTTGCACGTTGCTCACCGTAACCGTGATGTTTCCGCCGTTGAACATTTCCTGCGGCGAGTTCCAAGTCAGGTCATACACGCCGGAAGAAACCAGCGCTATCGAGCTCGGGTTGTTGGCAAAGCTGCCCTTGCCCGTGCCGCTCACCACGTAGTTGGTCAACGTCGTGGCGCCCGTGCCAAGCGCCTCGCTGAAGGTAACGCGAATCACCTGCGCGCTCTGCACCGCCACGCTCGAAACCGTGGGGGGTGGGTCCGTAATGCTCAACGACATGCGGGGCACCGTGCGCGTCCAAGTGTCGTCAGCCACTTGCACGCTTATCTTCTTGCCCGTGTCGCCTATAGCAACTGGATTAAACACATACGTGGCGTTGCTGGTGGTGCCACCAAGAGGGGGAACCGTGTACTTATAGTTGGTAACGGTCACTGGGGCACCTTCAGTATCGACGGTCTCCCAGTCGTAAGCCTTGGTCGTGCCGTCGCCGCCTGCGAACGTGTAAGTCGTAGGCTCGCCAATCGTCAGCGTGCTGCCTGCAAATCCAGCAATTGTGCTTGGGAAGCCAACAAACTGAATCGGCTTGATGGTGATGCCCTCGGCCTGCATCCAGTTCTGGCGCTGGCCCGCGCCTGCGGCACCGGTGTACGAGACAACGTTCGTGTTGCCCGCGCGGTTCAGGTTGCCCGTGGCAGCGAGGGAGCCCGCGCCAGACAGGCAGATAAAGTTGGGCAAGGGCCAGTCCGCGCCACCCGCCACGCCATCGTGCCACGCATTCGGAGCGGGAACCGCGCCGCCATTAAAGCCATTCCCCGTCCACGTTGTGGTGATAAGCGTGGGGGTGAATGAGTTCTTGAAGAAGGCCACCGCCTGCTGCATGTGCTGGCTGCCTTGGTTGCTTCCCGCAATGCGCACGCGAATCACGCCCAGCGTGCCACCGGCGTCGACGTTAACGTCGATATCGAGCGTGTTGTAGTTGTTTCCGGCATTCGGGACTACTGTGCCAACACCCGCAAGAATGGCAGGAAGCTGCGTCCTAAGGAAGTTGGTGATGAATACATTCATGAAGCTCTGGATGTAGGCAATCTCCGTCGAGCCTGTGCCGGGGCAAAGGGTCATCTGGGCCGCCAACACGTCTCGCAAAACCACCTCCAGCATGTCACCACCTTCGGCGAGCAAACCACGTTCCGTGGGGTCGCCGGTGGTGATGATCTCTTTCGCTGTCCAAAGCGAAGGCACGGCAATAGCACTGCCCGCAACCGTCTGGGAAAAACCGCTCGCTACGTTATTAAGGTTGATTGTCAAGAAGCCGAATGCAGTAACCGTGACCTTTGGAAACACGATTTCGCGGTTCTGCACCGCGATACGGTTGTTGTTGAAAGCGGCCTGTATCGCGGCGATATCCGCCCCTGCGACCCCCGTGGCCGCAGTCGCACCGCCATTGTACACCGCCGCCAACGCATCCATGTGGTCATTGTCCTTGATGCTGTTGGCGTTGTTGTCCTGCCCATACAGGAAGGGGGACACTTGGTGCGTCACCGTCGTGTAAAGCGGCGTGCCGCCTGTGTTCCAACTGGGCAACAGCACCGGCAGGAACTCGTCGAACACGCTCAACAGGAAGTCATAGTCCAGTTGGCGCGCCGGGTTGTAAATGCCGTCCCCGTCCAGTTCATTGTCGCCGCCGTCGGCACCGTCCGGGTAAACGCTGGTGGCAGCAAAAGCGGGCAGGGCCCCCATTGCAACCACGGCGCACATCGCGGACATCAATCCAATACGAATCCAGTGTTTCATGAGTGCTCCCTCAACTTGATGATTGCGTTCTGACTGTATTAAGTCGAACAGAAAGCGTGCTTCCCCAAGCAACTTGCCCAGAATAATATCCGTTGCCTCAAAAGCCTTGCCCTTCGACCCAAGACAACACTTTATGAAAAAAGTTCCAGAAGCGCAACACTTTTTTATTTGCTTTCTATTCGGAATGAATATTCAGCAAAATGAGTAAATCTGTAAACAATTTCTTGAATTTGCCACAACTGGGTATGAATGTTGCATCCATTGCCTGTAGGAACCACCCGGGGGGAAGCCGTATACCCCGTAAACACGGGAAACAGTTCCTAAGGAAAGGGCCTGATATGAGTAGCATTGGCCTGAAATGCGGTGATGCTGTTAACCTGCGGGCAATGCAGCGCGTTAGTAAGGACGGATACACCGTGGTGGAATACCAGACTCAGGAGGACACGGACTTGGCGCTTGCGCTGCAAAAAGGCGATCAACTCGCGTTCGATGAGATCGTGCGGCGATACCAAGGCCGGGTGTATGCGGTGGCCTACCGCCTGACCGGCAACCGCGAAGACGCGCTTGACGTGGCGCAGGACTCCTTCATCAAGGCCTACCGCAAAATAGACTCCTGGCAGCCAACCGGCGGGTTCCTCCCCTGGCTGCTTCGACTTACCAGCAACCAGGCCATCGACCATATCCGCCGCCGCAAGCGCCGCGAACATGAAACCCTGGACGAGGGCTACATGGGCAACACGGACGAGGGCGGCATCATGATGCCCTCGCGCCAGCAGACTGAGGAAGAGGTGCGCGCCAACGAGATCGACCGGCGCGTGCGTGGTGCGCTCCATGTGCTCTCCCCCACGCAGAAGACCGTCTTTATGCTGCGCCACTTCGAGGGCCTCCAGCTTTCCGACATTGCCGTCGAGCTGGGCTGCACGGTGGGCAGCGTTAAGGTGCATTTGTTTCGCGCGCTTAAAAAGCTGCGCGAAGAATTACAAGACCTCCACGAGTAATAGGAAGAGCATGAGCAATAGAGACCACATCGAAGGATTGATGGCGGCGGCGCTCTACGAGCCGCTTGCCCCCGAGGAACAGCGCGAGCTGAACGCATGGCTGGCCGCCCACCCCGAAGACCGGGCCGAGCTGGACGCCATGCGCAGGATGATCGACTTCCTGCCGGACTCCGCCCCTGTGTTCGCCGGAGACCTGCGCCCGGTGTTGCGTGAGGAAATCCTGCGGGGTAATCGGGGCTGGCGCTTCGGCTGGTCCTTCTCCCCCCGCCTCGCCTTTCAGTTTGCAGGCGTTGCATTCGTCACCGCGCTGCTGGTGGTTCCCCTCTGGCAGGGTATGGGAACGAATATCGTCGCCCCCGTGGGTGAACAACTGGCCCGCCTCGCGCCGGTGCAGTCCCCCACTGCCGAAGCCGACGCGCTGGTGGCGGCGGGAGATTACAACGGCGCGCACGCGCTGCTGACCCGTCAACTGGCCGAGGCGCCGAAAGCGCCCGAGGCCGGGCAGCGTCAACTGGCGCTGGCCCGAATCGAGTTTGAGAACCTGGGTCGCTATGCCCAAGCTTACGATGCCTACGAAAAACTGCGCAGCGAATACGGCGCGGCCTTTGCATCCACCCCCGAAAACGCCTACCGCTTCGACGTGCTGGAACAGACGCGCTCCGAACAGTTCGAGCCGCTGTATACCATTGCGCAGGCAAGGGAGAAGGGCGCGGAATCCTTTCCGGAATTGGAGCGCCTTGTGGCGCGCTACTCCGGGCGAGGCAACCCGGTGGCCGAGCTCGCCCTCGTGGCCATGTCCGACATGACCGGTGCTCTGGAATCCGACAGCGGCGTGTTCCGCGTGGCTGCGTATGAGCAGGTGCGCAACCGCGTCACCGACCCGGTCGCCCTCGCCCAACTCAACGATACCCTTGGCCAGATGTACCTCGACCACACCGGCGACATCGAGCAGGCGCGCAAGCGCTTTAAGGAAGTCGTCGAGTGCGGTACCACCCCCCTCGCCGCAGACGCGGAGCTATCCCTGGCCAGCCTCGAAGTCGCTCGCTAAACACAGCGCTCCCGCGCCACGCTTGGATTACGCAAACCCCATGCGATAGCATCCTCTTCCACTTCCCACGGAAAAGGACTTCCCCTTGTACGGTCTTATCTTCGACATGGACGGCGTGCTGGCCGATACCGAACGCCTGAGCGAACAGGCCTCCATCCGCGTCTTCCGCGAAATGTACGGCGTCGAGGTGCAAGCCCACGACTTCCACCCCTTCATCGGCACCGGCGCATACCGCTACGTCGAGGGCGTGGCCGAGCAGTATGGCGTGACCATCGACAGCGAGGCCGCCGTTGAGGCCCGCTTCCAGTTCTTCCTGGAACTGCTCGACGAGGGCGCGGAAGACATCAGCTTCCCTGGCGCACACCAACTCATCGCCGCCGCATCCGCCCACCCGGACTGGGTGCTCGCGCTGGCCACGTCCAGCCCCGCGCGCACGGCAGACGCCACCCTGCTCGCCGCCCGCATCGACCCCGAAGTCTTCATCTCCCGCATGAACGGCGACCTCGTCACCCACAAGAAGCCCCACCCCGAAATCTACCTCACCACCCTCGAACGCATCGGATTGCCCGCCAGCCAATGCGTCGTCGTAGAAGACGCCATCACTGGCATCAACGCCGCCAAGGCCGCCCACATCCCCTGCCTTGCCGTCACCCACTCCTTCACCGCAGACAAACTAACCGCCGCCGACCACATCGTCGATTCCCTCAACGACGTCACCATCGAACTGCTTCATGAAGTGCGCACAAAATAATAAATTGTCTGTTGTGGCGTGGTCTCCTGACCTTGCCACTCTTCCGACCGAAGGTCTCCTCTTCCTCTTCAGTTCACCCACATGCCCACCATCGAAACCATCCGCCTCCCCGGCCTCACCCCCTACGCCGACATGCTCGCCATGCAGCACGCCCGCCGCGAAGCCGTGTCCAAGGGCGAAGCCCCCAATACCCTCTACCTGCTTGAACACCCCCCCGTTTTCACCTGCGGGCGAGACTTCCACGCCACCAACCTGCTCCACTCGAAAGACCACCTAGCCACCCTCGGCATCGCCGTCGAGCCCACCGACCGGGGCGGCGACATTACCTACCACGGCCCCGGCCAACTGGTAGCCTACCCCATCCTCGACCTCAACCAATGGCGCTGCTCCGTAGGCTGGTACCTCCGCACCCTAGAACAAGTCCTCATCAACCTGCTGACCGAATATGGCTTACAAGGCGAACGCATCGAGGGCCTCACCGGCGTATGGGTGGGCGGTGCCAAGGTTGCCGCCATCGGCGTGGGCCTCCACCGCTGGGTCACCTGCCACGGCATCGCCCTCAACATCACCCTCAATCTCGACCACTTCCGCCTCATCATCCCCTGCGGCATCCCCGACAAACCGGTCACCTCGCTCGAAAAACTGCTCCCTGCCCCGCCCCCCTTCGAGCAGGCCGCCGCCCGCTTCGAGCACCACTTCCGGGAATCCTTCGATTCAGCCCCTTATTGACCCCCTCGTCCCCCGTTGCATACCATTCCCTTTGGCCCGAAGTGTTGGGCCCCAAACACCACCCAGAGGAGTATCCCAATGAAATCGAAGATTATGCTTGCAGCAGCACTGGCCCTGTTCGCCGTAACCGTGCTGCAATACCAGCCGCAGGGCGCGCTGGCCGAAAAGAAGGAAGGCATGGAGCCTGCCCTGCTTTCCGTGCAAGACCTTGACCTCGCCTCCGCCCATGCCGCCACCATGGCCGCCATTGCCAAGGCCGAAGAAATCGACACCAAGATGGACATCGCCATCGTGGACGCAGGCGGCAACCTCAAGTCCTTCGTCCGCATGGACGGCGCATGGCTTGGCAGCATCGATATCTCCATCAAGAAGGCCAAGACCGCCCGCTTCTTCGACATGCCCACCGGCGCGATTGGCGAACTCAGCCAGCCCGGCGGCCCGCTCTATGGCATTGAGCACTCGAACGACGGCCTTATCACCTTCCCAGGCGGCGTGCCGCTGAAGAACAAGGACGGCCAAGTCATCGGCGCCATCGGCGTCAGCGGCTCCTCCGTCGAGAACGACCACACCGTCGCCGCCGCAGGCGCGGAAGCCGTCGGTAAGTAAGCACCCCCGCCGGGCGCTCCACAGGGTGGAGCGCCCGGCCTTTTCCCCTCCGTCCCATTCTTCAGTAAAGGAATCCCCCACATGTTTCGCGGACTCGGCGATCTCAAAGACATGGGCTCTATGCTCAAGAAGGTTATGGACCTCAAGGGCGAGATGGAGTCCATCAAGGAATCCCTTGCGAAGGAACGCGTGGACGGCCAGTCCGGCGGGGGCAAAGTGCGCGTGGTGATGAACGGCAAAATGGAACTGCTCGAACTCAAGATCGACCCCAGCGCCATGACCCCCGAAAACCCCGCCGCCCTCGAGAACCTCGTGAAGGCCGCCATCAACGACGCCATCGACAAGGCCCAAGACCTCGTGAAAGACCGCATGTCCTCCGTCACCCAGGGCCTCAACATTCCAGGCCTGCTCGGATAAGCTCTATCGTACGTGTCAGTCAGTGCAGGTCCGTGCAGGTCCGTGTCAGCCCATTTGCAGAAACCCCTTTCCCCCATGCGCATCGTCTTCTTCGGCACCCCGGAACTCGCGGTCCCCTCGCTAGAGGCGGTGGCCGAAAGCCACACCGTGGTCGCCGTGGTCTGCCAGCCGGACCGCCCCAAGGGGCGCAGCGGCAGCCCCACGCCCCCACCCGTTAAAGTGTGGGCCGAGGACAACGGCATACCGGTACACCAACCCACCAAGCTGAACGACGGAACCTTCGAACACTGGCTGCGCGAACAGGCCCCCGACGCCTGCGCCGTGGTGGCCTATGGCCGCATCCTCAAGCAGCCGATACTCGACATTCCCAAGCACGGCTATTACAACATGCACCCCAGCCTGCTGCCCCGCTGGCGCGGCCCCTCCCCCATGCAGTCCGCCGTGATGGCGGGCGATCAGGAAACCGGCGTGAGCATCATCCGCCTCATCCTCGACATGGATGCGGGCGACCTCGTGCTGCAACAACGCACCCCAATAGGCGACGACGAAGACGCGGTCGCCCTCACTGAGCGCCTGTCCAAACTCGGCGCACACATGCTGGCCGACGCGCTAGACCAGGTGGCCGCAGGCACCGCCACCTTCACCCCGCAAGACCACGCCGCCGCAACGTATTGCACCATGCTCTCCAAGCAACACGGCTACATCGACTGGACCCGCCCCGCCAAAGAACTCGCCGCCCAAGTGCGCGGTGCCGTCCCCTGGCCCGTCGCCCAATCCCTCTTCCGTGGCGAGCTTTTCAAGATTTACAACGCCACCAGTATTTGTGATGGGGACATTTCCG
>JBIKMR010000224.1:0-7307 GCA_044359155.1 Candidatus Hydrogenedentales bacterium | reverse complement strand
AGGCGCGCGGCAGAGAACCGCAACCTGGGGCTGGCGAAGGCGCAGGGAGAGTTTGTCCAGTTTCTTGATGGGGACATGGAGATGCACACTGTCTGGCCGCTGAAGGCCATGAAATTGTTGCGCGAGCAGGAAGACGTGGCCTGCGTGTTTGGGCAACTGGAAGAGAAGCGCAACAACGTTTTCTATGATGCGCTGCAACTGGACTGGGATTACCCGGAGGGGGACTCCCTCTATTGCGGCGGCGCGGCAATGTGGAAGCGCGAGCCGTTGCAGGCGCTGGGCGGGTTTCCCGAGGACGTGAAGTATGGCGAAGAGCCGCTGCTCTGCTGGCGGCTGCGCAACGAATCGAAGCTGCGGGTGTGGCACCTGCATGCGCCCATGGCGCTGCACGACCTGGCGTACCAAGGGTTCGTGGATTACTGGAAGCGCAACGTGCGGGTGGGCGAATCGTACGCCGAGATAGCCGACCGCTGTGCGGGCACATCGGAACCATTCTGGTCGGAAGAAGTGAGCGCGAACCTTCGTTGGGGCCTTGCCCTTGCGGGGGCAGTGTTCGTGTTGTTCTTCGCGCCCGGTTTCATCAAGGGGGTGGCGGTCATGGCGGTTCTGGGCATCATCGCCCGCAAGACCTGGCAGACCCACGAACGCGGCTGCGACTGGGAAGTCTCGCTCATCTACGCCATCCATACCTATCTCGCCAAGTTGGGCATTGCCTACGGCATTGCCAAGTGGCAGTGGAGCAAGAACAAGCAGGGCTAGCCGCGCGCGTGCGAAGCATGGCCCGCCCTTTGTTTCGCTTGCGGTTCTTCGTGGTATGCTGGCGGCAATCATGGGAGGTGCGTTTCATGCCGATGATGACGATGAAAGAAATCATGCAGGCCTCGGTGGACCAGAAGGCCTCCGATATTCACCTGAAGACGGGCAACCCGCCGATACTGCGGATTGACGGTTCGCTGCGGCGGCTGGAAAACTGCGACTTGATGTCGCAGGACGATATTGCGGAGTGCCTTTCGTTCATCGCCACGGACGCGGACTTGAAGAAGTTCGAGAAGGTGATGGAGCTGGACAGCTCATACCTCTTCGAGGGACAGGCGCGCTTTCGCGTGAATGCCTGCCGCGATGACGGCGACACCCGCATCGTGATGCGACTCATTCCCATGAAAATCCTGACGATGGATGATCTTGGCCTGCCATCGGTCTTGAAGAAGTTGTGCGCGCTGAAGAACGGACTGGTGTTGTTCACAGGTCCGACGGGTTCAGGCAAGTCCACCTCGCTGGCAGCGATGATCAACGAGGTGAACGAGACGCGCGCGGACCACGTGGTAACGGTGGAAGACCCGCTCGAATTCATTCACCAGGACAAGACCGGTATCGTGACCCAGCGCGAGGTGGGACACGACACGCTGTCCTTCGCCAACGCCCTGCGCGGCGCGCTGCGACAAGACCCCGACATCATCCTGATCGGCGAAATGCGCGACGCGGAAACCGTGCGCACGGCGCTCGCGTCTGCGGAAACGGGCCACTTGGTGTTCTCGACCCTGCACACCGTGGACGCGGTCGAGACGCTGAACCGCGTGATGGAGTTCTTCGAGCCGCACCAGCAAATTCAGATTCGCAAGCAGATTGCCAGCGTGCTTCGGGGCATCGTGTCGCAGCGCATTGTGCCGCTGGCCAGCGGCACGGGCCGCACCGTGGCGCAAGAGATATTGATCGGCACGCGCACCATCCGCGAGTTCATCGACAAGGGCAAGGCCTTCAAGGAAATTGTTGCGCTGATCGAAGAAGGCAAAGACCAGTGGGGAATGCAGACCTTCGACCAGGCCTTCTTTGATTTGTGGAAGGCGGGCACCATTACGGCGGAAGTGGCGCTGGGCAATGCCACTTCGGCCAAGGACTTGAAGCTGCGTATGCAAGGCATGAGCGTGCGCTAGGCCGTGTTCACTTCGCTCTGCATAGCCCTGGCGGCAACCTTGGCACAAGCCCCGCAAGACCTGCTGGTAAACGGCGGGTTCGAGAAGCTGCGTGAGCAGCGGCCCGATCGGTGGGACGTTTTTGTAGCACCCTTCCCGCAGGCCTCGGTGAGCCCGGCAGTGCCCACGGCGCGCATCAGCACCGAGACCCACGCGGGCGAATATTGCGCGGTGCTGGAAACTCCGGTGCCCTATCCCATCGAACCGTATAACAACTGGAGCCAGAACATCCTCGGTGCCTATTCCGGCAAGCGGATGCGCGTGTCGGGCTGGGTGAAGACGGAGAACGCCGACGGCGCCGCGCTGTGGGTGCAATGCTGGCAGCGCACCCCCTTGAGCGTAAACCATGTGGCCAACACGGGCGAGGAATCCCCCATCTTTGGCACCACGGATTGGCAAGAGGTCTCGCTCGAATTCGAGGTGCCGGAGCGGACCAGCTTCCTCACGCTGCGCTGCGTGTTGCGGGGTGCAGGCAAGGCATGGTTTGACGATGTGCGCCTCGAGGAAGTGAAGCCGGAGCCTGTGCCCGAGAAGTCTCCCGAGCAGGAATTGCCCACGCCGCCCACGCTGCCAGAAGTCGAGGCGAAGGAAGAAGCGCCTGCACCGGAGCTTGAACCTACGCCTGTGCCGGAACCCGTGGTTGAAGAGACGCCCCCGGCGGAGATGGTCGAGGTGACTCCGGAGGAACCTGTCGCCACGCCGGATACGGATGCCATCGAGGCGGAGATTGCTCGGCTGCGGTCCCAGAATGATCAACTGAACAGCACGCTGGGATCCATGCAGACGGACAACCAGATATTACTTGAACAACTCTCCACCCTGCAGACGCAACTGCGCACGCTGCAAGAGGCCATCGCCCCGGCGGTGCCGCCCACGCCGGAAGGCACGCCGCCGCTGGTGCCGCTGGATTATAGCGAGGAGTCTCCCTGATGCAGCAGACCCTGATGGTGGCGATAGCGCTGCTGGTGGGGCTGGCCTCGGCGGGACTGGTGTGGTTTGGCGCTGGCTTTATGCACAAGCTGCAAGACTCGGTCGCTGCGATGCTGGCTGCCCGCAAGGCGAAGGCCGCCGCCAAGGCCGAGGCTGCCGCAGAGGCTGCACCGGATGGCAAAGGTGCCAAGTAATACGGTGCCCAGTAATCCCGGCCCGCCCGCGCCGCGCCCGTCCATCGGCATGATGTGGAAATGTTGCCGCGTCTATTCGCGGGTCTACCTGAACCATGCGGGCACGCACTTTGCAGGCAACTGCCCCCGCTGCGGCGCATCGTTGCGCATCGTCGCCGTGCCGAGTGACACGCCCGGCCACTGCTTTTGGGTGGCCGAGTGAGCACGCCGACGGGCAAGCGCGTGTGCCTGGTGCAGACGTTGCACGCGCACGACGACAAGCGCATGTTTCACAAGTTGGCGCGCAGCCTGGTAGACGCGGGCTACGAGGTCGCATCGCTGGTGCCAGACACGGGCGACGTGCCCGCCGACCGCGATGGCGTGAGGTTCGTCACG
Source organism: Candidatus Hydrogenedentales bacterium (assembly GCA_044359155.1). Classification (GTDB taxonomy): domain Bacteria; phylum Hydrogenedentota; class Hydrogenedentia; order Hydrogenedentales; family JAEUWI01; genus WGMK01. The sequence goes on along the minus strand of JBIKMR010000224.1, from coordinate 3,838 downwards.
TTGCCCAAGGCCGAGGGTTTGCTGGCCCGCGCGCTGGTGTTGCCGCGCTTGGTGTTTGAGGCCGTCCGCTCGCGCGCGAACATCTTCGTCGCGCCCGAACCGGAGTCGTGGGTGGCGGCGATTGTGGCGGGCCTGCTCACGGGCGGGCGCGTGGTCTTCGACATGCACGAGCATGTGCAAACCGAGTTCTCGAAGTTCTTCCCCGCCGCCCTGCGTCCCTTCATTGAGTGGATCACCGTCCGCTTCATGCGCCTCTTTGCCCGAGCCACCGACCTGATCATCCTCACGCGCGGCAGCTTCGACGCGCCTTGGCAGGGACTCCGCACGCCGAGGGTGGTGGTCATCAACACGAACCATTTGCAGCCTGTTTGCGCGGAGGGGGTTGGTGGATACGAAGGCCACCCGGTGCTGATTCACCAGGGCATCTTTGGCGACGTGCGCGGTTCGTACCAACTGCTGGAAGCCATGCGCCTGCTGGTGCGCGACCTGCCCGACCTGCGCTGCATCGTGCTGGGCGAATACGTGTACGGCTCGCTCGATGAGTACCGCAAGGCGATAGCGGAAGCCGGGCTGGATCAGCACATGCTGCTGTTGGGCGTGGTCCCCTTCGAGCAGGTGCCGTCCTATATTGCAGCGGCGGACGTGGGCCTGATTCTTTTTCAGCCCGGCCCCATCAACCACACGCTGGCCATGCCGCACAAGCTCTTCGACTACATGCGCGAGAGCAAGCCCGTCATCGTGCCGGGCTTCTCGCTCGAAGTGGAACGCATCGTGCGCGAGAGCGAGTGTGGTTTGCTGGTAGACGTGACCAACCCACAAGCCATAGCCGATGCCGCGCTCCAGTTATTGCGCGACCCCGAACTGTCCGCCCGCCTCGGCGCAAACGGGCGGAACGCAGTCGAAGAAAAATACAACTGGCAGGCGGAAGAGAAGGTGTTGCTGGAAGCCTTCGCGCGATTGGAGCAATAGCCCCTACTTCACGCTACCGAAGTCGATGATGCCAAGCTCAACGCCGCGCCCCACGAGATCCTGGTCGAAGGTTTCAAAGCCCATCATCAGGGCATGGGGCACGGGGTTGGGCTGGAAGTCCTGGGTGATAAGCAGCACCTGCCCCTTTTTCCACTGGCTGGTGGGCGGCGTGGGCTGGGTGTGCCAGTCGAAATAGTTGCGCTTGCCCTGTGCCTCGGGCGGCAGCAGGTGGTAGTTCTTTTCCTCAACGCGGCCAATCAGGTAAATTCCCACGTCCCGCTCGATGTCTTGTGTCATCTTCAACAGGTAGCGCATTCGGAACAGCCCGCCGCCCAACGGCACCACGCCAGCATTGAGAATCGACACCTGGCTGGTCAGCTCGAAGGCCTGAAACTTTCCAACCAGTTCTGCATAGCGCTGCTGCGCCACCGCCTTCACGTCTTCCTTCACGTTGGCAAAGGCGGGCGTGTTCATCAGCGCGTGCAAGTCGTACACATCGAGCGCGCTTACCGAGTCGGCAGTCGTCAAGTCCAGCGCCTCGCCCGCGTCCTTCTGCAACACACCGTACCAAGCGGGCGGGTCCGCGCCGATCGCCGGTTCGGCATAGCGGTGGATGGGCGCAAAGTTGTACTGCGCGAAGTACGCCGCCCAGTCCGCTTCCTGCTGCGCGCTGAAGGCGCGGTAGACGATGTAGTCCACGGAGTTCACGTAAGGCTTCAGTTGCTCCGGCTCGCTTTGCAGCACCACGCTCCGCAGCTTGCGGCGGGGCAGCACGTTCGGGTCTTGCCCCGGCAACAGGTAGGGATTCGGTGCGGGCCAATAGTGCTGCTGGTCCCAGTCCATGCCCAGCATCCGCAGGCGCGCGAAGTCGGCGTATTCGCCCGAACGTGGCGGGCCGGTGGTCTCCGCGCGGATCAGCGCGCCAAAGACTTCGTCCTTGTAGTTGTACTCCTCCGGCGTGCCCATGCGGCGATAGGCGTTGCTGGCGGAGACCATGTCCTTGAGAATGTTTAAACCGGGGTCGTGATATTTGTCCTGCACGTCCGCAGTCAAGACCACCGGCAATGCGATGCGCTGAAGCGGACCGAAAGAGCCAAAGGTCATGTTGGCATATTGCACCATGCACAGCAGCGTCATCGCGATTACGGCGGGCCGCCGCACCCTGCGCGGCAGCGCCAGCACGGCAAGCGCGGCGAAGATGGAAAGCGCGGGAATGAACTGGAGCGCATAGCGCGGGGTGGACCAGCGCAGGGTCATCTGCAACAACACGAAGGAACCGAGTATCCAAACGAGATAAAGCACCAGGTCGAAGCGCCGAAACCGGGGCGACAGCCATGCCAGCGCCGCACCAAGAACGGCGAGAATAGCAAAGGGCAGGAACAGCCCGTTGTTGATGACGTGCGCGGGATAATCCACCCAAGGGTTGGGCGGATAAAGGAAGCGATTCACCACGCGCTGCACGATGTTCGGCTCGATGGGAGCAGGCGGCCAGTACATCGCCACGGTCGCGGGCTGCTTCGGCTGGGCCAGCGGCGGTATGGGTGTTGGCTCAGCGGGCACCTCGGGCACGCGGGCATCGTCGAGCCCCGCCAGCGGCGTGCCGGTCACGTTGCCGCGATACCCCACCCAGAAATCGTAGATGCTCTCCGCGTGGCGGAAGTACCACGGAGCGGCAATGCCTATGGTGACAACCAGGGTAAGCACGACGTGGATGCCCAGCGTGCGCAAGCCGTCAAAGTCGGGCCGACGTTCGGGGCTGGGTCGGCATTGCCACAGGCCATACCCAAACACCAGCACGGCAGGGCCAAGCAGGTACAGCGGATTGACCGAGCGCGACAGCAGCCCCAGGCCATTGAGCATGGCGAAGAGCAGCACCCACCCAGTGTGCCGAAAACCCATGCTTTGCAGCAGGGCATAGCAGGCCCAGATGGTCAAGGTCATGGCGACGAAGTCGGTCATGAAGAAGCGGGACGCGGTGAAGACAATCGGTGTAGCGCTAAATACGGCAGCCACAAAGAGCGCATCCCTGCGGTGGGTGATGCGGCGCGCCAGCAGGTAGACGCCGATGATCGCCAGCACGAAGAGGTAGGTGTTGGTGAAGGAAACCACGTCCACCGAATAGCCGAACACGCTCAACTGCGCTCCGCCCAGCATGTGGAGCAAGGGCGGGTGCGACATGGTCTTCGGGCGTATATTGCCCAGCGCCACAATCCGCTGCACCACGCTCGAATATTCGTTGAGCGAGAACACCTCGTAGTACGCGCGCGCATACTCCATGTGCGATTCTTCATCGCCACGAATAACATGGTTGTCCGCGTGCAGCCACCACAGATTGGCGACCACATGGAACAGGCACAGCACCGCCAGCCCGGCCAGCGGCCAGCGACGGAACCATGTGTTGGGGGCGGTGTTCAAGAGGTGCGATTCCCAAGAGCGTGAACCGCGATGATAGGGAGCGCCTGCCCGCGCGTGCAAACGCGCGCTCCGGTGCGTAGGATTGGGGGCAGAACTCCAAGGGAGACCGGGCGTATGCCGTCGCTGTCGGTTGTGATGATTGCGAAGAACGAGGTGCACTGCATCGGGGATTGCCTGTCCTCCGTGCGCGGCATTGCGGAAGAGGTGTTGGTGGGCGACACCGGCTCAACCGATGGCACGCGGGAACTCGCGATGAGCAAGGGCGCGCGCGTGTTTGATGTCCCCTGGAAGGACGACTTCGCCGCCGCGCGTAATGCCGTGCTGTCACAAGCGCGCGGCGATTGGCTGCTCCACATGGACGCAGACGAGGAACTGGACCCGGAGTCGGCGCAGAACATCCGGCGACTGGTGAAGGAAGACGGCGCAGGCTGCGACGCCTTCGAGATTACCCTGC
>JBIKMR010000027.1:0-24291 GCA_044359155.1 Candidatus Hydrogenedentales bacterium | reverse complement strand
CATCGAGGACATCATCCGCGTGGCCCAGGAAGAAAAGGCTGACCTGATCCTGGGCGACGCCAGCCTGGGGGTAAGTCCTGCCGGCCATGCCTTGGGCATTCCAGCAGCTGGCGTGTTTAATGCCTACAACGTAAAGTTCTACCAGCCCTTCACCCCGCTTCGTGGCGTGATTGACCTTATGGACAAGTTCTATTGGGGGCCGATTCGCAACCGCGTGTATCGCCGCCACGGCGTGAAGCCCATAAGCGGTTACGATCTGTGGCACAAGACCCTGATGCTCTCCCCCGATCTGCCCGAGCTGTTCGCCCCGCTGCCTGAATTCCCCAATTGGCACGCCATCGGCCCGCTCGTTTCCGAACCGCCCTTCCCGCTGCCCGACTGGTATGGCGAACTCGAGGACGGACGGCCCAACGTATACCTCACCATGGGGTCCACCGGATTCCTTGAGCCCCTGCTCGACCGCGTTGGCGCGGAGCTGGGTAAATCGCCTTACCGCTTCATTGTCACCACGGGCAACCAGATGAGCGAAGAAGCCATCCGCCGCGCGCCGTCCAACTTCCGCTTTGCGAACTATGCGCCCGGCTCTAAGCTGCTCGATGCATCGCAAGCCATGGTCTGCCACGGCGGCAACGGCACCATGTACCAAGGCCTCGCTTCCGGCGTGCCCATGCTCGCGCTGCCCAGTCACGAAGAACAGAAGATCTGCACCCGCAAGATTGTCAGCGAAGGCTTCGGTCTGCGCGGCAACACGCGCAAGATAACCGGCAAGCAACTGCTGGGGAAGGTAGAGCAACTGGTGGAAGACCCGTCGTTCCGGGCCAACGCATGGCGCTTCCTCTCCACCATCCGCCACACCAACGCCGCCGAACACGCCGCCGACCTGCTCGAGGCGCGCGCCTATGCAGGGCAGGTGCAGACAGCCCTGGGTTAGTTTCGCCCCCTGCGGTGCGCGTGCCATAATTCCGCATGGCATATCGTAACAACATCCGGCTTGGCCTGAATATGGCCTACCTCACCGTCCTCTTTGGGGCCATGCTCTGGGTCTATGTCTCCCTCACGTACTTCGACGCCCTGCTGCGCCTCGAGCCGGGCCGCTCGGAACACGTGGCCTTCGCCCCAGCCGAGACCAAGGCCGTCAGCCTGCGAAAGGCGCTGCCTGCGGAAATCCTCCCCTTCGACATCGAGTCCACCGTCCGCCGACTCTCGCGCGAGCAGACCTTTAGCGTGCAGGAATTGCCGTTTGCGCTCTCGCTGCGCGACGTGAATGCAAGACTGGGGCCGTATCAAGACTTTTTCACCCTCGACAAAGGCAAGCCGCTTCCGGTAAGCGCGGGCGATACACTGCCCGGCGGCCTTACGTACCTGGGCGCACATCCATGGCGGGGCTTGGTCGCCAACACGCGCGGGCTGCCCTGCGCCAAGGTGCTGCTCTGCGTGGAAAATCGCTCCTATGCGTCGCTACTTATTGAGTCCGAACGCTGGACCATACTCGCGCCCGACGTGGCCTTGGTGCTGCATTGGCACGCGGACGAGGCCACGGCGCAGGCGGCAGCCGCTGCCGAGGCATGGCCGGAACTGAACGCGAAATGGTGGGAAGTGAAGGACGGCGAACGCACCCAGCGCATGACCAGCCTCGCCCCCGGCGCGGGGGTAGAACTGGAAGACGACAGCGTGTGGACCCTGCTCTCCGTGGGCGATGACTTCATTGAAGTGCTATACGAAGACAAGGCGAGCAAAAAATTGGCCCGGCGGAAAGTCCCCGCCAACGATACCTACCGCCCCGACGCGCCGATACGCTTCATGCATCCCGGCGGGGCGGAAGTGGTGGTGACCTGCCACGCCTGGGAAGATGGGCGCGCCATCGTGCGCATCATCGGCGAAGGCGCACCGGCAGAGCCGTTGACAGTGGCAGAGGGGGAAAGCATTCCCTTGCCTGGCACAAGGCGTTTTAAGGCATCGAAGGCGCACGGGCACAGCCTGTACCTTGCACAAGTGCTGGCCTACGGGCTGCCTACGGAATCCGCCGACGAACCCGTTCAGGAAGCCGTGATTGTCCCGCCCTCGGGCGCGCCGGTGTATATTCGAGAAGGTACTACCAGCAAGGTTGGCGACACCGAAATCGCCTACACGCGCAAGCGCCACCCCCCGCTTGTAACCCTGCACCTCAGCGCTCATGCAAAAGATGGTAAAGTGCTGGAAAAGATTTGGATTCAACCGCAGAGGTATAGCCAGCTGATCGGTAACTGGCGAATATCCCAACCCCCACCACAACCAGATCGCAACGACCCAAACGGTTACCTGCTCAGGGTGCAGTTTGAACCCTTCACTATCGACCGCGTGATAGGCATCGCCCTTTTCATGCTGGGCGGCTATGGCTGGGTGTTCATCCGCTTTCGGAACCGGCGCGCGTAGATGCCGCCGACACCACCGTGCGGTTCTTGCCGGTCTGCTTGGCCTTGTATAGGGCTTGGTCCGCGCGCTCGACTAGGTCTTCCGCGCGTTCGCCGGGGTGGAACTCGGCCAGGCCAATGCTCAGGGTGGCGCCGTAGTGGGGCATTCCCACGGCACGCCGCGCCTGTTCGTAAGATATGCGGATGCGCTCCGCCCCTTCGAGCGCCTCCTCGGCGCGCGTGGCAGGAAACACGATGACGAATTCCTCGCCACCATAACGGCAGGCCACGTCGCGCTCGCGCACGCAGACCTCGATCACCTCGCCCAGTTGGCGCAGCGCGGCGTCGCCCGCCGGGTGTCCGTGCGAATCATTGAACTTCTTGAACTCGTCCAGGTCCATCAACGCAAGCGACAGCGGTAGGCCCAACTTCTCCGCGCGCTGCACCTCGAGCGGCAACTGCGTGCGGAAGTAGCGCACGTTGTTCAGCCCGGTCAGCTCATCGGTAATCGCCATCGTGCGGTAGCGCCGCTCGCGCTGGCCCGCTTCTTCCTTCTCTTCGCGCAACACCCGCACCCGGTCCGACAGCGCAAATGAAAGCAGAATCGCCTCGGCAGCAGATATGACCACCACCGTCCATGGCACGAGCTCGCTCGCGGGAATCACCCCCAGGTGCATCAGCGACCAAAGCGAATACGCGACGGTGAGGAAGAACCACGCCAGCACGAAGTAGCGCGCAGAATTGAAGCCCTGCGCATAGCGCGCCACGCCCACAAACAGGAACAGCACCGGCGACGCAATGCCCATGATGCTGGTGGCATGGTCCAGAAAGGTGATCGGAAGCAACGGTATCAGGCAGGTGAAGCCTGCCCAGAAAATCCCGAAGCCCTTGATCAGCTTGTCCAGCCGGGGCGCGTTGCCCGCCGTCAGCAAGAAGTCCCGCGCAAACGCAAAGCACGACAAGGCCGCCACCGACAGTGCCACCATGCGCACGCGCGCGTCCAGTTCGGGATACCCAAAGAAGATGCTCTCCTCGAGCACATTGATCTTCGAAAGGTAATAGACTATCCCAAAGAGCAGGTAGCCTACGTACCATACATACACGCGCTGCCGCAGCGCGAAGAACAGCAGCAGGTTATAGACGGCAATCGAAAAGATGGTGCCAATATAGAATCCGCTCACCGCCGAGCGGAAGCCATTGCGCGAAAGGTAGTTCTCCACCGAGCGCACCCGCGCGGGCATCATCATTGCGCCTTCATGTTCAATGCGCACGTAGAAGGTCGTCGGCTCGCCCATGGGAGCGCTCAACGGAAGCACCGGCCGCATTCCCCCCAACACGCTCGCAGGCCGCTGGTAACGCGTGCCCACTTCCGTCATGCGAAAGGTGCCCGGCTTGTCATAGTCGGGGCTAAACAGCCGCACGCTGTCCAGGTTCTCCCAACTCAAATCCAGCACCCACATGGTCAGAATCTGGCGTTCTTTGCGCAGGTCGATAAGCGTGAAGCGCAGCCAATAGGCCGAACGTGAAACGCCAAAGTTGAGTGAGCTTGTCGATGCCGAGCGAAAGCGTGCCGCCCCCTCGGGCGCGGTGATCTCTGTGATGCCCATCTGCCCAGTAGGGTCTTCGAGCACATCCACGTGCGGGGCAAGGCGAAAGTCTCCCCGGCCCGGTTCGAGCGTGAGCGGGGGCGACTGGGCATGGGCCGTGCCGAGACACCAAGCGAATGCCAGTGCCGCGAATACCAATGCACGGCGTGCAACTATGGTCCTCACGTACGCGGCGGTTCTCCATCCCGCGCCGCATCTTGAAGCCCACGTATGGCGTCCATGTCTCGCCAATATTGCTCCAATGCCTGCCGACCCATATCGGTAACTACATATTCCGTATGAGGCATACGTCCATTAAACGTCTTACTCACAGTCACGTATTCCGCCTTCTCCAGCTTGTCCATGTGCGACGACAGGTTGCCCTTCGTCAGGCCCAGCGTGCTCTGCAGAAAGTTGAAGTCCGCCGCGTCCACGCCCGTGAGGATGGATAGAATCCTCAGGCGCGCAGGCTCGTGTATGAGGCGGTCGGGATCAATCACCCTCGCCGTCTCCCTGGCTGCCCGATTCCGGCGGCAGCCCCGTGCGCGCCAGCTTTTTCAACTGATACAGCGCATAGCGGCTATACGCGTGACCCACCACGATGGCCACCAGCCCATAGCCAAACACCGGGCCGATCATGTTCAGCAATTGCAGGTCGCCCCGCAGCGGGCTCAACACGCCCGCCAGCAGCAGCACACCATGCAGCGCATACATCACCGGCCATATCCACGCCCAGAACCCAAGGTCTTGGTATCGGATCATGATGATGAGGAAGGGCGCCATGTAGAGCGCCGAGGCGGGCTGCATGTGCGCAACCGGGATGAATCGAAAGCTGACCAGCATGGCCAGCAGCAGGTGATATACCACCAGCCCCCCGCCCAAGGCGGTGAGCCACAACGGCGTGGCGCGCTCCGCCTTGTCCCCGCTATACGAGGCATAGCCCTCGCTGCCATACAGCCAATTGGTGATCTTCCAGATAATCTCGCTACCCCAGGGGGAAACCGAGAACCACGTCAGCACCCCCATCGTCCCCGCCATAAGTGCCATGGAAAGGGTGAGTAGTAGGGTGTAGCCCTGCTCATAGGCAAGGCTAGTCAGGCTCGATGCCACGCCTATAACCAGCACCATCACGACAATGACTATCCACTGCACAAGGAAAGAAATGGTGCGGCTCTTCGCATAGCGGCGCGCCCACCGCATAATGAGGCGCGGATCGCCCGCCTGTAAGCGGGAGGGTTGGGTTGGAACTGCCATGGGAATACTCCTGCGCCGCTGCTCGCTGCGGGATCATACGTCTGCCAGTACGTTAATACAAGGCAGGCGGACGGGCGCGCAGCGGGACAGCCTGCTCGTATGGCTTACAAGGCGGCATTGGCAGAGAAGAGAATTCTGCCGAGGATGGTGTATAGTTGGAATCCCGGGTGCGCGCCCTTTGTGGCGCGGAGTATCCTCATTGCCAATACGCGTGCGCATTCGCGCCTCGAAGCCCCGGAGCCCTCCATGCCTATTGATGACGTCCACCGCCAATGGTTCACCTGCATCGACCGCGACCTGCAACTGTTGAGCAGCTGCTTTCGGGAAGTGCTGGAAGAGTTGGGACACCGCGACTTGGCGCAGGCGGTGCCTTGGAGGACGGATGCGGATCCCCTCCCAGCACGTTCGGACAGTTGGGGCGCTATTGACCGCGAACTCCAGGTACTTTCGATTGCCTTTCAATTGCTTAACCTCGCCGAGGAAAGCGCTGCGGTTGAAGCGCGACGCTTTGGCGAAGAGCAGCATGGCGGGCTGCATGAACCCGGGCTTTGGGGGCAACAGCTTACCGCCCTCACGAAGTCTGGCCTGGATGCCGCAGCCATTGCTGACGGCCTCGCGGATGTCCACGTCGAGGTGGTGCTTACGGCGCACCCCACGGAGGCGAAGCGCCCGGTCATCCTGAAGCAGCACCGCGCCTTGTTCGACGCGCTGCAACAGGCGGCACTCCCCCATTGGACTGACCGTGAACGCAGGGCCATTCGCGACCGGATGAAGACGCAGCTGGAGTGCCTGTGGCGCACGGGCGAGATGTACCTGTACAAGCCGGACGTGGCTTCCGAGTTGAGCAATGCAATCGACTATTTCCGCATGGTGTTTCCGCAAGCGGTACTTACACTGGACCAGCGTCTGCAAGAGACGTGGCGCATGGCGGGGCTGGACCCGGCGGTGTTGCGGGCCTCGCGGCTGCCCCGACTGTCGTTTGGAAACTGGGTAGGCGGCGACCGCGACGGCCACCCCCTGGTGACCAGCACGACCACGCGCGACACGCTGGCACGATTGCGGACGGCGGCGCGAGGGTTGTTGAGTGAGCGGCTGGATGTGCTGTATGGCGCGCTTTCGTTGTCGGACTTGTACCAACCTGCGCCCGAATCTTTGACGCAGGCGATAGAGAACCACGCGGCGTTGCTTGGAACACTGGGTGCAGAAGTGGTGGCGGCAAACCCGAAGGAATCGTGGCGGCAATTTGTGCGATTGGTACAGGTGCGTCTTTCCGATACACGCTGCCCGGACGATGCGCGGTATCGCAGACCTTCCGAACTCACTGACGACCTTACAATCTTGAGCGAATCGCTGGAGCTGGTGGGTGCGAGCCGGTTGGCAGAGATGGAAGTGGCGCCGATGGCTCGGCTCGTGGATGTATTCGGATTCCACATGGCAGCATTGGACATACGCCAGAACAGCGCCTTTCACGAAGCCGCAATGCTGGACTTATTCGCAGCGGGCGGTGTGGATGCGACGGGCTATACCGATTGGGACGAGGCGACGCGGTCGGCTTTCCTAAGCAAGGAGCTGGAGACGCTGCGCCCGTTGACCCCGCGCGGCGCGGCCCTGGGGCCGAAGGCGCGGGAAGTGTTGGACACCTTTGACGTGCTGGCGGCGGAACTGCGCGAGCATGGCGCTGGCGGGCTGGGCGCGTTGATCGTCAGCATGACGCGTGGCCAGTCTGACCTGTTGACGGTATATGTGCTGGCGCGCGAGGCCGGGCTCTTGCGCTCGACCCCGGAAGGGGTGGTGTGCCTGTTGCCGGTGGTGCCGCTGTTTGAAACAGGCGAAGACCTGAAGGCAGGCCCCGCAATCATGGAGGCGTTCCTGGATCACCCGATTACAAAGGCGAGCCTTGCGGCACGGGCGGGCAAAGAGCAGCAGGTGATGCTGGGATACAGCGACAGCAACAAGACGAGCGGGCTGTTCGCCAGCCATTGGCGGCTGCATATGGCGCAGTATTACCTGAGCGAGTTGACGCACGAACGCGGAGTGCGGCTGAACCTGTTCCACGGGCGCGGCGGCACGAACAGTCGTGGCGCGGGGCCCACGCACCGGTTCATGGAAGCGCTGGCGAACAATTCCCTGAGCGGCAGCCTGCGGCTGACGGAACAGGGCGAGACGATTGCCCAGAAGTATGGCAACGCGCCGACGGCAGCCTATAACCTGGAGCTGCTTCTGGCAGCCACGGCGGCCACTACACTGCGCCACCGGGTTCCCTATGAGCGCAATGCGCGGCGCGTGGACCTGGGGGAACGGCTGGCGGATTACAGCGAGGCATCGTATCGCAGCCTGCTGGACGAGCCGGGCTTCATTGCATTCTGGGGGGAAACCACCCCCATCGACGCGCTTGAAGAAAGCTTCATCGGGTCGCGGCCTTCACGCCGTACGGGTCGGCGGACGCTGGAAGATTTGCGCGCCATCCCGTGGGTGTTCAGTTGGGTGCAGGCACGGTATTACCTGCCCGCTTGGTATGGCTTGGGCAGCGCGTTGCAGCGACTGGCAAGGGAAGACGTCGAAAGTTTCGAGTTCGTGTGCGAGAGCGCTCGGTCGTGGCCCTTCATGCGGTATGTGTTGTCGAACGCGGAGACTAGCCTCTCCTCTGCGGACACCGGGCTGATGTATGAATACGCGGAACTGGTGGGGGACGTTGACCTGCGCGAGCGGTTCTACAACATCATCGCCTCGGAACACCGAAATACGCAGTCGATGATCAACCAGATATTCGGCGCGCCGCGCAGCGTGCGCCGCCCCCGCATGGAGGCCACCTTAGCCCTGCGCGAGAGCGGCCTGCGCGTGCTTCACCTGCGCCAGATTGCCCTGCTACGGGCATGGCGCGAGCACAGGGCTGCGGGCGAAGAGAACCGGGCAGCCGCCCTATTTCCCTCGCTGCTCCTTTCCATCAACGCCATCGCCAGCGGCCTGCGCACCACGGGCTGATACCACCTATTGGCTGTGTCCAGCCTGCGGGCAGGTGTGCTAGAATCCGCTCAGGGAAGTGAGCTAATGGGTAACGCCCCGCGTTGGGGCGACGTGTGGCTCTTTGAAGGGAAGCAGGATGCTGGCATTGGCGCGAGACATGGCAGGCATGGCCGAGGTGTGGGTATGCCGCATCCTCGACCTGCGCCCGCGCGTGCTGCCGGTGCTCATCATCATGGCCACCGATAAGTGCCAACTGCGCTGCAAAATGTGCGGCGCCTGCGACTATACCCCCGGCGACCACGGCATGTTGTCGCTGGAAGAATGGAAAGCAGTCATTGACTCAGCAGCCAAACTGCGAACCCGAATTGTTTCCATCACCGGCGGCGAGGCGCTGCTGCGCAAGGACCTGTTTGACCTGATTCGCCATGTGCGTAGCTACGGCATGGCGGTACACCTAAACTCGAACGGCCTTTTGTTGAATGAAAAGAACGTAGCAGAGATAGCCGCGCTGGGCATCGAGACGGTATCCATTTCCCTGGAGAGCGCCAACTCGGAAATCCATGACGCCATACGCGGCAAGGGCATGTTTGAGCGGACGCTCGAAGGAATTCGCAAGCTCCGGTCGGGAGCGCCTGCCGTGCGCATCGGGGTGAACAGCGTGATGAATCGCCATAACCTGGACACGCTGGCAGACATGGTGCCATGGGCGCAACGCGAGGGCGTTGACCAACTGAAGTTTGCGCCCATTCACTCTAACCTCCAGCACCGGGACAAGCCGGTCGAAGATTATGCAGACATGATCTTCGACGAGGGCGACATCCCAAAAGTTGATGCGGCCATCAAGGATATTCGCGAACGGCTTGAGGGCACCGGCATCGAAAGCACCTCCGCCCCCTTCTTCGATGGCATGACCAACCTTTACCGACCACCCGCGTCGAACTTCTATTGCTATGCCGGGTATGCCGTGGTGACCATTGATGCGCAGGGAAATGTGGCCGCGTGCTTCGACAAGGCGGGCGCGGCAAACGTACGCCAGCAACCGCTGCACGAACTGTGGATGAGCGACACGTTTAACCAGCACCGCCGCCTGGTGCGGCAGTGCGACGCGAATTGCTGGGACACCACCAACGCAGAATTGAGCCTGCGCCTGAGCCTGCGCACCTTCCTGCGTTACCCGGTGGCAAGCTTGAGGTCATTGCAGTATTACGTGAGCAGCGGCAAGCGGGGCAAGGCGCTCCACTGAGCGCCCCATGAAGAGCGTGCGGATTCGAGGGGGACACTAGCGTTGCAGTCGCGCACGATGCGTACCATCGACAACTGGGTGGGCAGGCCGCTCTGCTGGCTGCTCACGCAATGGCAGCACGTATTGCTGGCGCTCGGTCTCTCCCCAACTCCCAGTGCCCCCATGCGAAGCATCCTCTTTGTGAAGCTCGAAGAGCAGGGCGCGCTTGTGGTGGCCACACCCGCCGTGAAGCGGGCCGAGCGACTGGTGGGGCGGGACAACCTTTACTTCATTACCTTCGACCAAAACCGCCGCGTGCTCGACATGATGGCGCTGGTGCCACCGGAGAATGTTTTCACCATCCGCAGCGAGAGCCCCACGCAGATCGTGGTGGACACCCTGCGGGTGCTGTGGTGCGTACGCCGCTTGCGAATAGACGCAACGGTGGACATGGAATTCTTCGCGCGTGGTTCTGCCATTCTGGCTTACCTGTGTGGCAGCCCGCGCCGGGCGGGGTTGCATGGCTTCGAAGCGGGCGGCCCCTATCGCGGAGACTTGATGACGCACCGGGTGCTGCACAACCCCTACCTGCACACGGCGGATGCGTATGACGTGCTGGTGCGCGCGTTGGAACGCGACACGCTGGAACTGCCGATGCTCAAGGCCGCCGTGCCCGCGCGGCAGGGAGACTTGCCGCACTACCAGGCGCCTGCTCCCATGGTGGCGCGGGTGAAGGGACTGCTCGAAAAGGTTTCAGGCGAAGGCCCCATGGTCATGTTTCAACCAAACTGCGGGGACGTGCTGCTGGTACGGCGCTGGCCGGAAGCTTCCTACGTAACTTTGGGCAAGCAGCTACTGGCCTCAGACCCCAGCGCGCGGCTGCTGCTCACAGGACTGCCCGCAGAGCGCGATGCACTCGCGGCCATGGCGCGGGTGATTGGCGGCGACCGGGTGCTCAACCTTGCAGGCGAGCTGAGCCTGGAAGAACTACTGGCAGTGATGAACGAGTCGGATGTGCTGGTGACCAACGACAGCGGCCCCGCGCACTTTGCCGGGTTGACCTCGGTACACTTGGTGGCCCTGTATGGCCCGGAGACTCCCGCCCTGTTTGGACCGCTGGGCACGCGCACGCGCGTGCTCTACCAGAGCTTCGCGTGCAGCCCCTGCCTTACGGCATTTAATTTTCGCCTGAGTCCCTGCCAGGACAACCAGTGCGTGAAGAGCATCCCGGTGGAGGCCGTGCTGGCGGCAATTGACGATTGCCTGCGCGAACGCGGATACGCGGAGACTGAAACATGATCCTGATGCCAAGGCGTTTCCCCCATACCCTGACCGACGAGGCCGCCATCATGGCGGATACGGCAAGCGCGCCGGGCGCAGTGTTGCAGGAGTGGGAGCAGGCGATTGCCCGCTGTGCAGGAACGCGGCACGCCGTGGGCCTGAACTCAGGGCGGCAGGGTATGACGCTTATCCTCAAGCACTTGGGCATCGGGGCTGGCGACGAGGTAATTGTGCCCGCCTATACCTTGGGCGCGCTGATTCCCTTGGTGCAAGCCTTGGGCGCCGTGGCCGTGCCCGCCGACGTGGATCTGCGCACGATGAACGTGACTGCGGCCAGCGTCGCGGGGCGAATGACTGACAAGACCAAGGCGGTGATTGTGCTGCACACCTTTGGCGCGCCTGCTCCGGTGGACGAGATAGCCCGTTTGGCAGAGTCGAAGGGCGTCGCCGTGGTAGAAGATTGTGCGCATTCCCTTGGGGCCACGCTGCATGGCCGCGCCACGGGCAGCTTTGGTTATGCAGGCTTTTACAGTTTCGAGATCACCAAGCCGGTGAACACCTACGGCGGCGGTATGGTGGTGAGTGACAACCCGGAACTGGTGGATTACATCCGCGACGAGATTGCCACACTGCCTGCTGACTATACTGGGCTGGCGGGCAAAGTGAAGGCGGCGCGCACTGAACGTTTGATGATGACCACGGGTGCAGCCTGGCCCGTGCTCTACATGCTCTCCCACCCGCTCACGCGCAATACATTGGCCGCGCTCTATCGCAGCAGGCAAACGGTGCCATCGAGCGGGGCAGCCTATACCCCCGTGCAGGCGCGGCTGGGATTACGCAAGCTGGAGTCCCTCGATCAACGTGTGGCGTGGCGCAACCGGCTGGCGGAAAAGTATCGTTTCGCGTTGCGGCCCGAGGTGCAGATACAGGATGTCATGCCTGGAGCGCGCTCTACATGGTACTTCCTTGTGGCTGTGCTACCAGTACCAGCGGCAGACGTGCGACTGGGGCTGTTGCGCCGGGGAATCGATTGCGCCGTGGGCGAAGAAGTGGCCGACGATACCGCAACGCCGTTGGGATACCACGACTGTCCCAACGCCGCCCATCTGCAAAAGCATGCAGTGGCGCTACCCATGTTCGACGCCATGACCGAGGCCCAGGTGGCGCGCGTGGCGCGCAGCCTCAACGCGGTGCTCGGCTAAGTCTCGTGCCGGGAATCCCCTCTGCTATACTCGCGGCCACGTTGGGCCACCAATCGCTCCGCGTACAGGCACCCTTATGAACCTCGGCACTACCGCCTATCATCTCGGCTTGGGCTGGCTACGCACGCAAGTGCTGGGCCAGCAATTGCCCCTGCTCACCAGCTGGAACCTCACCTTCCACTGCAACAAGCGGTGCATATATTGTGCATCCCCTACGCTTAACGTGCCGGAATTAAAGACGGCAGAAGTGCTTCGCGGCATCGACGAGTTCTACCGCATAGGAATGCGTTGGGTCACCTTCAGCGGGGGCGAGCCTTTGCTGCGGAACGACATTGGGCAGCTGGTGAATCACTGCAAGGACAAGGGCATAACCACATTCATCAGCACGAATGGCACGCTCTTACCAAGGCGAATCGATGAGGTCGCCCGCGTGGACAGAATAACCATCAGCCTCGACGGTGCCTCCGACGTGCATGACGCAGTTAGGGGAAAGGGATCATGGGACGAGGCCGTGCGGGCGATTGCGGTATGCAAGGAACGCGGTATTCGCGTGGGGACCACCTGCGTATTGTCAGCGCAGAATCTGGACACAACCGATGACCTGCTCGCCTTTTTGGAAAAGCAGGGTGTGGTATGCATGTTTCAGCCAGCCACCAAATGGTTGGACTCGGGCACAGAACCGAACCCCATTGCGCCAGATACGGAACCCTACCGCAAAGTGATCGACACGCTGATTACACGCAAGCGCGCGGGAGCGCCGATAGCCAATTCCATCGCGGGACTAAAAGTGCTGCGCAAGTGGCCCGAGCCCACGCCGATACGCTCGACCGCAGGGGGAATCACCTGTACCGTCGAGCCCGATGGCAAAGTGCTGGCCTCTCACTTGACCGAAACCGCGAACCTCGAAAAGCCTCGCGAGGACACGCGCCCTCCTTGGGAATTGTTCCGCGAAATGCCCGTGCTGAAAAGCAATACCCAACCTTGGTGCGCACCGATCCTGGAACTGGATCTGCTCTTCGCCCTGAACCCCAGCGCCGCGATGAACGCGTTTAGGGTGCAGCGGTAGCGGCACGCTCCAACGCATGGCCAATGCAATCGTAAAGTATGTTTCCAGACAGGGCCTGCATTCGTTCGAAGTAGTCGCGCGCTTCCTTGAATTGCCCTTGTGAGCAGGCCCTTGCTATACGGCGAAAGAGCGGCGCAGCGCCGCTCGACAACAAGGGTTCGGCTGTCGCGAACTCCTTGCCCGCAGCATCGGGCTGGTCTTGCAGCAGCATCACAACGGCTAGCGCAAAGTGAAGTCCCCCATTGTCTGGAAAACGCCGTAGCCCAGCCCGCACTGTTGCCTCGGCCAGCGCGGAATTGCGATGCGCAAAGATAAACCCAAGGGCAACGTAATTGCTGGCGTATTCGAGCGTGGCAGGCGGGTCGTCCAGCGATAGAGCCATGTTTCGCTGAATATCAGCCGCAGGTGTGTCGGGCGGTGGGGTTATCTCCCATGACTTCAAGAGCACTGCCGCATCGTAGGCGGGTTGCAAGGGGGGTGCAACAAGCGGCGCACCAGGCTTGCAGGTTACTCGGTAAACCGAAAGAGCATCGTAGCCGTAATATTGTTTGCGCTCGAACTGAAGCCCGGCAGCATTTATTGCGTTCTCCAATGCGGGTATCGGATCAGACTGGAACAAGCGCATCACCACAACCCATGCGCTGCGTTCGGCAGGGGCGGACGTGGCGAATTCCTCCACCACCTTATTCACAATTCCCAACATGGATTGCTCGGCGTGGGAAGGCAGGCGCGTGCGCAAGTGGTGCTGTACCAAGTCGTGCGCGACCAAGTCCAAATCACCTGCAAGTGGAAAGTGTACGTAGAGCGCATCGGGGTACAGGGCCGTGACCATGAAGTCATTCGCGGTGGCGTGCTCTCGAATATAGTCACCTGCGCGAATGGTCTCCGGGCGCGCCCCATGCGGCAACATCCCTGCCACTTGCAAAGCCATGAGCGCAAGCAATACGCCCGCGCCCGCCCATCGCAACCATGTGATGGGCAACGCTGCCAATACCCCTGCCACAAGTAGGTATCGCGCGGCATGGGTAAACAAGGTGTAGCGCGGCAGGGAAATGGGATCAACAACCATGGACACGAAGTAGAGTAAGAAGGATGGCAAAAGGAAAGCCAGTAGCAGCAAGGCAATGCTGCGCCTTCTTGTTCGGAATGCCAAGGCTATGGCAGCCAGCGACGCCGCCCCCATACACCAGGAGGCGGCAATGCTGGCGTATCGATAAGTGTCATAGCCAGTAACCGTGAAGCCCCAATTGTCGCGCGAAGGTATAAGCTCGACGCTGTTGACCGGGCTATCTGAATGAAACGTATTTAGCACAGCACGCCCCAAAGTCATCGGGGGATAATAAGGATCGGTCTCGGGTATCTGGAGAAATGCCAGTGCGGGTAACACGAGCAGGAGCTGCGGGAGTGTCCAAAAAAGGATTGATTTGAAATCCCGCCGCCAAACCCAGAGCAGGAAGATTCCCTCGACCGCCAGCAGGATCCCCCCAATAAGGTGGGTGTAGACCATCAGCACGTTTACGAAGATGCTGGCGAAGAGCAACCGCTTCGATGGCGGACTAGAGGCGGCACGCGCGACCAGGCAGAGCGATGCCACGGCAAGCAAAGTATAGAGCGCATAGGGGCGCACGGCCTGGCCGTGAAAAATGTTGAGTGGCGACAGTGCGAAAAATAAAACGGCGAGGATTCCCGCAAAGGGCGAGAACACGCGCAAACCAAGCCGATATATCAGGACAGCGGTCAGCAGCGCGCAGAGTATGGAGAAGGCACGCGCCGATGGGCCGAACACCTTTTCCCAGTAGAAGAGCGTTGTGAAGTAGACAGGCAGATTGTCCGGCACGCGGTAGGCATTGAGTGGGGCATACTCCGCAAGCGAGGCGTCCGGCACGAAGATGGCCGTGACATATTCATCCGCCGTGAGACTCTGCTCCGGCAGCCCAACCAGCCGCAGGGCCAAGACGAGCGCCAACGCGGCAAGAAGCGGAACCACGCGATATGCCAGAGCGGCTGCGCCGGTTGCCGGTTCAGCGCTCAAGGAACGCAATCTCCGAGATAGTCACTTCGTAAGTGCGGTTGTCGCCCTTGGGCACACGAAGATAGAAGGCCATGTCCTCAATGGTGCCGCGCCAATACGAGTTGGTGCTGACGATTCGCAATACCGGCCACGCCTGGTTCGTATGCCAGCGCTGGAAGGGCCATGTGCTTTCTGCGGACGCGACCTGTTCCTTCGTGGCCCATATGGCAACAACGGCCGCATTGGTTGCAGGTTCCCCATCCACGCTAATGTCCGCCTTGATGTCAATCATGCCCACGGTGTTTGCATCCAAGCCCATCGCGTTGCGGCGTAATATGGGCTGGTTACCTTGAGTCTCAATGCGCAGCCCCTTGTCCGTCAGGGCATACTTCTCCGGCGGCGTGAAGAAAATCCAGTAGCTCAACGGCTCCTTCAGCTCCCGAAAGTTCCACTTCAGGTTGGGATAAATGGGCTCGGTAGGGCGATAAACCGGGGCCTTGGCAAGGTGCTTCCAGAAAAATGCGTCTGTGTCCCCCTTCCCCTGCATGGCAAGGACGCGTGGCTCGATTGCGTTAATATGCCGAACTCGGTTGTAAGGTGGCGGGCTGCCGGTCATGCCGAATTCAAATGCCCGTATAACAACACCAAGTGGGCCGATTGCTCCGATTAACAGGACAACGACGGCAGCGGCGCGACGCACGCGTTGACTGGTGGTCTGCACACTGGTGAAGGAAATGGCAAGGATCAGAATAAATATAAATTGCGCGGGAATGATGATCTTGGTAGCAAAATCGTTGTATTCGCCCATGCGATAAAATGGCGCGAGCAGAAACATTGTCAGCGCGCCGAGGTACCACAGCGGTCCCGGCATGACGCCGGGGCGACGAAACACAGGTATAAGCAGAGCAAGCAAACCAAACTCGACAAGATAGTGCAGCAAAAGCATCCAATAGGTGTCGCCTAGGTTCTGGAACTCCCATATAAACCCATTGACGCGCCCCCCAACTGCGCTGGAAAAGTACAGCAGAAACATGAGCACAAGAGGTATAGCCGCCACATTTGCAAAGGACAGCAAATTCTTGCATCGATTCTCGATAAGGCCCAACACAAGAAACGGCACACTGCCCGCAGCAATAAACACAGAACACAGCGGAAGCGATGCCCAAATGAACAGCGCGCGCTCGGAAGTCTGGCGGCGCCAAAAATCGTGGACCAGCATCATGAAGCCCACCATACCTGGCAACACATGATGGGGGCCGTCGACGAGGAAAGACAGCGGTGAATAGAACCGGAAGAACACCCCCCCCGCTTTGGGCGCATATAGGGGATCGGTAAGCGCATATCCGCTCGACCAATGGTCCAGCCAGCCACGCGTTTCAGACCACCAGAACACGCCGGTAAGGTAATCCCACCAGGAAACCCCAGCGGCCTGGGGGCCCCCCTCCGAGAACAGGCGCCCCCAGATGTCCATCCCCCCAAAAAAGAGCAGCATAAAAACAAACAAGAGTCGCGTTGAACCTAGAATCCGCTGGAACCAGAACACAATCAGCAACAGGCCCAAGGCGCTCCAGAGGTAGGTGGCAAAGTAGGCAGCCCCCCAGCCCAGCAATTTGCCGATTGCCGCAGGAACAATGTAATAGGCGCAGTAAATAACAAGCGCCATGGGGATGTTGTCGGGGCCTGCTTCTTGGTAGGCAATGGGCCAAGAGTATTGCATGAAGTCGCGCAGCACGGCGTTGTAAAAGGCGTAGTCAAAAAACTGAAAAGTAAAACCCCCAATGCCTGTGCAGGCTAGAAGCAAAAACACCAGCACAGCTCCTAGGCTGAGACGCGTCGCATGCCGACCCACACTAACTTCGGGGTCCACGGGGTCTGCTGGAAATGCGTTGCGCCATGCCTGCCACAAGGACCATAGAATAACTGCCGATAATGGAATAGCAATGATGGGCCGCAGCCATCCAGGCACGAAAAGCAATACAGGCAGGAAGATATAGAGAAGCGAAACGCCTTCCAAAGCCCAAAGCCAACGATAGGCTAGCGAGGGAGACGTGGCTTCAACAGGATTAATCTTGGGAGTATCGCTCATGCCCTAAGAATATGGGTGCGGGTGGGCTTGGCTCAAGCACGCATCTTGCCCGGTGGACAGGTGGACTCTCGCACTATCAGGCGGGGCTGCTGCTCGACGCTGTACGCTGCCTCTTCCTCGCTGGCCTCGACCTTGCATATCAAGCGTCGCATGGCCTCTCGGCAAATTTCGCGCATAGGCAGCCGAACCGTGGTGAGGGGGGGCGCGGCATAGCGGCTAAGGCGATTCACTTCAGTACCATCGAGATCCAGCGGGGGATCATCGAAGCCGGTCACGGAGCATTGCTCGGGCACCTTGACGCCTTTCTCACGAAGTGCAGCAAGCGACCCGAAGGCAAACAAATCATTCATGCAAATGATCGCTGAGAATTTCAAGCCCGATTGCAACGCCTCGCGCGTGCACAGATATCCCGCGTTGGGGCCATGTGCACCGGTGGGAACGGGGATGCGCAGGCGAGGCTCGAGCACCGCCCCCTGCGCCTGAAAATACTCCTCCACCCCACGCACACGCTCCCTTGAGTGGAGGTTGTTGGGATTCTCACCAACAATTGCCACGTTTCGATGCCCAAGTGACCAGAGATGTTCCGCCACCAGTTCCCCCGAGCGACGAGTAAACCGTGAAACGGACCCCTGGCTGCCTGAATCTTCTGAGTCTCCGATAACGAAAGGCGGATTGATGCGGTCCAGCATGGCAAGAATATCTGGTGAGAGGGGGCGCCCACCAAGCATGAGCAAGATGCCCTCGACGCGCCATGCGGCCATGTGGCTAAGGCAGGCTTCGAGGCGTTTCAGGTCATAACCCATGGATACTACTACAAGTTCATAACCACGCTCTTTCGCGTAGGACTCCGCCACCTCTGATACTCGCGAGTAATAAACGTCAAAGTGGTTGTAAAGGATACAGCCCAGCACCCCGGAGCGGACACGCCGCAGTGCACGGGCCAGCGGATTGATTCGATATCCCAGCAACTGGGCGGCTTCCTTAACTTCACGACGGGTATTGTCTGCAAAGTTGGAGGCTGTGGGGGCTTCGTTCAGTATAGCACTGACTGTCGCCTGGGACACGCCAACATGCGCGGCGATGTCCTTCAGCGTCGGGGTCCGCTTACCCAACGGAGCAGGTTGGGACTTGGGGCGCACCTTAAGGCTTTTGGGCGGGCTCTTCTCGGACTTTCGCGGCGACATTTAGTCGGATTCTCCAGCTGCAGGGCGTTAAGCACGGGCCCCATGCGGGGACAGTATAGCTATTCGGTGAAGGGTGGGTCAGCGTTTTTCCAGTTTGCGGGCTGGCACACCAACGTAAGTCTCCCCAGCTTCATCCAAGTTGCGGGCTACAGCAGCTTGCATTCCCGTGTTTACCCATGGGGCGATGGAGAGATAGCCTCGAACCATGGTACCCGCACCGAGATGAACCCCTTCCCCCATGGTGACGAAGCCAAGGGCGATTGCACCCGGGCTAAAGCTCGCGTACTTGCCAACTTGGCAATGATGCGAGACTAGCGCCATCGAGGCAACGGAAACGTAGTCCTCAAGAACAGCATCCGCCTGAATCACGCAGCCTGCCATGAGAAAGCCCCCTTTGCCAATACGCACGTCGTCCCCCACGACAATCACAGAAGGGTCTATCAGCGTAGGCGCAGGCTCAAGCCCACGTTCAAGCGCCTTCTCAACAAAACTTTTCTTGTACTTCGGTTCTGTAACGGCCAACAAGAAATGTCGAAAACCCTGATTCTCATCCCCATAGTGCTCACGCCTCACTGCACTCAGGTCCCAGTCATGGATTATGGGAAAGGTGTGCCCGCTAAACACGGCTTCATCCTTCTCGATATATTCATCAACGATGGCGACCTTAGTTCCAGGCCATGCTTTTTGCAGGTGCCAGTACATGATGTGGACCAAGCCGCCTGCGCCTAGGAGAACAACGGAATCCGGGGGCTGTTCATTCATTAGTTGGGACTCCATGACTTGGATGCCGGTATACGCGGCGAACAATGTACGCAGGGCGCACGCGCCGCGCGGCCAAGCTTAGGATGAGTAGATCAAAAACAAGCAGGAGGATTCCCAACAGAACAAAGCATAGGAGTGCGACTATGGAAGCAAGCGGTAATCGCGGGTAAGCCATAAAACCAGAACCAATAAGGGGGAGCATTGAAAATCCTCCCCCGAGGGCAAGCGCATACATCCCTGCCTGGCGAAGGCGACCTTGTAAGAGATCAAGCACGGCGAAACCGAAATTGCGAATGAGCACAGCACTCCCCCATTTAGAAACACCATGTGTACGTGCGCGATGGGAAACGGGGATTTCCGTTATGCGATCTATGGCTGCAACTATTTGCAGCGGACGGAACGGAGTCATGGGGCCGAGTTCAAAGGCATGTAAGAAATTTGCATTGAAGGCCTTCAGCGCACATCCCAAGTCTTCAAGTTTGCCCTTGGATATTCCGCGAAGCAACCTATTCCCAAACCGGGAAAAGACGCGGCGAAGCGGGCTGTCATTCCGCTGAATGCGGCGTCCTCCCACGAGATCGTAACCCTCGTCGTAGGCATCCAGCAGGCGAGGCACGTCGGCAGGCTCAAGCTGAAGATCGCAGTCCATAAAGACTATGACTTCGCCAACTGACTCACAGATTCCTGCAGTCAGCGCCGGCCACTGCCCTGAATTGCGCACAAGGTCTATAAGCACTACACGAGGATCATGTTCCCAAATCGTTAGTAGTCGATTCAGGGTGCTGTCCAAGCTGCCGTCGTTGACAAAGATCAGCTCGAACGTACGTGATTGGAATTCGAGCGCGGCCACCAGACCGCGATAAACCTCTTCAACCGTGCCCTCTTCACAATAACAGGCGAGGACGATGCTGACTTTTGGAAGCGCCGTATTTTTCACCAAGCCCATTCCGCCACTTTAGGACAGCGTAAGTATCGGGGCGGGAACTCCACTAAACGTAAAGCGCACGCCCCGAAGCCGGACATCAAATTTTACTCCGCGCAGTTTAGCACCAAAGGAGAGCCCGAAATCACATTACCGAGGCAAACACTGCAAATGCCCGTGTGGTGGGAAAATCGCCCGGATAGCTGGAATAGGCCACATGCCCGTCCAAATAGAGGTTGTTGCCACCGCCAGGGAGGTGGTTAAACTTGTCTATGTCCGAAGAAACGAAGTCGTGCATTATTAGTATTTCGCTTTGTGCGCGAGACGAGGCTGACGGATTGTTGATATCGGTAATGAAAAAGCGCTCAATTCCCTCGCGCGTTCGATAAAGAGTCTTGTCTTCCCCGGCATCAACATATTGTAGGTCTTCATCGTAGGTTCCGTCCCCCTGAGGATCAAGGGATACTTGGATAATCTTGCGGGATATGGCACCAATCCATGCTGTGTCCAAGAATCCGCCCGAAATGCCCGTGCTTAATGAGGTGATTGCCACGTCGTTCGGGTCTACACTGTCGCGGATATAACCATTGCGGTCACAAGCCCATGGCCAGTACATGTAGGATTCGCCAGTGATGGCACATGGGTCTACTTGATCTGTACCGGGCACATACCACAAGCGCTCCTGCTCAACGCGAAGAGCACCTTCGGAGTCAGAAGGGCAGAGAAGCACTTTAATGTCCGAGAGATATTCGGGGTAGATGGCCCGCATGTCGGGCATCAACTCGACTTCCCCTGTGCCGCCTCCCAACCCCGAGAACTGCAAACCAAGCGGGGTGGTGTCATTGGGGTTCTTGTAACCGCATTCGACATAGTTCGAGAATTGACGGGGAGCGACCCCCTCCCAAGACATTCGGCTTGGAGCAGACGGGTAAAGCTGCCCGCGCGATTCACCCGCGTACATCTTGAACACCAATCCCAACTGCTTAAGGTTGTTTTGGCAGCTGGCTCTACGAGATGCTTCTCTCGCACGCGCCAAGGCCGGCAATAGAATCGCTGCAAGGATGCCAATGATTGCGATAACAACCAGCAGCTCGATTAGTGTGAAACCTCGATTACGCATGACGACCCTCCCAAAATTTCCTCAACCACCTTATTGAAAGGTTTCAATAAAGTACTGACCAAAAATGCCCTTTAAAACTTGAATAATTTTACGATAACGGAACGCTTCCAAGAAGTCAATAAGCAATTTTTCAAGTCATGGGTACAATGCAGAAAAATCAATTCTTCTTAAGTTACTTTATTTTCAATAACTTATGAATTTTTTCTTGCTATCAAGGTATATTGCAAGCATTCAATTACTTACGAATTTGCTTTTCCAGATGATGAAATTCTGCCGCTACCCTTGTCTTTTCATACGTCCTAGGCGAAAAGCCCCACAAGCTCTCGCTTCTGGACCTTGCCGGTTGGAGTCATTGGCAAGCATTCGATCACTCTGAGCATGCGGGGAAATTGATGCGGAGGCAATGCCTCACGTAGCCAAGGCTGAAGGGCATTTAGATCAATGGATATGCCTGGCTTAAGAATCAAGGCAGCAGCGACTTCCTCCCCATACTCCGGGTGTGGAACGCCGAGGACGGCTGCATCTGCAATTTCCGGGTGGGTGCGCAGGACAGCCTCAACATCTGCCGGATACACCTTGTATCCACCGCGAGAAATTACGTCTTTGATGCGCCCCACAAGATAGTAAGCCCCGTCTGAAGCCTGGATGGCGATATCCCCGGTATGAAACCAAGTGCCTTGAAAAGTCTGTTCGTTCTGGGATGGGTTGTTCAGGTATCCCAGCATGATGCCAGGGCCGCGCATGACCAGCTCTCCTTTCTCACCACTCGGAACATCCGTCATTTCGGAATCGACGATCCGAAAGGTGTAGCCCATGGCAGGCACAAGCGCATCCGGGGATTCGTACGCGCCGATGTCGGCGGGGCTTGGCGCGCAAAACCTTGCCTCAGTGAGGCCATAAGCTTGCCGCAGGGGAACTCCCACTGTCTCTTGAAAGAGCGCGCGGGACTCAGCCAACAATGGACTGCCGCCATAAATAACCAGCCTCCAGTGCTCGCGCAGCGGAGTGCAATCCCCGCCAGTTTGTGCGAGACGGACCAGCATGGTCGGCACGCCAATGAACACCGTGCCGCGATGGCGTGAAATTGCATCCAGAACAGAAGCGGGATCAAAGCGCGGCAACAGAACCAAGCAGCCCCCAACGGAAAGCATGGGGCTGAGAATGAGCACCTGCGCTATGCTGGTGAAAAGGGGGACGACGGTGACAAGGACATCATCTTTGGTATAGCCGTAGGCAGTGACGGTTCCGTAGCTTCCGGAATATTCCGATTGATGGCTTACGCAGGCTGCCTTGGGGTTGCCGGTGGTTCCCGAGGTAAACGAAACTATAGCCACCTGCTCACCCGATATTGGCTTCGCCGAATATCCTTGCGCTTTATTATTTGTTAGTTCTTCAAAAGTGGAGCAGCTCTCAGAAGCATCCTCTGTTTTCTTTCCCCCTATCAGCCAAAGGAACTTGCAGACTGGCACTTCGGAAAAGGCTTTGCGCCCCTCGGTACCGCAAGCAAGGGGGCCGGTATCTTCCTGGCAGATGTAGGCGCTAGCCGCGCTGAATTCCAGTTGGGTGCGAATTTCTTGAGCGCGCAGGAGAAAATTGAGCGGCATGATGGATGCGCCCGTTTTCAACACGCCAAAGAACGATGCCACGAACTCGATGGTGTTCGCGCTGCTGAGAGCGACTGTATCCCCTACGCCTATGCCATGCGCCTCCATGCCGACTGCCACACGGCTGGCCAAGGTGTCAAGCTCTTTATAGGTAATCTTGCGCTCCCCTTCAATGAGGGCTGTGCGCGCAGGATACTGGCGAGCAGCGTTTTCCAGCAGGGTTGCCAGATTGAGATTCATAGTGGCAGACTCCTCATGGTGAATTTCATTGAAAGGATTCAATACGCTACCGAGTATCCAAAAGTCAATGCGGTCTTAGGTGAAGGAAGCCTTTTAGAAAGATTGGACAGGTGAAATCCAATCCCAGACTAAGGAGTCTTGGCATTAAGGTGATTCCTTGACACCTCTCCCGATGTTTGTACTAACTGGGATAACTTGCAGAATTATTGTTTTTTACAGCATAAAGGGAATTGACACCCCACCCCAAGGTTGTTAGAGTAGAGAAGGGAAGATAGGGCTTTTTCGGGCAGGATGTAAATGATGTTTTCCGGGTCTGGCCGGAAACCGGCTCAAGAGCTTACTTCCCAAGCGGTGATTCTCGGCCTAGCCGGATTGGCTTGGCTGACATTTCGATATGCAATAAGGAGCCCGGTGTGGCAATAGAGGACCAAGATTTGCCTTTAGAGCTCGCCCGAGTTGCGCCTGATCCGCAGCGGCCTGCGGGGGCGCATGTCACCATAATTCGCCCGCCCATACTTACTGCCCCATCGTCGCTGGTTGGTGGGCGCACTTCTCCTTCCTTGGCGCTCGCGCTGCTCGGCGCAGTTTGCAGGGAACGTGGGCATGAAGTGACGCTGATTGATTCCACAGGGGAAAAGTACGAACAGTTTATGCCATTGGAAGGCACGGGCTATTTTATTCACGGGTTGTCGACGGAGGAGGTTGTTTCCCGTATTCCCAAGGATACGGATTTTATCGGCATTACCTGCATGTTCTCGAACGAGTGGCTTTATCATCGGCACTTCATCAACAGGATTGCCGATGAGTTCCCAGGGATTCCCCTAGTTGTTGGCGGAGAACATGCTACCGCAGCAGGAGCGTATGTCCTTCGGTGCTGCCCCGGCGTGATAGCCTGCGTTATGGGCGAGGGGGAAGACACACTGCTCGACATGCTGGATGCCCTGAAGCATGGCCGCCCACTCGAGGAAGTGCCGGGGCTGTTGTTGCGCGACGGGACGGAGAAGGCAAAGCGTACCGCTCCGCGCAGCCGTATGAGGCATTTGGATGAGTTGCCTTGGCCCGCATGGGACCTGCTGCCGATTCGGAATTACCTAGATGCCGGGGCAGCGCATGGCACCGTGGGACGGCGCACCATGCCGATGCTGGCATCGCGGGGCTGCCCCTATCGCTGCACGTTCTGCTCGAACCCCCAGATGTGGGGCAAGCTTTGGAGCATTCGTTCTCCAGAAGACGTAGTGAAGGAGATGACGTTTTACAAGAACGAGTATGACGTGGACAGTTTCGCTTTTTACGACCTTACGGCAGTGATAAAGCGAGATTGGATACTTGAGTTTACCCGGCTGATCATGGAGGCGGAGCTTAACGTCAATTGGCTGCTTCCCTCGGGAACGCGATCT
>JBIKMR010000223.1:0-7342 GCA_044359155.1 Candidatus Hydrogenedentales bacterium | reverse complement strand
GCGAAATGAGCTGGACCCGCCGCGTGCGCCACCCCAACGAACTGCTCGAGCTGGAGCAGGAAGTGGACGTGATGGTGTTGAGCGTGGACCCGGACGCGGAGAAGATCGCGCTGGGTATCAAGCAGACGCAGCCCAACCCCTGGAAGACCATTTCCGACAAGTACCCGGTGGGCTCACTGGCCACCGGCACGATTCGCAACCTTACGGATTACGGCGCGTTCGTGCAGCTTGAAGAGGGCATTGACGGCCTGCTGCACGTGAGCGACATTTCCTGGACCGACAAGGTGACCCACCCGAACGAACTGCTCGAAAAGGGGCAGGTCGTGAACGTGAAGATTCTCAACATCGACCCCGAGAACGAGAAGATCAGCGTCGGCATCAAGCAGCTTGAAGAAGACCCCTGGATGGCGGTCATCGAGAAGCTGCCGATGGGCACGCATGTCGAAGTGGAGATTGCCAAGCTGGTCAGCTTTGGCGCTTTCGCCAAGCTGGACAACGGCGTGGAAGGCCTCATTCACGTGAGCGAGCTTTCCGACGATCGCATCCAGAAGCCGGAAGAAGTGCTTAAAGTGGGCGACAAGGTGATGGCCAAGGTCATCAGCATCAGCCCGGTGGATCGCAAGATCGGACTGAGCGTGCGCGAGTACGAGCGTGACCTGGACAAGAACCTGATCGGTGCGCATGGCCAGTCCTCGACGGATACCGCCGCTGCCGCGCCGACGCGCAGCGCACCCGCCGCGCTTGAAGCAGGCAAGAGCATGGAAGACGTGGCATTCGAGATGATGGCTGCCGTGCGCGGTGCAGACGCTGCCCGCCGCGAGGAAGCCGCCGCTGCCCACGCCGCCAAGACCGAAGCCGCCGCTACCGTGGCTGAAGTTGCTACCGAAGCCGAAGTAGCTTCCGAGCCGGAGCCCGAAGCTGCTGCTGTATCCGAGGCGGTTGCCGAGGAAGTAGTAGTAGAAGAGGCTGGCGACGCCAAGCAGGACTAAGGTTTACTGTAACCCGATGACTTCCTGAGAGCGCCGCCGCGATGCGGCGCTCTCTTTATGTGAACGAGAATACCGAACCGTGCGCATAGCGCGGTGGCAGGTGACCAAGGAGATTTATCCCGATGGCTACTATCGTGAAAGAAAAGAAACAGGCGAAGCACCCGATGGCCGGCAAAATCATGCGCGGCGCGGACATGGTCATCCAGGTGATGGCAGACGAGGGTGTGGACTGCATCTTCGGGTACAGCGGCGGGGCCATCCTCCCCACCTATGACGGCGTGTTCCAATGGAATGCGAAGAACCCGAAGCAGAAGATTGAACTTATCGTGCCCGCGAACGAGCAGGGCGCGGGCTTTATGGCGGCGGGCTATTCGCGCGTCACCGGCAAGGTGGGCGTGTCGCTGGTGACCAGCGGCCCCGGCGCCACCAACAGCGTCACCCCCGTGCGCGACGCCATGTCGGACAGCATTCCCATGGTGCTGGTCTGCGGACAGGTGCCGCGCAAGGCCGTGGGCACGGACGCCTTCCAGGAAGCCCCAGTGTTCAACATCATGAGCTCGTGCGCCAAGCACGTGTTCCTGATTCACAACGAGGAAGAACTGGAAGAGACGGTTCGCACGGCGTTCTACATCGCGCGCAGCGGTCGCCCCGGCCCCGTGGTTATCGACATTCCCAAGGACGTGCAGAACTACGAGGGCGTGTTCAAGGGACACGGCATGTTGCCCATGCGCGGATACCAGGCGCGCCTCGAGAAGATGCAGCAGAGCCGCATGACAAAGGAGCAGGGCGAGGGTTTCTTCAAGCTATTGGAGAACGCCAAGCGCCCGCTGATGTACGTGGGCGGCGGCGCTATCAACGCGAACGCCGCGCAGGAAGTGCGCGATTTCTCGAAGAAGTACAACATCCCCGTGGTGACCACACTGCTGGGCATTGGCGCGGTGGACACCTATGACCCGCTCTGCCTGCACATGTTGGGTATGCACGGCACGGCCTATGCCAACTATGCCATTGAGGACTGCGACTTTGTGTTCGCCGTGGGCGCGCGCTTTGACGACCGCGTGTGCGCGGTGCCCAATGAATGGGCGAAGCACGCCAAGGTGGCGCAGATCGACATCGACTCCGCCGAGATCAACAAGGTGAAGAAGGTGGACTGGCACTTCATCGGCGATGCCAGCGTTGCGCTGCGCGACCTGATGGCGCACGGCAAGGGCGTGAAGCCGAGCGGCAAGGGCTGGGTGAAGTATGTGCAGGAGATGAAGAAGAACCACCCGATGAGCTACAACCGCGACAGCGATATCATCCAGCCGCAGGAAGTCTGCGCGCAGATCAACGAGTTCACCAAGGGCGAGGCGATCATCACCACGGGCGTGGGCCAGCACCAGATGTTTGCCGCGCAGTATTTCGACTTCAAGCACCCGCGCACCTGGCTCACCTCGGGCAGCATGGGCACCATGGGCTATGGCCTGCCCGCAGCCATTGGCGCACAGGTGGGCGCACCCGGCAAGATCGTCATCGACGTGGATGGCGACGGCTCGATTCGCATGAACCTGGGCGAAATGGAGACCTGCACCACGTATAACTTGCCGGTGAAGATACTGCTGCTGAACAACTACGGCGACGGCATGGTGGTGCAGTGGCAGACGCTTTACTACGATGGCCGCTTCTCCGGCACGGACAAGTCTCTCCACTCGAAGGACTTCATCAAGGCAGCCGAGGCGGACGGGTTCAAGTTTGCCACGCGCGTGGAAAAGCGCGACGACCTGAAAAAGGCCGTGAAGGCATGGCTCGACTTTGAAGGTCCCGCCTTCCTTGAAGTGGTGGTAGACAAGATGTCCTTCGTGTACCCGATGGTCGGCCCCGGCATGAGCTACAAGGACATGAGCACCGGCCCGTACATTCCCGCGCGCGTCAACGCGGAAGTGGAAGAGAAGCTGGAAACTTCGGACAGCTTCTAACCGATACACTTTGGCAATGGCCCCGCAGGACAGACCCGTCCTGCGGGGCCTTTTCTCTTTTGGGGTGTGGCCGATATATAGTGGCGCAACCGGGCAGGAACCGCGCGGATGCGCGCCCGGCCTGTGGGTGATAAGTGGCAGTGTGACGACGGGGAGAACGACGCCATGCCGGGACTGCTGAAGATTCTAACCTACGCCGTGAAGAACGGCGCGTCCGATGTACACCTTACCGTTGGCAGCCCGCCCGGCATACGCATAGACGGAGAGATCCGTTTTATCGACACGGAGAACCTCACCCCGGTCGACACCGATTCCTACGCACAGGAGATGCTGGGAGAGGCGCGCTACGCGGAGTTTAATGCGCGTGGCGACGCGGACATTGCGCACAGTGTGCCGGGGCTCGGGCGATTCCGCGTGAACATATTGCGGCAACGCGGCTC
Source organism: Candidatus Hydrogenedentales bacterium (assembly GCA_044359155.1). Lineage (GTDB taxonomy): Bacteria > Hydrogenedentota > Hydrogenedentia > Hydrogenedentales > JAEUWI01 > WGMK01. The sequence continues at coordinate 3,958 of JBIKMR010000223.1, read as the reverse complement.
CACCGGCATCGTGATGCGGCACGTGAAAGGAAAGATTCTCGACTTCTCCACGCTCAACCTGCCTGCGGTGATGGAGAAGATTGCCGACTATCCGCGCGGGCTGGTGCTGATTACTGGCACTACCGGCAGCGGCAAGTCCACCACCCTAGCGTCGATCATCGACTGGATCAATCAGCGCAAGCGCTTCCATATCATCACGCTCGAAGACCCCATCGAGTTCCTGCATACCAACAAGCGCAGTATCATCACGCAGCGCGAGATTCACATTGACACCAAGGACTTCCACACCGCGCTTCGTGGGGCCATGCGCGAAGACCCGGACGTAATATTGGTGGGCGAAATGCGCGACGCCGAAACCTTTCAGGCAGCCATCAGCGCGGCGGAAACCGGGCACTTGGTCTTCTCCACCCTGCACACCACCAATGCCATGCTGACTATTGACCGCATCCTCGACATGTTCCCATCCGACATGCACCAGCAGGTGCGCTCGCAAGTGTCGCTTCAGCTCAAGGCCTGCGTGTCGCAACGCCTCATCCATTCCGCAGACGGGCGCGGGCGCGTGCCCAGCATTGAGGTGATGCTGAACAACGCCGCCATCGGCAGCCTGATAAAAGAAAACGCCATCAAGCAGATTCCCACCGCCATCGTCAACGGCGAGCAAGAGGGAATGCAGACCTTCAACATGAGCCTGGCGGGATTGATCAAGCGCGAACTCATCAAGCGCGAAGACGCAATGATAGCCTCCGACAATCCCGACGAACTGATGATGGTGCTGCAAGGCATCAAGATAACCGCCGGGCGCGGCGGCATATTGAAGAGGTCATAGGCCTCTCCCCCACTCTGAAGTTGCCCGGGCAATGCCCTGGTTTCCATGCCTGTGCTCCGTAGCAGTATCCCCTGCAATTAAATTCCATATTGCAATAACGCCACATCTGTGGCAATCTGGTTAATGCAGGTTTGGGCAAGCAGAGGGAGATGGCCATGTGCGCATTCAAGCGTCTTTTGGGGTTGGCGTGTGTGTTGGCTGGAATGGGGCTGTTGCTCCCCGCATACGCGCAGGATGCAACGCCCGGGGATGGCATCGACAAGGTGGCTGCCCCTTCACTGGATTTCATCGACACGCCAGACGTGCTCTACGCGGGCCGATATGGCGCAGCGGCGCAGATAACCAGTGATTCGCGCTTTGCTGCGTTTAGCGTGGGGCGCCTTCTGGCAGTCTACGATCTTCTGGATGGCAGCCTCGTGAATGTGTTGAATGCCAAGTCCAATGCCATCACCGCAATAGACTTCTCCCCCAATGGCGTTTCAGTGGCATTTGGAACAGCGGGTGGGCAATTGGAGATTTGGGACTTTGCCACTGGCATAAGAACGCTTTCCTTGCTGGCGCACAGCGAGGAAATTACGTCGTTATCTTTCTCGAATACCGGTGCCCAAATCGCGTCTGGTTCGCGAGATAACTTGGCGAGGGTATGGAATGTGGGCACAGGGGCTAGAATCACAAGTTTCACAAACACCTATAGCGGTAGTGTCACGACTCCGACCGATGTAGAATCGGTAGACCTCTCCTCCAACGGCAGCGTCCTCCTTGTCTCGGGACCCAATGGGACTTTACGCACGGTAGCCGTTGCGACTGCCGCAGAGTTGAGAAGGTTCGCCGCACCAACTACCACGATTTTCGAGGCACGATTCGTTAGCTCCGATGCGAGCGTATTGTGCGGAACAGGCGATGGCGAGCTTCTGTTGTGGAACGCAACCTCGGGAAGTCAGACCCGAGAGGTGTCGGATTTCACTGGAGAGGTCCGTTCGCTCTCGCTGTCTGCCAACGAAGAAACGATTGCGGCAGGCTTTAGCGATGGCACGGTGAGGCTCGTTGCTTTCAGCAATGGCAACGCCACGTTCACCGGAAGGTACAACTCCGTTCCGATGGGCGCGGTTGCCATAAGTGGCAACGAGGCAACCCTCCTGACTGCATCGAACGACGGCACCGCGAGGATTTGGGACGCTGTGACCGGGGAATACCGCTTCGAGTATGCGGCCATTGGCGGGGGCAGGCTGGGCGCGGACGTATCGCGCGATGACAGCCGGGTGGTAGCTGCGGGCTCAGGAATCTTCGTGCGCCTTTGGGACAGCGACACAAGCGCGCTTGATTTTCAGTTGAGCATAACCCCAGGGACGTTGACCAGCGTGGCGTATGGGCGTGATGCTGACCGGCTTGTTGTTGGAAGCACACAGGATTTTGCCTTCCTCCTCGATGGCACCACGGGCCAGCAGTTGCGTGCCTTTGGTGGACATTCGGGGGATGTGCTATCGGTCGACCTGTCGCCGGATGGCACAATGATCGTAACGGGATCCTCAGATAGCGACGTCCGCATATGGGATGCCGAGACGGAGGAGACTTTATTTCGTTTCTTTGAACCGGGCGGTAGCGTGAACGCAGTAGCGTTCTCGAGTGATGGCGCCTTGGTGGCTGCCGGTTCCACGGACAACTTCGTTCGGATATGGGATACAGAAACGGGCGATCTGCTTGAAGCGCTCTCCAGCCATACCGACGACGTGACGAGCGTTGCTTTTTCCCCAGACGGGGCATTCCTGTTGAGCGGTTCGCTGGACAACACGGCGCGCTTGTTCAGCCTGGACACGGGGCTGGCCGTGCTTTTCATGAACCATGTGAACGAAGACGTGTGGTCTGTGGCGTTCTCCCCGGATGGCAATGAAATTTTGACGGGAGCGAGCGACGGGAATTCTCGGGTGTGGGACACGCAGACGGCGCTCGAGTTGCGGCGCTTCACCGGGCAATATGGCCCGGTGCGCAGTGTTGCCTATGCTCCTTCAGGTGAGTGGGTTATTTCCGCATCGGATGACGAATCCGTCCAGCGGTGGATTCCTGCGGATTCCCTAAGGGATCGTTGCGAGAATGAAACCTTGGACTCTGATGGAGACGGGCTGACGAACTGCTGGGAACTGGCGGCGGGAATGAATATAAATTCCAGCGACACGGACAGCGATGGAATGCCCGATGGCTTTGAAGTAGAGAATTATTTGCTACGTCGAATAAACGACGCCAACCAGGACAAGGACGGCGACGGGCTTACGAATATTGAAGAGTTCCAACTCGAATTGTCGCCCATTGATCCCGATTTTGATGATGACGGGCTGCGGGATGGATTCGAGGTTGAGTTTGGTTTGGACCCAAATACCGACGACGCGGACGGTGACATTGACGCCGATGGACTGGACAACCTTGAAGAGCAGGACCTCGGCTCATCGCCTATCGCGGCGGACACGGACGACGACGGCATGTCGGACCTTTACGAGTCTATCTTTGACCTGAGGCCCACCATCGACGATGCTGACCTCGACGCCGACAACGATGACCTGTCGAACATTCAGGAACTGGAAGCACTGTTGAACCCGAGGCGCAACGACACGGACAGCGACAGCGTGCCGGATGGTTGGGAGCTGGTCAACGGGACCAACCCGCTAAGCCAGGACGCGCAGCAAGACAACGACGACGACGACCTGACGAACGTGCAGGAGTTCGGCTTGGGCAGCAGCCCAATTGACGGCAACGATCCCCCGCGCCCGGTATATGTGAGCAAGGACACGGGAGACAACGACACCGGCACGGGCACATTCGAGAAGCCTTTCCTTACGCTGGCTGCCGCCATGCTGGACGTTAGCCGGTATACCTACCTGCGCCCGGCGGTGATACGCGCATTGCCCGGGGTCTACGACACGCCGTTCCAAGTGGCAAGCCGGGTTACCATAGAGGGCGTTGGAGCAGAGACGGTGTTCACGCGGCCAAACGATTTGCTGGACCAGGACTTCATCACGTTCGCCTCGGGGAGCGCCCTCAGAAACTGCACAGTGACGCAAGAGCCGGGCTTTCCCGTGGACAACCAGGTGCTGGTAAAGATAAATTCTTCGCCGGTGCTGGACGAGGTGGTGTTTGAAGGGC
>JBIKMR010000222.1:0-7363 GCA_044359155.1 Candidatus Hydrogenedentales bacterium | reverse complement strand
GATGCGGTCTTCGCCGATCTCCGGGTTGCGATCTTCCATGGCCGCAAGGGCCGAGCCCTTCACGATCGGGATGTCGTCGCCCGGGTAGCCGTACTTCGTGAGCAACTCGCGCAGCTCAAGCTCGACAAGCTCGATGAGCTCGGGATCGTCTACCATGTCCACCTTGTTCATCCATACCACCAGCGCGGGCACGTTCACCTGGCGGGCAAGCAGGATGTGCTCGCGCGTCTGGGCCATCGGGCCGTCATCCGCCGCCACCACAAGAATGCCGCCGTCCATCTGCGCAGCACCCGTGATCATGTTCTTCACGTAATCCGCGTGGCCCGGGCAGTCAACGTGCGCATAGTGGCGAGAGTCCGTCTCGTATTCCACGTGCGCAATAGAAATCGTAATGCCGCGTTCGCGTTCTTCAGGAGCCTTGTCGATGTTCGCGAAATCGATAGCCTTCGCCTTGCCCGACTTCGACAGGGTCTTCGTGATCGCGCTCGTCAACGTCGTCTTGCCATGGTCAACGTGGCCAATCGTGCCAATGTTCACGTGAGGCTTGGTGCGGTTGAACTTTTCCTTCGACATCGTATATCTCCTAGAGAATAGGCCCTGAAGGGCCAAATGTTTGATAAATGGAGCCCACCAGCGGATTCGAACCGCTGACCCCTTCCTTACCATGGAAGTGCTCTACCAACTGAGCTAGGCGGGCGACAGTACACAGCCCGGCGAGCAAGCCCTCGGGACGCCCATGCTTGGTTGAAGCGTAACCGCCGTTCGCAAGCCCACATCCCGCAACGCTGCCGAGCGCATAATGAGTGCGAAAGGATAGCAAAAGAACAACGGCAATGCAAGCGTGCCGATAGCTGCAAGTTCGGCGCGTTGCCTGTTGCGAACGGTGTTTATATTACCATTCCGGCCAAGGTGCCTGAAAGCTGGGGAAACATTGCCAGTAAGCGCCTGGATATTTGTAGCCTTTTCGGGCTTTGCAGGGGACCATGTTCGCTCATCCTACCACGACTTGTGCGCTCCGCACCCGGTTTGCTCCCAGCCCCACGGGCTACCTGCACCTGGGGCATGTGGCCCATGCGCTTTATGTATGGGGGCTGGCGAGGGCCATGGGGGCGGAAGTGGTGCTGCGGATTGAGGATCATGATCGTGGGCGTTGCCGTCCTGAATTTGAGCGTTCCCTGCTTGAAGACCTTGAATGGCTGGGCTTTGCGTGGGAGGGGGAGGTGACGCGCCAATCAGGGCGCGATGCGATTTACCTTCAAGCGGTTGAAAGACTGCGGAGCGATGGGCTGCTTTACGGGTGCGACTGTTCGCGCAAGCAGATACTGGCGCGCACCCCGCAGGAAGATTCGCCCGAGCTGCGATACGACAATCACTGTCGCGAGCGCGGGCTGCCGCTAGGGACAGGAGTGGGGTGGCGTTGCCAGTTGCCGGATGATGGCGTGTCGTTTGACGACCTGCGGCTGGGGTTGCAAAGGCAGCGCCCACAGGAACAATGCGGCGATTTACTACTGCGCGACCGGCATGGCAACTGGACCTACCAGTTTTCGGTTACAGTAGATGATATGTTGCAGGGGGTGAATAAGGTGATACGGGGAGAAGACCTGCTGGCCTCGACCGGGCGACAGCTGCTGCTGGGGCGGCTGCTTGGTCGGGATGAAATCCCCGTGTTCTATCACCATCCATTGATTATCGATAGCTTAACCGACGTGAAGTTAAGCAAGCGTGACTTGGCCCATGCGGTTCGGGAAGAGCGCCTTGCAGGGCAGCCCCCCGAGGTGACATTGTCGCTTGCTGCCCGCGCGGTTGGGATAAAGCACGACGAAGCAATTGAGGACAGGGCCACGTTGCTCGGGCGGGTTGCTGCTTCTTTAATGCACCAAGCGCAGGAAAAGTTGCCGATAAACCCTTGAGGATTGTTCGGCATCATACGGTGTGAAGGATGCAGGGCGTGCTCTAGTATTGTTAGCAAGATAAGGTGTTGAGATACTTTTACTTGCATTTCGCAGTTTCGATGGCTGTGATTACCCCGCATAGTGCGCAAATAATCTGGAATTGCACAGTTCAAAGGGCTTGCGTTTCTAGGGAATAGCGGGTATTATAGCCGACGTAATGAGTTGCTGGCCGGACACTGGGCGTCCGGCTGGGGACTATTGGCCTAATCCACTTGTAACGGAAAACGAAGAGGAATCATTGCATGAAGAAGAAAGGTTTTACGCTGATCGAGCTGTTGGTCGTTATTGCGATCATCGGCATCCTGGCAGCAATCCTGCTGCCCGCGCTTGCGCGCGCCCGCGAAGCAGCCCGCCGCGCGAGCTGCCAGAACAACCTGAAGCAGTTTGGTATCATCTACAAGATGTATTCCAACGAATCGCGTGGGCAGAAGTTCCCCCCCTTGCAGCTTGAGATTCAGAATGGTGACTTCGTGGTTGCCGCCGGCCCCAAGGTATCTGCGATTTACCCCGAGTACCTGACGGACCCGAACGTGCTGCTTTGCCCGTCTGACGCGAATGAAGATGAAGATTACTTCCTCGACATTGATGACAGCGACAACGATGGAGACAGCCAGGAGCGCACCTTTGGTGACTTCGCCAGCTTTGGTGAAGACGCACTTGACCGCGTGGACGCCAGCTACGCCTACTTCGGCTGGGCCTTCGACAAGCTGACCGATGAAGACACCGACACCGACGGTGCCGGTCCGCTCGGTCCCGATGCTATTCCGGCCAGCAGCCTTCCCGGCACGCTTGCCAGCTTGCTCTCTGCCGTGTTCAGCGGCCCGGAGCTTACCGCCATCCTTGGCAGCGGCGAGCTGATTCCCTGCCAGTTGGCGCTTGCGGTTGGCCAGCTTCCCGTGATCGCGGGCAGCGGCATTCTTGACGCGGGCGTGGTCAGCGCGACGGTTGACGGCGATGTGGGCCAGTTTGGCGAAGCTTCCTTCAACTTCCTGAATGAAGCCTCGAACGGCTTCGGCAACTACGGCAACGGCGGCGGCGATACCCTTTACCGCCTGCGTGAAGGCATCGAGCGCTTCCTGATCACCGACATCAACAACCCGTCTGCTTCTGCCAAGGCCCAGAGCGAGATCTTCATCATGCTCGACCAGCTTGGCAACGGCGGCCAGATCGACCTGTTCAACCATATCCCCGGTGGTTGCAACGTGCTGTACCTTGACGGTCACGTGTCGTTCCTGCGCTACCCGGTGGGCGGCACTGGCGGCGAACAGCCCGTCACCCGTCCCGTGGCCAACCTGATTGGCCTGTTCAACTAAGCTTTAGCTCAAGCCATTCAATGCCCCGGGGCCTCGGCCCCGGGGCATTGTGCTTTTTATTGATATCTAGCGCCTGCATCGCTGCGAGTGAGGTAAGTGGAGGGGCGACGCAGAGTGCGCGAGTTTTAAATCCTATCGACGGGGTAATGCGTATGCTGCCTGCTCAGGCAGCGCAGTAGCCACGCCTGAGGCGTACAAGCGCTGTGCTCCCAGGTCCCGGCTTTATTGCGGGCGGATGCGGCCCAAGGGGCGGGGGTTTACGCGCATGTTGTAGGCAGGTTCGTGTTCGGTTTCGAGGGCGGATAGGCGACCGCGCACGCCGGTGGAGGGATCGGCGGGGGGGGGCTTGTGGTCGATGCGGGCCTGCATGTCGCGTGCGGCGTCACCGATGTTGTTGTAGAGTCGGGCCTGGCAATCGAGGCACAGGTCAGAACCCTTGAGTCGAGGCTTGCCACATACGCCGCATTCACCCTCGGTCTCGAAGGGGGCTTCCGAAGCAAGCGATGGGTTGATCAGTTCGCCATATCCGGCGGGTATCAGGCCGCTGTGCACGCCTTCGGACTGCGCATCGTAGAGAGCCATCAATGCGGCCAAGCGTTTGTTGCTCGCGGGCGCAAGGGGATCGTCCATTACAGGAATGGCCTCCTCGGGCTCGACGGCTTCGCCAGAACACGCAAGGCAGACCTTCCGCTCCGGGGTTCCCCGGAACAGTTTGCCGCATTCGTCGCAGCGTCTCAGGTCACCCTGTTCCTCGAGTTCCACGTAGCTCCTCCGCTATCGCGTCCACCTGCGCCAGCAGGTGTTCCAGCGAGCCGCCGTTGTCCACCACCCATGTGCTGTAAGCGCGTTTGCGCTCAGGGTCCGATTGCGCGCGCACTCGTTGCCACGCCACGTCTTGGGGTGTGTCGCGCCCCTGCACCAGCCGCTGCACGCGCACTTCCTCGGGGGCGGAGACGAGAATCAGCGCATCCAGCCAAGGCTCCTTCTCGCCGCGCTCGCCCAGCAAGGCGGCGTCGATCACCACGGCGGGGCTGTCCTGCGCGGCGCATTGCTGTATGCGCCGGGCGATTTCGGCAAACAACAGCGGATGCACCAAGCCATTCAATTGTTCCAGCCGGGCCGGGTCGTTAAAAACCAATGCGCCCAACTTGGCTCGATCAATTATACCGGATGTCAGTATGCCGTCCCCGAAGGCATCAAGCACTGGCTGCATGCCTGCGCCGCCGGGGGCCAGCAGTTCGTGGCCGATCCTGTCAGCGTCCACCACGGGAATGCCGTGTTCCTCGAAACGTCGGGCCGCCGTGGATTTGCCACTACCCGTGCCGCCGGTCAGGCCGATGATTTTCATGTGTGGTTCATTCTGCCGTGATGTCCAGACTGAAAGCGCTGCCCGCGTAGAGCGCGCGCTCAAGGGTGATGAGGCCAAGGCGATGCTGCTCTCCAGGCATCACGTCGGTCTTACAGGGAACCTTTCCGTCCGGCATCTCGCACACCACCGACATCTTCGCGGCCTTCAGCGGCAGGCGCACCAGTATCGAGGCGATGTTGGTGGGACTGTCGAAGGACACATGGATGCGCTGGCGGAACGGGGGGCCGGGGTCGCTGTGGTATTTCAGCCAGCACAAACCCGCCGGGGTGAATACCGGCGTGCTGAGGTATTGCACCTCGGGCGGCAAATGGGGGAGTACCCGCAGTTGCTGCCGCGCCATGTTCAGTGTAACGCCGTGGATGGCCTGGAAAACGTGCCACACGGCGAGCGAACTGGTGCGCTGGCGCCGTCCAGCCCCATGCACGCGTTCGCACCGAGACAGCATCCGTTCGATGAGCTTCAACCCCACGGTCACGCGGTCTCGATGCACCAGCAGACTTCCCGCGTGCGCCATCGCCCTGTTCACGCCATCGGGGTCGGCAAATAGATTGGGGCTCATGGTGGAAACATCGTCGTCCAGCCGGGCTGCCAGGTGGTGCAGGGTCTTGGCGATGTGCTCGGTGGGGTGCAGCGGGCCTAGCCCCAGCAGGCCGGCCTGCCATTCTCCCGCCATTTGTCCCAAGTGAAAGCGGAGTTCCGCTGCGGATTCATCATCGGGCTGGTGGCCTTCGCGCCACAGGCAATAGGTGCCTTGAGCGGCGTTCCAGAAATAGCTTTCAAAGGCGCCCTGCGCCCGGCTGTACATCTTCTCGGCGTGCTCGGCGTCCAGGCGTGCATCGCGATCGTAGGCTAGCAGCGCATAGCAGCGCAGCCCAAGCATCCACAACCCGCAGCTAGATGCATTTAGGTGCAGGGCTGCATGTTCGGCCCCGCCCTCGGGAAATCCATCGTTGTCGTAATCCAGCGCTATGGCGGACTGTATCGAGTCATGCAGCGTGGAGAAGCGCTTGCGCGCGTGGACCAGGCTGCCGGTCAGCAGATAGTTTCGGTAGGCCGATATGGCGAGGTTTGCCGCCAGCAGCATCTGGCCTGCCTCGTCCAGTTCCGCCTGCGGATGGTGCAGCGACCCTATGCCCAGCGAATGGCAGAGCTTTGTTGGGTTGCGGGGATCGCGCGCGCGGCAGGCGAGGGAGAGTTCCTCCTCTTCGAAGCGTGGCAGGAACAGTAGGGTGCCAAAGCTGGAATACAGGCGCGTGGCCACGTCGCCGACCCGCAGGTCGAGCGGGCTGGCCTGCATCCCGAAGCGCGCGTCATCCGAGTAAAGGCCATTGCGGGTAAACACACGCGCGCTGTTAATCAATTCCTTCACCAGCCAGCGGGGCAGGGTCGAGGTATGCAGGCGCTGCTGCCAGTCGAGCACGGAATCGTGGTAATACTTGCCGTGCTTGAGGCCGCGCCGCGCTGTGGCCACGGCGTCTTCCATCAGGCAGGAATAGCCATTACCCATCGACTCGCCATCGTGCGCGTGAAAGTCGGGGCAGTTCCAGGTCCACACGAAATCGGTCTGGCGTTCTTCTTTGCTTTGCAGGGTGAATCGCCAGCATACCGCGCCATACTCTGCAGCGCCGCCCACCAGACCGGTGGGCAAATCGCCGCGCGCCATGAAGTGGTCCCAGAACTCGAGGCAGCGGTCCATGTTCGTTGCGTTGTACGCACCCACGGACACGATGCCTTCGCCCCTGCCACGCACGGTGATGCATTGTTCGCCATCGCAATCGCGCCATTCCTTGGCGCTTGCGCCGCTTTCGAAGAGCAGCGAATTGTGCGGCGTCGGTTCCCCGGGCTTGGGTGGGGGGGCGTCTTCTTCTTCAATGTGTCGCGCAGAGACCGGGCGAGGAATCAGCGGGTCCTCGCCCTGGCGACCACAGAGGTGCTCGAGGTGGAACATCACCGAAACTGTGGCGGGTTTCTTTGAGCGGTTGCGCATCACCACGCGGGACAGCAGCATGGGTAGCACGGAGGCTTCCACGTCGAAGGGGATGACCGGGGCGAAGAGCATCCACACTGCGCCAAATGGGAGGGACTCCGCATGGGCGAAGAAGTGCAGCAGCGGGAAGATGCCCCGGCTGTTGAAGGCTTCCTTGGGTATCCGGGACAAGGGCACCAGCCCGGTGTTCTGGCTGCGGGAATCTCGCTGAAGAATATAGCCGATGGGAGGCTCGCCTTCGTAGGCGACGCGCACCGCGAGAAAGGTATTGGGCGATGCAGAAATCCACTGCGATGGATTGCGGTTGTTGTTGATGGAGAGCTGGCGGAAGCGCCCGTCTGCGGCAACCTCGATGCAGCCAGTGCCTGCGCCACCCATGGGCACGGTGCCCAGTATCATGGCGGAGGCGGCATCCAGCTTTGCTGCGGGAATGGAAGGGGCACCGGGCATTCTGTTGGGGGGCGTCGCCATGCCGGGGGCCATTACCGTCATGGGGCCGGGGGTAAACCCCAAGCCATCGTCTTGAAATGGCGCTTCACTATCCGGCAGGGGGGGGGCACTGCCCGGCAAGGTGGCGTCTCCGTCTTCCAGTGGCGAGAGGGGGGGCGGCTCATTCAAGGTATTTCACCATGACGACAGCGTCCTCGCCGGACCGCGCGTAGTATCCCTTGCGCACGCCTACCTCGTGGAAGTCGTTACGCGCATAGAGGCTTCGGGCAACAGCGTTGGACGCGCGCACCTC
>JBIKMR010000026.1:0-24448 GCA_044359155.1 Candidatus Hydrogenedentales bacterium | reverse complement strand
GGCTGGCAGAGCTGGTGCGCGCGGTGAATGAGCGCGGCAAGCCCTTTATGAACGAGCCGAAGTTTATCGACGCGGCGGTGACGACGATGTCGTGGAATTCGCAATACAACCAGGAGCAGCGCGCGCCTGTGTTTATGCGGCAGTTGCGCATTCATGCCGAGGGCAAGATAGACAGTGACAAGATATCCACCGGCGGCAAGCTGACCGAGGCCGAGCAGGACACGTTGCTGCAATTGTTCAAAGAAGCGGTGGACCAGATTGCGGAGAAGCACGACGTGCATAGCGTGACCTGGGGCGACCTCTTCAAGGTGGGCCGCAGCGGGCAGTATTTCCCTACGGACGGCAGCGAGTTTGGTCGCGGCGACAGCAAGACCGAAACCGTGCGCGCGGTCGAGTTTGAGGAGGAGCCGAAGGGCTCCGGGCAATATGTGGCCAATTCGGGTTCGCTGGCGGCCATGCTGATGTTCATGCACACGGACGGGATCGAGTCGTACACCTGCACGCAGTGGGGACAGAGCGCCGACCCGGCCTCGCCGCACCATGTGGATCAAGCGCGCGAGTTGTACTCGAAGCGTAAATTCAAGTCCACCTGGAACACGCTGGACGAAGTGAAGGCTAATCTGGAATCAGAGAAGACACTGCAAACGCCGTAGGCACCCGGGACCCGATAGGAACGCTGCGCACATGACGGTCAAGCTGGGCGGACTCGAGATCATGCGGGAGGTGATACGGCAATCGTATGACCTTGGCGAGATCCAATTGCCCGAGCAACTGCCCGCTGCGCACCAGCGCAGGCACCGCAAGCTTACGGTGATGACGAGTGCGGGCAAGTTCCTGGTGAAAACGTATAAGCGCGACACGGTGGTGCTGGATAGCCTGCGCTTCCAGCACCGACTGAGTAACTTCCTGTTGTCGAAAGGCGTGCCGGTGGCCCGCATCCAGATGTCCAAGAACGGCACCGGCATTGTCGAGCTGGATACGTGGGCGATGGAGTTGCAGCACTTTGTGGAAGCGGGGCCGATGCCGCTGAACGCGGTTACGCTGAAAGCCTCGGCGCAGGCGCTGGGCCAGTTGCACCACGTGTGCCGCGACTATCGCTGCCCCCCGCGCGATGCGCAGAAGTGGCGCTTCAGCGAGGCTCCGCGCGACCTTTTCAAGAAGCTCTATGTCGTAGCTGCAACGCAGGCGCCGGGAAAAGATATCGAGCACCAGTGCAACGACATCGGTCGGTTTCTACAAGAAGCCGGCATGGCATTGAGCGAGGCGAAGCGCTCGGAGTTTGAGACGGGCCTCATCCACGGCGATTGGCACGGTGGCAACCTCCTGTTCCTTGGCGACGAATTGAAGGCGGTGGTGGACCTCGAGTTTGCGGGGGATGGCTGCTACCTTGAAGACATCGCCTATGGCATATCGAACCTGTGCGTGCGCACGTCTATGGACGCCGAGCGTCTTGACCTGCGCCTGAACATCTTGCTGGACACCTACCAGAAGTACCGCAGCTTGTCGTGGGCGGAAGAGGTGGCGGTGTTCTATGCCGTGGGCGTGAAGCACGTGGCCACGGTGTCGTATCAATCGCTCCAGGCGGGTGGCCAGATTGCGGGATACACCGCAGCCCAATGGATCGAGCGGCTGGCCTTTCAATGCAAGTGGCTGGCGGAACGTTCCCGAAAGGTCCGCTTCGGCGGATAGGAGGGCAGTACCCAATGTGCGGCATCGTCGGATTTACAGGAGAAAGCCCGGCGTTGCCCGTGCTATTGGAAGGGCTGTCGCGCCTGGAATACCGGGGCTACGATTCTTCGGGCATTGCAGTGGCCGATTCGGGCGGGCTGCATTGCGTGCGACGACCCGGCAAGCTGGCGGCGCTTCGCGCTGCTACGGAAGCATTGGGCACCCAAGGCACCTGCGGCATTGGCCACACCCGCTGGGCCACGCATGGCGCTCCCACCGAGCGCAATGCCCACCCGCACCTGGACGGCACGGGCCAGTTCGCCGTGGTGCATAACGGCATCATCGAAAACTACCAAGCCCTGCGGGCAGAGCTGACGGCAGGCGGGGTGGCGTTCCATAGCGACACGGACACGGAAGTGATTGTGCATTTGGTGGCGCTCGCGTATGCGGGGGATTTGCTGGCGGCGGTGCGCGTGGTGTTACCCAGGCTGGAGGGAAGCTATGCGCTTGCCGTGACCAGTAGCCGGGAGCCGGGCGTGATCATCGGGGCGCGGCATGGCAGCCCGCTGGTGATGGGGCAGGGCGACGCGGCGCATTACCTCGGCAGCGACGTGCTGGCGTTCATTCCCTTTACGGACAGGGCTTCCTATCTGGACGAGGGGCAGGTCTGCAAGTTGACGGCGGAAGCCTGCCAAATTGTTGCTCACGATGGTTCGCTTGTCGATGCGCGCTTTCATTCCGTGGCGATGGACAGGGCACAGACCGAGAAAGACGGCCACGCGCATTTCATGCTGAAGGAGATACACCAGCAACCGGAAGTGATTCGGCGTTTGCTGGCGGCGTATACCACCGAGGACGGCGCGGCCACCGCGTTGGCCGGGGTCGACGCGGGCGACCTGAAGCTGGATGGCGTGCGGCGGATTATCATCGTGGCCTGCGGCACGGCGTGGCACGCGGGGTTGGTGGGAAAGTACCTGATTGAAGAGTTCGCGCGCGTGCCGGTGGAGCTGGCGCTGGCGTCCGAGTTTCGCTATGCCAACCCCGTGGTGGATGCGCACACGTTGGTCATCGGGGTGAGCCAGTCGGGTGAAACGGCGGACACGCTCGAGGCACTGCGGCTGGCGCGGGGCACGGGCGCTCAGGTGATGAGTGTGGTGAACGTGGCAGGGTCCACCATCGACCGCGAATCACTGGCGGCGATACACCTGTTGGCGGGGCCAGAGATTGGCGTGGCATCGACCAAGGCCTACACCGCGCAGATTACGGCGCTGGCGCTGTTTGCCCTGCACCTGGGCGGAATGCGTGGGACGCTATCGCCTGGCGACAGGACGGCGCGGCTGGATGAATTGCGCGAAGTGCCGATGCTTATGTCCGCCATATTGCGCAACGCGGAGCGCATCGAGGAGATTGCCGGGCTGCCGCGCTATTACCAGTCCAGCAATGCCATGTTCATCGGGCGCGGATACAACTATCCCAGCGCGCTTGAGGGGGCGCTGAAGCTGAAGGAGATTTCATATATCCACGTGGAGGGCTACGCCGCTGGCGAGATGAAGCACGGGCCGATAGCGCTGGTGACGGACCGCATCCCCGTGGTGAGCATTGCCGTGCAGGGGCCGGTCTATGCGAAGGTGCTGTCGAACATCGAGGAGATCCGCGCGCGCAAGGGGATCATCCTGGCCATTGCCAGCGAGGGCGACCACGATATTGAATCGCACAGCGACGATATCCTGCGGATACCCGCGTGCCCCTATTGGCTGAGTCCCTTGCTGGTGGCGCTGCCGCTGCAATTGTTGGCCTACCACATCGCCGTGACCTTGGGGCGCGACGTGGACCAGCCGCGCAACCTGGCCAAAAGCGTGACGGTGGAGTAGGGCGTTGACAAGCACCTGCCAGGGAGTGGGGCGACCAGAGGATATGTTGCCCAACAGGGGGATAGAATAATGAAAAGAATAGGCGGTCCGTTCCTGTATACTCCCCTAGCTACATTAAGTGTCGCATGTCTCACTCTGTTGATATTCATCGGAGGTAACTTTGCGTTCCCTCTGAAGATTGGTGCGGTGACACAGCCGTTACAAGAGCCGAAGCCAGCGCCGAATGGGGGGGCAAGCAACACACCGCAGGGTAGAAGCCAGTCACAAACGGAGGCAGCTCATAAGAAAGTAGAGTCGAGAGTAAGTAATGTTTCTCCGAACGTCCAGCAATACTTGTCGCTCGGAGAATTTCCATACCATCCCTCCGCATTACCTGCTGATCTTACTCGTGTACAGGTTCCGGAGATGCAAGCACTCTTGACAAGAAAGTCTTTCATGAGCAACTGGAATATGCTGCTCTTTGCGATTGCTAATTTGGCAGAGCCTTCAGAGGCGTACGAAACGATTTTGAAACATTTTGAGCACGAGATAGCTTGGGGTGGTGACGACGTGTCAGGCATTTGTTCCCGCGCCGGTTGTTTGCAGTATCTAGGCTGGCTGCCTTCTGATGTGGGTGGTCCATATTTGAGGGATTTTGTTTTGGAATGGCCCATATCTGGTGATCGTAGTTTGCACGCGCGGGACATGGCTATTGTTGGCAAGCATGGACTGACAAGCCCGATGTTGTTTGGAGCCTTGCGCGGTCTAATTCTGCTTCAGGATGACGCCTACATGCGGCCGGTATTTGATAGATATGTTCAGCTATCTCGAGATCATGGTTCTGAATTGCATTCTTTTAATCAGATGCTTAAGTACGATCTTGAGGCACAGCTTGTCACATACTTGTTTGTCAAGGATAATGGCCGCGAGGTGGCCTCTAGAATTCTAGCAGGTCACGACATAATGCAAACGTCGGAACCGCAACCTCCATACTTGGAAAGATTGCGGGCATACAAATTCCCCTAGCATGAAAATTTGGGGACGGCCCCGAATTGAATTTGCGGTGGAATAGGGGGGCTGGGAGCGCAGCGCTACCGCGCTGCGGAGTACGCAGCATGGGTGTGTAAAGTTTTGGTAGATGCTGCGGGTAAAACCCCCTCACCCTAGCCCTCTCCCCCTGCTAGGGGGCGAGGGGACCAGAGGAGACCTCCCTCCTTCGCTAAAGCTTTGGAGGACAAGTCGGTCGGAACCCCGCCACAATGTGATACTGGTCTGGTGCTGCGTGGTCGGCAGCGCGGTAGCGCTGCGCTCCCATGGGGGCAGGTATCGCGCAAGCGAGACCGAGGGGGATGTTCGCATTGTCGTAACGCCGCAAGCACCCAGCACCACCCCAAACTAATCGCCGATCTGGGTGTTCCAGTAGGCGAGGTCTACGAAGCGTTGCCATGTCTCTATGGACTCGCGTGGCAGGGGGGTGCCGAACTTGGGGAGCCATTTGGGCTTGGCGGGTTCTTTGAGCAGGGGCATGTGGGCCTCGAGGGGGGTGCGGTTGCCCTTCTTGATGTTGCAGCGCACGCAGGCGAGCACGAGGTTTTCCCATGTGTCGCGCCCGCCCCGGCTGCGGGGCATGACGTGGTCGATGGTGAAGTCGGACTTCGAGAATTTCTTGGCGCAGTATTGGCAGGTACACTGGTCGCGCTCGAAGATGTTCTTGCGCGACAGGCGCACTTCGCGCTTCACGAAGCGGTTGAAGGCGGTGAGCACAATCACCTCGGGCAGGCGCAGCCTCATGCTGGGTGTGTTGATGTAGCGGCCCGAGGTGGAGAAGGCATTCTCCATTTTGGAGAGGCCGCACCAGTTGTCGAAGTCGTAGAGGGAATAGTCTTCCGGGTGGACCACGCGGGCTTGGTCGTTAAACAAAAGAATCAGCGCGCGCCGCAGCGTGGTGACATTGACGGCGATCCAAGACTTGTTCAGTACCAGTACTTGTGCGTCCAGCATAGCGTGCCCTCAACCGGTTGTGTCCGAGTTGGCTTTCCCAAGTATAGTATTCTTCACTTTCAGCTTCAATGCGCATCGGGTTAGAAATTCGTTAGGGCAGATCAAGCTAACGGGCAGGTGAGAAAGCGTTGTCGCACGGGCGAAGTACGCCCGCAGGCGACAGCGGAACTGGATTCCTGCCTTTGCAGGAATGACGGTATATTTAAGTGGACGGTTCTAGCTTGCGGCGGGCAGGGGCCTACTACTTTGCGTGGTACTGGTATGTCCCATTCTCGTAAATGAGCACGTCGCCGCGTTTCATTTCTTGCACGTGTGTGCTGGCGATGCCGGGGATTCTCACGCGGCAGGGGCCGGTGGTGAGGGCGGCGATTTCCACTTTGGTGACTGCGCCATCAGCGAATTCGGCGGAGACGACGAAGGCACCTTGGGCGCGGAGGAAGTGGAATGCGGCTCGGGGCCAGGTGTTGGGGACGGCGGGGAAGATTTCCACCACGCCCGCGTGGCTTTGCAGGAGCATTTCCATGGTGGCCCCGGCTGCGGCGAAGTTGCCCTCAAGCGTGAAGGGGCGGTAGGTGAAGTTGCTGTATCCCTTGCCGGACTGGTCGCCATTGGCGTGGAAGCTGTTGCGCAGGCAGAAGGCCTCGGAGAAAATGCGGAGCGCCTCGGCAGCGGTGGCGCCGTCTCGCCCACGCGCGGCGATGGCAGCATGCCAGGCAAAGGAGTAGCCGGTCCACTGGCTGCTGCCGAGCTGCTTAAGCTGGGCCAGGTTGGCGCGGACAATCTCGGCGGCCTGTTCGTTGTCGGTGACGCTAATGAGGCCAAGGGGGTAGATGGCCATCAGATGGGAGAGGTGGCGGTGGGATTCGGCGAGGGGCTTGTCTCCCGCCACGGTGAGCACGCCGCCCTTGCCGAAGGACAGCTGTGGCATTTCTTCCAGAGCCTTGGCCCAACGGTCTGCCTCTTCGGTCTTGCCCAACATGCGGGCCAGCTCTGCCGCGCGGAAGAATGCGGACTGGATGAGGGCGTTGTCGTAGTTGGTAATGGTGGGGAACCAGGCCTCGGGCTTGTTGTCGTTCATCTCGGGGGACGAACTGAGCGGCAGGGTGCGCTTGCCGTTGGCGTCAAGCGCGCTGGTGACGGCTTCGAGGAAGGTGGCGACTGCGGCATAGTAGGGGTAGGCGCGCTGTTCGAGGAACTCGGCGTCCATGGTGTAGCGCCAGTGCAGGTAGAAGTGGTGGGCCAGCCAAGCGCTGGTGGTGGCGGAGTGGGTGTATTGCCGCCAGCCGCCTATCTGGTTATTTAGCAGGTCGGCAGTCATTGGCACGTTCAAGCCGGGCATGTTGTAGAAGCGCTTGGTCCAGCCTTCGCAATTGGCCTTGGTTTCCCAAAGCCAGTCGAGGAAGTTACGGCCATCGTTCAGGCGTGCGCCGGTGTAGGCGGGCCAATAGCTCAACTCGGTGTTCAGGTCGTGGTGATAGTCGCCCTTCCACGGGGGCAGCTTGCCGTCGTCTGCGGTCCACGGGCCTTGCAGGGTTACGGGCGGCGCGCCTTCGCGCACGGCTGCGCCAAACTTGTACATGTCCAGGTACCACTGCCGCTCGATGGTGGCGTCGGGCAGGTCTACCCAGCCCTTGCGCCAATACTGATCCCACCAGGTGTGGTGGGCTTTTTCGATATCGGTATACACAGGGCCCAGCGCGCGGGACACGCGCGAGCGCGCGGCACCGAGCGGGTCGTCGCCATCGCGCAGGGTGGCCACGGACCATGCCGCGCGCCATGCGCCGTCGGGCTGTTGTGCCCATGCGATGTATACGGCGAAGCGGAAGCCTGCAAACCCTTCTTGCTCGTAAGCCTGCCAGCCTTCGCCAGAGGTTTCCACGGGGCCGGGGTAGCCTAGGTTGGCCAGCTCGCCCGCGCTGATGGCGGGTGCCGTGTCGGTTTTCTGTTTGCCACCAAAGCGGGGGGCTACCAGGCGCGGGGTCACGCTTTCCGCACCGCGCACGGTGATAATGCCCACGGGTTCGGTGGCGTGTACCCACACCTCGGTTGTAACCCCCGGCCCAAGGTTTACAGTGGCCGTGGCGGTGCCAATGTCCAGCGTGGCAGATTCAAACCCGGGGGCGGCCACGTCCAGCTCGATGCGGCCAGCGGGAATCTTGGTGGGGCCGGGGCGATTGTAGGGGTCTTCATAGACCCGCTTCAGGTCGTCGAACTTTCCTTCCTTCTCCCACGCCTGCATGGTTTCCCAAGTGTATTCGGGTTCGTGGAATTCGGGCACGGGGCGCAGGTCCCACAGGCCGGTGTGGTCCAGGCTTATTTTCAGTGGAGCGCCGTCTCCCCACACCAAGGCACCCAGCGTGCCATTGCCCAGCGGGAATGCCTCGTCCCACGTGGTCGCCGGGGTGGTGAAGTTAAGCCCGTGCTCTTCTGTCTTGGGCGTGCCCGGTTCGCTTGCTGAAGCAGCCGCCAAAATCAGCGCTGCGGAAATACCTATACCAATCATGCCGCTGTCTCCCCATGGCCCATGCCAGCGGGAAACGATAGCAGACAGGGGCGGCGTGATGCGCTGTCCTGTTCGGGGCGGAGTACGCGGTAAAACCTCTACGGAATAGGAACGCCCAGATCGCGCAGGAGGTTTTCGACGGCTTGGGTTTCCATGGATAGACGGCAGCGTTCGGTGTAGGTGGCGGCATGGGGGGTGAGTAACATCTGCGGATAGTCGCAGAGTTTGCCGGTGTAGGGTTCTTCCCAGAATGCGTCGAACCAACCACCGCCAATCTTGCCGTTTTCGAGAGCGACGATGAGCGCGCTTTGCACCACAAGCTCGCCGCGCGCGGAATTGAGCAGGAGTGTTCCTTTGCGCATGAGGTCGAACTGCGGGCGGTCGAGGATGGGCTGGTCGCCCCCGGCGTGCAGGGTGATTACGTCGGCTAGGGGGAGGCCTTCTGCGAGGGACACAGCGCGATACCCTGCGGGCAGGGAGGCGGGCTCAGCGGCGGAGTCGTTCACCAGCACCTGCGCTCCGAAGGCGTCGAGCAGCTTGGCCACGCGGGCACCAATGCGCCCGTGGCCGATGACGAGCACGGTTGTGCCTGCGAGGGATCGGGCGATGGTCTTCTCCCAGCGTTGCTCGTGCATGGCCGCGTTGATGGGGATGAGCTTGTGCAACAGGTTGAGCAGCGTGGTGAGGGTCATTTCGGCCACGGCTTCTGCTGGGGCTTCGGGGGTGGAGGACACCTTGACGCCGAACTCGGCGGCTGCGTTGAAGTCCACATTGGACACGCCAATGCCCACGCGGGCCACGGCCTTGAGCTGGGGAGCCGTGGCGGAAAAGACGTTTCGGTTCAGCGGTTCGAGCCCTGCCAGCAGGCCGTCCACATCGCGCAGATGCTCGATGGTCTCCGCCTCGGTGAGCCTGCGCTTGAAGGGATTCTCCTTTACCTCGACGCCCGCACGGGCCAACATTTCGAGGGGGGCCGGGGAACTTTCCCCGAAAGACGACGGGCCGATGGCCACACGTATGCTCACTGACAGGGTCTCCTCTTGTCCGCTGCACAAGAGTATGAAACATTGGGCAATCCAGATGCACGTTGCTGGACTATTCTTGCAGAGGCTAGGGAGGCTATGTCTGCCCCCTTTGCAACCCCCTTGCCGATGCACTATCATCAACCCACCATAAGGGGGACCATCTCATGAATCAGGGTGACGTGATGTTTTCCACGCCGGACAAAGACGCGCGCACATGGGCGATGGTGTGCCATATTGCCGCCTTCGCAGGGTTTCTTATCCCTTTTGGCAGCATCATCGGGCCGCTGGTGGTCTGGCTCCTAAAAAAGGAGACTCATCCCTTTGTGGATGAGCAAGGCCGTGAGTCCCTGAATTTTCAGATAACATTAATCTTCCTGTTTATCGTTGCGGGCTTGTTGTGCCTTGTGTTCATCGGCTTCCTGCTGCTGCCTCTCCTTGGCCTTTATGCGTTAATCATGACCATCATCGGGGCGGTCCGATCGAATGATGGCATCTCGTATCGGTATCCCTTCACGCTTCGGTTGCTTTAGTATTTCCAAGGGCGGACATTATTCATGGTTGAGTTGCAAGTATTGGGCGTGAGCCAGCCGGAGGAACAGCAGAACCCGCTGGTGCTGATGCGCCATGAGAACCGGGTGCTGCCGATTGTGGTGGGCGTGCATGAGGCGAACGCCATACAGATTGGGCTGATGCAGGAAAGCCTGCCTCGCCCGATGACGCATGACCTGATTCAAAACCTGATGGTTGGGCTGCGGGCGGAGCTGAAGTCGGTGACGATATACCGGCTGGAGCATGGCACCTTCTACGCGCACCTGAACCTGGAGCAGCGCAATGCGCAGGGGCAGGTGGAGCAGGTGCTAAAGATCGACACGCGCCCCAGCGATGGCATTGCACTGGCCGTGCGGGTGGGGTGCCCGGTGTTGGCGGCGGAAGAAGTGATGGATGAGGCCGCGCAGGAAGCCAACATCCTCGGCCCCGGCGAGGATGGTGATGATGTTGACGACGACGACCTGGACGAAGACTGACCGCCCTGCTTTTAGTATTACCTTTCCCCATGGAACATTCGCCATGTCGCTTACGATGCAAGTACTTGCCACGCGCAACATTTCCCTCACGTCCGTACTCGACACGGTGCCGGAACTTCGTGGCGTAGAGCCGCACGAAGAGCATGGCTGGATTTGGTTTGTCATTAGCGCGTGGGAGATTGAGGCGGACAGATTGCTCGAGGCGCTGGATGTTTTGCCCGGAACGACGATGCTGGCTTCGCTTCACGATTACCAGTGCTGGACGCTCCGCCTTCAGGGTGAGGGCAAGCTGCCCTTTGCCATGTGCTACGAGTTTGGCCGCTTGCTGCTGGACGACGAGGCGGACGACGAGCCGGACTTTGACATGCCCACCCCACCCGACGAGCCGATGGGCAAACCGGTTGCCGTGGACGAATCTTTCTTCACCCCCGCGTGGCAGGCAAAGCAGGAGGTAAAGCAGTTTGGGCTGGACGCCTTCCTTGCCCTGCCTGCTCGTTTGGGAATGCCCGTGCCGGAAGATGTGGTAGAGGAGTTGCGCCAGGAAAAGCCCAGCGAATTTATCGACGCCTTTCAGGAATGGGTGACGGACGGGATACTCGACGCACTTGAAGAGTACGAAATTCCGCACGACCCCGATGAGATCGACGCGATTCTGCTGGGGGACGACGTGAGTGATGGCGAGCTGGAACGACCCGAGGGAAACTTTCCCCGTTTCCTGTTGGCGCTGGACATTACCCAAGGCTGGGCGGAATGGCTGGAGCAGGCGGCCAGCGATGACGAGGAAGACCTGGATGAGATTGGCGAGGCGCGGGCGCTTCGAGAAGACCTAGACCATATATTGAAACATTCGGCCAAGGGCTTGCCCGAGCCGCTGGACGGCGGGCCGGTGCAATTGTTGCTGGACGACATGGACCTGCTGGTGCGGGTGGGCTGGTTTTGCAGCCACATGGTGGGGGCGGCGGTGGGCTTCGAGTTGCCCTCAGGCGCAAAACTGGACGACTTTCCCTTCGCCCTCGACTGGACCCCCAAGGGGGGCGGGGCGCGCACACCGTTGTATCCAGGTGATTTCCTCGAATTTGGCGAGGATCGCGAGACTATTGTATATGCGCTGCGGGCGCTGCCCGAGGGCGCAGTGATTACGATTTGGTTCGGCGACGAGACCTATGCCGTGGCGCGCCAGATCTACACCGGCAAGCGCGTGGGTGAAAGCTGGCACATAGAGGCCAGTGCCCCGCCGGTGACAAATGCCGTGTTGACGGAAGCGCTCGAGCTGGCGCGCGCCGTGCAGCGGAAGAAGGCTACCCTGCAAGTGCGCAGCGAGGCCGAGTTCCAGCAAGCCTGCGAGATTTCGCTCTCGACCGGCAACGTGGAAGAAGGCCTGCCCACGCTTGATGGCTTGGTGGTCAAAGGAAGTCTGGAATCCCGCATCGAGATGGCCGTGGCCCTGTTCCGATTGCGCTTCACCAGCCAGTGGGACACCGCTGCCGTTCAGAAGGACGAGATGCGCGAGGCCGAGGGCTACTTCGAGGAACTCGACCGCATCTTCGGCAAGATGGCGGTGCCCTACAAGCCTGCCGTGCTCTTCGAGGGTGAGGGGCGTCGCTATCACGAGGCCGATGTGGACCGCATGGATTTCGACGGCAAGCGCGAGCGGGCGGTCGAGGCCCTGCACCGGTGTGCAGCCATGGTGCGGAGCGCGGGGTATGTGTCCGTTGGCGACCTGTACAGCACCGGGCATCCCTTTGAGTTCATGCGCTTCTACCTGCCGCCAGACCGGCGCTCGCTGCTCATCGAGACCGTCAGCCAATTGGGTGCGGTGTGCCGCGACCTCTATACCGAGTTCGAGGGCGACGCCGCGCTGGTGACTACGTCCTCGTTTCGCCGCAACAGCCTGCCGCACCGGGGGCTGCTGGTGCATACCGTGGACGATCCCGCCATGGCTACCATGGGGGCAGCCCACGAAGAAGGCCTCCGCCGCATGGCCGCCACCTGCGGTGCCCCAAAAACCTTCGGAGCCACCCTGCCCGAACTGGCACGCGATATCGAGCGCCTCCTCTTCCGCATGGAAGGGGCCGGCACCATGCCCGAAGTAGAGTCGCCCAGCCGACCGGGTCGCCGTTAGTCGCTAAAGTTTCTGCCCCAATTGCCGATAGATCGACTGATGGAATAAGCGACAAGCACGGATGCTGAGTCGTAGGAGTAACGCAAATGGTTGGTATAAATGGACTTGGCGGGATTCCCGAGCCGAAGTCCGAGCGTACAGCCAGCAGTAAGACTGAACGCACGGATGCGTCGGGTAGTGCATCGAAGTCATCTTCCGGCGCGAGCTCGGGCGATGGCGTGAACATCAGCTCGGAAGCCCAAGCGGCTGCCGAGGTGGGGCGCATTGTTGCGCTTACCCGTTCACAGGACGATATCCGGGCGGAAAAGGTCGAGGCAGCGCGTGAGCGCCTGCTGGGCGGCAGCTATAAAGACCCTGACGTGGTCGCCAAGATTGCCGAGAAGCTGCTGAAGTTTATCGCTTAACCGCTGAAAACAATGGCGCCCCGTGCTGGTTTGAACCGGCACGGGGCGCGTTCTTATTTGCAGGATTCGTGTGCGAAAACGTAGAATCCGGGGCATGAAAAAACTACTTTTGATTTTCATGCTGTCCTGCGCTGGTTCGGTTGCCGCCGAGGAGGCGGATTCATGGCAAATACAGTTCCAGCCCTACGTTTGGGCCTTGGGGAATGAGGTGCGCATAGCCACGACCGACTACGACCGGAGCGATTCCACGGGCTTTATTGACGCGCTTCTGAACCAATACCAGTATGGCTTCCTATGGACGACAACGGCGCGCAAAGGGCGTTGGGGCGTCTACATGGACGGGCACATCGTAAGGCTTAAGGACGAGGCGAAAGAACTGGGGCTGCCCTACACCTCGGACATTTGGCAGGCCATGTTCGAGGGATCGATCATGTACCACCACGGCGATGATTCAACCTTCGCCGAGGTTTTCGCCGGTGGGCGGTATTTCCTGATGAACTCCGACGTGGACGTAACGCTCGTGGGTTCTTTCAACGATAACTTCGAATGGGTCGAGCCTTTGGTGGGGGGGCGTTTGAGCCACCAGCTGGGCAAGAAAGAAGGCTGGCGCGCGGAAGTGGCGGCAGATATTGGGGGATTCGGGGTTGGCTCCGACTTGACTTGGCAAGCAAGCGGAGCCCTGCATTACGCAATTTCAGAGCGCCACACATTGTCCATGGGGTATCGGCATATCGATATTGAATATCGAGATCAAGACTATCGCTATGAATCAGAAATGTCTGGCCCGTTTATCGGGCTTGGTCTCAAGTTCTGATTGACCGCCCCGCTCCTGCTAACTCAGCATTCCCTTCAGCTCTGACATAAACTCGTTCAAATCTTTGAACTGCCTATAAACCGACGCAAACCGGACATAAGCAACTTCATCCAAGCGCTTGAGTTTACGCATCACGGATTCGCCGATGGCGTTGGTGGTTACTTCATGGTCGGCGGCGTTGAAGAGCTCGCGTTCCACTTCATCGATGATGGACTCAACCTGGTCGAGACTAACGGGGCGCTTTTCGCAGGCCTTCATCAGGCCCATCTTCAGCTTCCAGCGGTCGAAGGGTTCGCGGCGACCGTCCTTCTTGATGCACATCTGCTGCACTTCCTCGATGCGCTCGTAGGTGGTGAAGCGTCGCCCGCAGTTCAGGCATTCGCGCCGACGGCGGATGGCATCGCCCTCTTTCGAGGTGCGGGAGTCCACGACCTTTTGGTGCAAGTTGGCGCAAAATGGACAACGCATATCGTCGAGCCTCCCCTAATCCTTCCGCTGCCGCAGTCGTGGCGGGCGCGCGCATCCACAAAATGTGGCGGGCCCGCGCGCTAGAAACCATACATACGGCGTGGTACAGGGTAGCAAATACCTTGGATAGCGTCAAGGCGACGGATGCCTTGCTACCGGTAGCGTTGACAAGTGGGCAGGCGGGGGGATAGCGTGGCCTTAAGGAGCATTCCCATGAAGACACAACTTGCCGCACTTTTATTTTGCACGGTTTCCTTAACGGCGGGGGCGGTGCAACCGATCACACCTGTGCTGGTGGATGACAACGTGATCGGCTACGCCACGTTTCAGAGCCACAACCAGAAGCTGGTGTCGAACGGGCATGGGTATTTCATGGCATACGTTCGCACGCGCAACGAGGCCTACACCGCGCAGCAGTGGCGCTTGGTGCAGAGCGTGGATGAGGGGCAGACCTGGACCACGCTGCATGAGGAAACGAGCGCGACAAATCCGCCGGTGATCGAGACGGACGCGGAGGACAATCTCTACTTGGTGCGCCCGGACTTTAAGGATGGGCACGCCTACCTGTATCGCTTTCTTGCGGAGAAGGAATACAAGGAGCCGGTGATAACCCGCATCGACAATGGTGCGGCGGGCAAATACGGCATGGCGATTGACCTGTCCCGGAAGCTGCTTTATTACGCGAGCCATAATGGTTTCTTTGCGATCACGGGGCTGGACGGCACGTTGAAGCAAAGCTCGCTGGTGTTGGTGCCTGGGCCGAATGCGCAGCAGCAGTATCCGCTATTGGCGTTGGGTGCGGACGGCGTGCTGCATTTCGCCTATACCACGGTGAAGAACGACGCCTATCTTTATTGGGATATCCACTACCTGCGCTCGCCTGACGCGGGCGGTTCGTGGCAGAAGTTTTCCGGGGAAGCGCTGGCGACGCCGTTGATATCTGACGACACCGGGCCGACAGACCGGTTGACCCGGGATGATGAGTTTAGCTCGCACACATGGTTGAGCAGCATGGCGATACACAAGGACAAGCTGCATTTCGCCTATCTCACACAGTCCACCCCCGCCAAGCAGAACTATTTTCGGCTGAACGCGCAGACGGGGGAACGGGAGGTGGACGTGTCGCCCAAGTTCGGCGGGAAAAAGCTGGAGGTGATGGGGCTGGACGGGTGGTTCGCGTCTGATGGCGAAACACTCTTTTATACCAGCGGCTTCGGCGGGAAGATCACGAGCCTGCGTAGCACGGACAACGGCGAGACGTGGAAGGACCATGCGCAATCCGAGGCGACCTATAACACGTATTCAATAAGCGGCTGCCGCACGGTGACGGCGGGGGGGAAGATCATCGGCGCGTTTACGGACCAGCGCAAGGAGCCAGAGATCAGCAAACTCTACTTCATTTCGCAGCTTGTGGCAGACGCCCAGCCGTGAACCCCCTTCCGTTGACGCGCAGGGAATTCATGGCGGCATCGGCGGTCGCCACGGCAGGAGCCATGCAGTCAGCCCGCGCGGAGTCACCCCGCTACAACGTGGTTGTGCTGATTGTTGATGAGCATAACCCGCGATACAGCGCACTGGAAAACCATGCGCTGGCGGAGACTCCCAACCTGCGGCGGATGATGGCGCGGGGTACGGTGTTTGAGCATTGCTATTGCCCGTCCCCGCTGTGCGCCCCCAGCCGCAGCAGTTTCCTGAGCGGGCTGCGGGTACACCAGCACCAGCAATACAGTAACGCATCCGTGTTTCGACACGCCCACCCCACCTATGCGCAGGCACTCGGGGCGGCGGGCGTGCATACCGTCCATGCGGGCAAGGCGGATTTCTATTGTAACGTCGCGGATGCGGGATTCGGCACCGTGCTGTTGGGGCAAGACCGCCCCGCGCCGGGCGATACGTTCATTCGTCGCAAGCCCTTGGCCATTCGCACCGGCGATGGCGCGGTGCGCGCTGCCGCCTATGGTCCGGTGGCGGGAGACCCTTGGGCGGCAGACAACGCGGTGGTGGGGGAGGCCTTGGCCTGGCTGGAGAAATCCGCCCCAGCCATCGGCAAGCCCTTCACCATGGTGGTGAACACAGGCGCGCCCCACTTCCCGCATTACGTAACGCCCGCACTCTGGCAAAAATATGCGGCAGGCGCCACGCTGCCCGAGCATGGGCCGGGCGCGGAGAGCGCGCAGCATCCTTATGCCGTGGATTTACGAAACCATTTCGAGACCCACGTGATGTCGGAAGAACAGATTCGCGGGCAGCGGCGCGGATATCTGGGCTGCGTGGACTACGTGGATTCCGTGGCCGGGTGCTTCATCGATTTGCTGGACAGCACGGGGCTTGCCGCCAACACGGTCTTTATCTATACCAGCGACCATGGGGAAATGCTGGGCAAGTTTGGCATGTGGTGGAAGAGCAGCCTCTATGAAGACAGCGCCCGCGTACCCTGCGTGGCCATGGGGCCGGGCATTGGCGTGGGCGCGCGCGTGTCCACCCCGGTAGACCTGCACGACGTGAACGCTACCCTGTTCCATGCCACGGGGGTGGAGCGTCCGCAAGGATGGTGCGGTACACCGTTGCAGCAGGTTGCGCCCAAGGATGATAGCCGGGTGATGTTCACCGAATACCACGGCCACGGCACGCGCGCCAGTGGCTACCTTGTGCGGCAGGGCGCGTGGAAGCTGATCTGGTGTGCCGACGCGCCGCATCTGTTGTTTAACCTGGATGAGGACCCAGAAGAATTGCGCAACCTGCGCGACGCCGCGCCGGGGAAGTTCAACGAACTCGAAGAAGCACTACACGCGGTGTGCGATCCAGTTGCGGAGAATGCGCGCGCGGAGGGGTATATCGGGAAGCAGCTTGCGGCGATGGGGTGAGGTGATTTTGGCGTTACGGGGCAGGCGTTGCTGGGGTGGTGTTGGCTTCCAGCAGCGCGCTGGTGAGTGCTTCCATGTTGCGCTCGATGCCTTGCTCGAAGGCTTGCGGGGTGTATTCGGTGGCGGTAAGGTGCGAGAGGTGGCGCACCTTCACGCTGGTGGCGGACTCGATGGCCTCGACGAAATCCTCGGGGAAGTCTAGCTCGGAGAAGATGACTGCCACGCCGAGGGACTTGATCTTGTCGATCGTGTCGCGCAGTTGGGTGGCGGTGGGTTTCATGCCGTGGTTGGGTTCGATGACTGCGGTGACGGTCAGACCGAACTCGTGCAATAGATAGTCGTATCCGCCATGCACCGTGGCACAGCGGAAGTCCAGCCCGTCCACTCCCTCAAGGCGTGCCATGTACTTCGCCTTCAATTGCCGCAGGCGGGCGGTATAGGCGCGAGCGCTTTCGCGGTAATGGTCCGCATTCGCCGGGTCAATCTCTCCGAGTCGATTCGAGATGTTGTAAATCTGCGGTATCGACGAGGCGATGCTGATGAAGGTATGCGGGTTGAGCACGGGCATCGCGGCGTTCGCGCCGGACACGGGGAAGAGCGCCACGCCCTCGTTCGCGTAGATGATGGGGACCTTGTCCTTGCGGCCTGCCGCGCCGAGAATCTCGAAGGCCCACTCGTCGTGCCCGATGCCATTGACGATCAGCACGTCCAGCGTCATCGCCTGCTTGATGTCCTCGGCCTGGGGCTGGTAGCCATGCACGTTGAACGCCGTGCCAATAAGCGGCACCATTTCCGCGCGGT
The DNA here is from genome assembly GCA_044359155.1 of Candidatus Hydrogenedentales bacterium. Lineage (GTDB taxonomy): Bacteria > Hydrogenedentota > Hydrogenedentia > Hydrogenedentales > JAEUWI01 > WGMK01. Next base: position 6,903 of record JBIKMR010000026.1, on the reverse strand, counting down.
CCCCCACGATGTTGGCGGCGAAGGAGTAATACGGCACCAGCGTAACACCGATGCGCAGCTTCTTTGGGGCGGGTTCTTGCGCGAATGTGGGCAGGGCGAGAAGCAGCAGGAAGAGAAGAATGGGACGGATGCGACCGATGAGACGGATGGGAGAAGAGGTGGTCATGGGGTGACGGCCCCGTTAGTGCGTTGCCAAATCTCGTTTTTGGTTTCCAGTAGCTTGCGGTAGTTGTTCTCTATCGCGCGGTCCCATGCGCGGGTGTCTGTGCATTCGATGCCTACGGGTTCGAGTTCGCAGACGATTACGTTGGCTTCTTTTTCAAGGGCTTCATGCAGGGCGGGGGACAGGGCTTCGGTGGTTACCAGCACCTGCGCCTTCACCTTCTTCAGGGCCTCGGCCAAGGCGGGCACTTGGGCCATGTCCACGGGGCCTTCGGGCAGCGGCGGCACCACGCCGGAAATGACCATGCCGGTTTCCTCGATCAGGTATTCGGGGCCGCCGCGCATGGTGGCGCAGCGCACTTCAATCTCGCGCCACGGGGTGTTCTGTTCCAGAATCCGCCGCTTGGCAATTTCCATCTGGGTGGTGTAGTCCTGCCAGTTGCGGCGGAACTCGAGGTTGTTCGACGGGTCCATGCGCATACAGGCATTGGCCATGGCGTACATCAGTTGCCCGGCGGTGTTCATGCTGAAGTAGGGCAAGGGCGGCATTCGCTCGGGGTAGGGGTCTTCAAACTCGGACATCAGCGGCGGCAGCCCAAGGTCCGCATAGATCAGCGGCTTCTGGTACATCATGTCCGCCTTCTCCAGCAGCGCCTCGATGTATTCCTGCTTGGGGTTCTCGGTAACGATGAACAGGTCCACGGCGTTCAGCTTGTCCAGCGTGGCCTGCCATGCGGCATCATCCGCAGGTTCAAGGTCGGCTTGGTTGAATACGATGATGTGCGCCTTGTCGACCAGGATGCGGTGCGCCCAGCATTCGTAGATCGGCAGGGTGACGCCCACGCGCATGGTGCGGGCAATGTACATGGATATGCCGAAGCGATACGGCGCGCTGCCGTGGAGCTCGTAGCCGTGGGCATGGGCAGGTCGGCCATAGGCGAGGGCAGCCAGCAGCGCGAGGGCAACAAGGGAACGGGGAATCAGTTTCATTGGGCAGGGGTTCCGCGCAGGCGCTGGGTTTCGTCGGTGCCGGTGCGTGCGATTACTTCACGCCAGCCCGCCTTGATCAGTTGTTCGTCCAGATAAATGTCAGGCGCAGCAGGCGAAGCGCCGGGGTGATACCAGATGCGCACCTGCGGTTTGAATGCCATGCCCATGTTGGGCTGACCTTGGGCCGCACCCGGCGGCAGCAGTGCTGCTCCGGGGGACGGCAGGCCGGGTATTCCCAGGTCTCCGCCAAGGTTGTTGGCGGTGAGCGGGTCAGGGCGCGTGGCCATGTTGCCGGGGCCGGGCGCGCTGGTGTTGCCCGGCTTTTTGCCGCGCTGCGACAGGAACGCGTCGGCACCGGGGCCAGACATGTTGTGCTTGTGCGTCATCCACAACAGGAACGAGCCGCTCGAATCTGGTGACTGCGACAGCGCGTAATAGGCCACCGTGTGCTGCTGCTCCAGGTCGGGCACGTCCATCTGCCAGTCCAGCTTGCCACGCTGCTGCCACGAAAGGTCCCGCACGAAGGGGGAGATGTATTGCCCCTGCAACTGCAACACGCTGGGCCAGTGCAGGGTGTCGGCGTGGTATAGGTCGATGTCGAGCGAAGCTGCCAGCAGGTCGTTGTAGACCCCCTGTTCCGTAGGGTTCAGCCCGCTGTATGCGCTCACCTGGTATTCGGCCAGTTCTTGGGAAGCCTCGACCGTGCCGCGCACGCCGATGATGAATCCCGCCAGCACCACGATGGCCACGCAGGAAACGGCGACATACAGCGTCTCGCGCCGCGCCGTGGCAGGGGCGATGACTTGAATCATGGGCTTGGTGTTCGCGCTCACAGGCTGGGCACCCCGCTGGACGCGGCGGCAGGCTGGGCCTTCGGCGCGGTCCAAACCTCGGCCAGTCCTTCCTCCAACAGCCACGCCCAGTCCGGGCATTCCGCCGGGGGCGTGGGACAAAGCACGGCTACCGATTGCGCCGCGTCTTCCGCCGCCTTCAGGCGCTGGCGCACGCGGTCGCGCAGTTGCGCTGGCTTCGCCCCATCGGCGTTGGCCAGCGACACGTCCGCGTCCACCAGCACCACCGTCTGGTTGTCGAACAGGTCCTTCATGCGGGTGTAAAGCCATTCATGCGCCACGATTACCTTGGCATTTCGCAGCGATTCCAGCGCCTCGGCGGGCATCTGGCTGGTGTCGCCCCAATGGCAATCCACCAGCGCGGGCCTGGCAGGCGCAGCCTCGCCCTTGGTCGGGCCGGGCTTAGTCACCTTGTGCCCCTCGCCCGCGTCCAGCGTCACGGTATAGGGAACGCTTGGCGCTTCACGCTGGGCGACGCCGCTCTCCGGCATGGGGAAAGAATCCAGCACCGCCCCCGTCTCCGCGTGCCGCACTTCCACCGGCAATCCCCCGCCCGTGCCACCATCCGAAAAGCCCGACTCAATGCGCAGCTTGCCCGCATCGTCTATGGACACAAACAGGAACACCGTATGCGCCACGGCAGGCCACGCCAGCAGGCACACCGCCACAAAGGCAACGGCGCGGAACGTGTTCGAGTGGCTAGAGGAAAGGTACAACATGGGCCCAAATTGTACTGCGCAGCCCGGGCGGTATGCGAGCAGGCGAAAGATGCGGTATAGTTGCACGAAGTCTTTAAGGAACCAGACCCGCCCCATGATTTCCCTATCCCGCTTTACCCTGGCAGGCGCGCTGCTTGCGCTATCCGGCTGCGCCCAACCCCAGGCCGCAGAGTCCGACGCTATTGTCCGCGTCTCGCGCGAGGTGGTCACCCCGAAGCCGCAGCGGCTGGGTGTCAACCTGGGGGCTTCCTATTATTACGGCGACCAGCAGCACGTGGCCAACGCCTTTGGCCACGGCGGGTTTTCGCAGGGGCGGCAGGTGTTGATGGCGCAGGCCGCGCCGGGGGCGACGGCGGATTCCTTCAAGGATTCCTACTTCGACGGCTCCGACCCGGACCGGAACTACGTGGCCAGCTTTGCGGGGGGCGAGTATTGCATCGCAACGGGCGCGCGTGCGGGGGAGAAGGGCGAGATTACCGGGCACGACCTGAAGACGGGCGCGTTCACCCTCAGCCAATCGGGCGCGCCGTTGGAAGAGAACGACGCCGTCTGGCTGCGGGGCTCTTGGACATCGCGCACGGTGCCGGACCCAGTGGACAAGAACGTTGAGCGGACGATAGGCATTGGCGACTTTCGTCCCATCGAGGAAGACGGCGTGACGGTGTCGCTGGTTCCTTCTGGAAACAGCGAGCGCGACCAGGCGGTGCGCATCACTTTCCCCGAAGGGGCAGGCCGTAAGCGGGGGGGCATCAAGCACTATATCCGCAGCGTGTCGGACAACACGTATACCGTCCACGTGCGGGCCAAGGCGAGCGCCCCCGGCATGGAACTGGGCGTGGCCCTGCGTAACTTCGGCATTCCCCACCCCGATGTGGGCAACACCATGGGCATGGAAGCGGCGGGCGACACCGTGCTCACCACGGAGTACAAGGACTATGCCTTCACCTGCACCACGCCCAACGATCCCCGAATCATTGAAGAGACGGCGGTGTTCGAGATCGTCATCAATGCCGAGACGCAGTCCGACACGGAGTTGACGGCGGACATCGACGCTGCCTGGCTGGAAGACGGCGACCTGAAATCTGAACACGGCTTTAACCGCGCCATGGCCGAGGCCATGAAAGAGGCGCGTTGCGGTACGTTGCGCTTCTATGGCGTGTCGTCCCTGGCGGGGTTGGTGGACGACTTCACGGCGGCCAGCACGACCGAGGCATCGTGGACCTTTGCCAGTCTCGAAAGCTTGGGGCGATTCAATTCCACCGACGCCGTGCTCGACGAGTGGATGGGCCTGAGCCTGGAAGTGGGGGCGCAGCCGTGGGTCACGGTGGGCAGCGCCAACACGCCCGACGATTGGCACAACCTGATCTCCTACCTCTGCTCCCCGGCAGGGCACGACGAATACAGCCAGCGCCGCGCGGCGCATGGCTTCGAGCAGCCGTGGGTGGAACGCTTCGACAAGGTCTACCTCGAGATCGGCAACGAGTGGTGGAACCCCGTTTTCCGTCCCTACTACGTGATGCCGCCGCAGAAGTACGGCGAGCTGTGCCGCACAATACTCAAGGCCGTGCGCGCGCACCCGCATTTCGATGCGTCACGTATCGAGCTGGTCATCGGCGGCTGGGCCATCAACGGCCACCACTGGAACGGCGAGTCGGACAAGATATCCGAGGGCCACACCATGTTGAGCGTGGCGCCCTACCTGCTGCACGAACTGAGCGACTATGTCTCCACCGAGCGCCGCTACCAGGCGCTTTTTGCGGACGTGGAAGCCTATGCCTTGGACGGTGGGACCAGCACGCTGGCGGACCTGAAGGCCAACGGCAAGGGCACGCGGGTTGCGGTGTATGAACTGAACACCCACATCACCGGCGGCGGCGCGCCTGCGTCGATAGCCTCCGAGATTTGTCCCAGCGCCGGGGCGGGTGTGGCCGTGCTCGACCAAGCCATGGCCCTGATGCGCGACATGGGCGCCTCGCCCATCAATTACTTCACCACCTTCCAGCGCCACCACGACGGACGGCTGGGCTTGTGGGGCAGCATGGTCCGCACGCCAGACGGTTCCCTGCGGGCGAGGCCCGTGTGGGAAGGGCTGCGCCTGGCGAACACCAGCCTGATTGCCGGGGACATGGTGGCCGTGTCGGTGGAAGGCAGCCCCACGTGGGACCAGCCCGAGAATGGCTCGGTGCCCGAACTGGACGATGTACCCTTTTTGCATGCCTATGCGTTCATGGATGAATCGGCAGGGACGACATCCGCGAATGTGCTGGTCATCAACCGCCACACCACGCGGTCCCTGCCCTTAACCATCGAGCTGCCCTTTAGTTCCGCCTCTTCAGTGACTTCGTTGAAACTGGCGGGTGACACGCCCGAGTCCAACAACGAGGACGAGGAAAAGGTTACGATAGTCCAGACGGTTATCGAGGACTACAAGCCCGGCCAGAGCCTGAAGGCTCCGCCCGCGAGCGCCACGGTGTATCGATTTACGGAGGCGCACTGATGGCGCAGCAGGATACGGAACATAAGGCAGCCGCCCCGAGGATTGCCTACCTTACCAACCAATACCCGAGCGTGAGCCACACGTTCATCCGGCGCGAGATCCGCGCGCTCGAGGCGCGGGGCTACTCTATCGAGCGTTTCGCCATCCGCCCCGGCGGGGCCATTGCCGACCCCGAAGACCGCGAAGAATTCCTGCACACCCGCCACATCGTGGGGCGCGGGATTCGCCATGCCCTGCGCTGCGGGGCCATTGGGTTGTGGAGCATGTGCAAGCACCCGATGGGGGCATTCCGTGCGCTCTTCCTGATGTTGGCGATGGCGGCAGTAAGCGACCGGGGCATGGAGCGTCACATGGCCTACATGATCGAGGCCGCCTACCTGTTGGAAATCATGGAAGAGGAAAAGCTGGAGCACGTCCACGTGCACTTCGGCACGAATGCCGCCGCCGTGGCGCGGCTGCTCAAGGCTTTCGGCGGTCCCAATTTCAGCATGACCGTACACGGCCCGGACGAGTTCGACGAGGCGGCCACCTTTGGCTTGGGCGATAAGGTGGCGGACAGCACCTTCACGGTGGCCATCACCAATTTCTGTGCCGCGCAGTTGAAGCTGTGGACGGCGTACCCCGAGTGGAACAAGATTCACGTGGTGCATTGCACAGTGGGGCCGCGTTGGTTCCGCGACGAGCCTATCAACCCCGAGACCAAGACAGTGGTATACGTGGGGCGGCTCGCGCCGCAAAAAGGATTGCCGGTGTTGCTCGAGGCCTACGCCCCCGTTGCCAAGGCCGACCCGCTGCGGCGGCTGGTGCTGGTGGGAGACGGCGACATGCGCCCGGAAATCGAGGCGCAGATTGCGCGTCTAGGCTTGTCGCAGCAGGTGATGATCACCGGCTTCGCCAGCGAGGCGCTGGTGCGTGAGCATTTGGCTGGTGCGCGCGCGCTGGTCATGGGCAGCTTTGCCGAGGGGCTTCCCGTGGTCATAATGGAAGCCATGGCCATGCGCCGCCCGGTGGTGGCAACGCGCATCATGGGCATTCCCGAACTGGTGCGTGAAGGCGTGGATGGCTGGCTGGTAACCCCCGGCGACATTCGTGGCCTCTCGCTGGCGATGGCAGAAATGTACGACACCCCCGTCGAGCGGCTGGACGAAATGGGTATCGCCGCACAGCAACAGGTGCGCAAGATGCACACCACCGACACCGAGGCGAAACTGCTGGACAAGCTGTTCCGGCAGTACACCGGGCACACCGACGATGCCGGGGCCGCCCATGCCTGAGGCGGTGCGGCTGGTGTTGGGGATTCTGCTTGCCGCGCCCACGGTGTATCTGGTGCTGGTGTGCGGATACCTTGGCCTGCTCGGGCTGGGCGCGTGGTTGTTTCGCAAACCCAGCGGCGGACCGGGGGAGAAGCTCCCCACCTTCGCCCTGCTCATCCCCGCGCACAACGAGTCCACCCAGATTGAAGACACCGTGCGCGGTGCGTTGGCCATGGATTACCCCCGCGAAGCCTTTACGGTATTCGTGATTGCGGACAACTGCACCGACGACACGGCAGCCAAGGCGCGGGCCGCCGGGGCGGTAGTCACCGAGCGGCACGACCCGAGCCTGCGCGGCAAGGGGCAGGCGCTGGACTGGTGCCTGCACACCCATGCGGAAACGCTGGGGGCCTTCGACTGCATTGCTTTGG
>JBIKMR010000025.1:0-24498 GCA_044359155.1 Candidatus Hydrogenedentales bacterium | reverse complement strand
CCAGCGCCGCCGCCGCGTTTTCCGCCAGCCGCGCCGCCGTGCCGCTTGGGCTGTCCTTCTTCAGGTTGTGGTGTATCTCCACAATCTCGCAGTTGTAATCCAGCCCCAGCTTCTCCGCCACCTGAGTCGTCAGCTTGAAGAGCAGATTCACGCCGATGCTCATGTTCGGCGCCCACACAATCGGCACGCCTTGCGCCAGCGCCTTCAGCTCCTCCTGCTGCTCTACCGACAATCCCGTGGTACCAATCACCACCGCCTTACCCAGCCCCGCCGCTACATGGGCGTTCTTCACGCACACTCCCGGCGCAGTAAAATCGATTAGCACCTGCGCCTGCGCGAGCCCCTCGGCAAGGTCGCCGGTTACGATGACATCGCTCGGATTGCCAGACTCTTCGCCAAAGTGCAATACCTTGCCCGCGTTGGCGGGCAGGTCCACCGCGCCCGCCACAGTCACGCCGCCCGCTGCGGCCATCTCCAAAATGCGTTGCCCCATGCGGCCACAGGCCCCGGCCATGCAAATGTTCATGCGCTTCAATTCCTCATGCGGTTGAGCGGTAAGTATAACTGCTGCCCGTACGGCAGGGGAAAATCCCCCGCCCGCGCCCAAGCATCGTGATGCTTAGCGCTTCAAGTCCTTAATGCGATCGAGAAGAACGGCGGCGAGGATGACGAGGCCGAGGGTGACTTGCTGGCCGAAGGTTTCCACGCCGATCCAAGTGAGGCCGCTGTTCAGGACGGACACGACGATCAGCCCGACGAAGGTACCAAGTATCGAGCCGCGTCCGCCGGACAGGCTGGTGCCGCCGATGACCACTGCGGCTATAACGGCGAGCTCGTCGGCCACGCCCACCTTGGGGCTGCCGGAACCCAACTTCGATGACAGCATGATTCCGGCGATCCCGGTGAGAAGCCCGGCGAATACATAGACGGCGAGACGAACGCGGGCAATGGGGATGCCGCTTAGGCGTGCGGTTTCTTCGTTGCCGCCAATGGCGAGCACGTGGCGGCCAAAGCGGGTGTAGTTGAGCAGCGTGATGCCCAGCGCCAACACCACGGCGAAGATGACCACGGTCACCGGTAACACGCCGCCAATCTGGTAGCGGCCCAGCGCGGTGTAGGCGTCGGGCAGGGGGGAGATGGGCTTGCCGTCGGTGAGCAGGTTGCCGAGTCCCCGCAGCGAGGACATGAGCGCCAGCGTGACGATGAAGGGAGGGATGGCGAGCCGGGTGATGAACAGCCCCGAGATGGCGCCGGATGCCATGCCGGTGGCGATGGCCGCAAGCCAGCCCACAACCAGCCAGAGGTAGACAGGTTCCACACCCCACTGCACCACCATGGCGCAGAGCACGCCGCTGAGGGCGACCACGGAGCCTACGGATAGATCGATACCGCCGGTGATGATGATGAAGGTCATGCCTACGGCCATCACACCGTATATGGCGGACTGGTTTAGCACCAGCATCATGATGTTGAAGGACGCGAAGCCGGGATTCCCTTGGCGCTGCCCGATCAATTCAAAGACGATGATCTCGACCACGAGCGCCGTGAGCAGCGGACCGTAGGTGAGCAGGTGGCGACGAAACGCCTGGGCGCGTGGGGACGGGGTGGACATGCGGCGCCTATTCTGCGGCCAGCGATTCTTGCGTAATGAGTCCCACTTCCACGGGAACGACCTTGGGCAGGGTCTCGCCCTTCAGTTGCTTCGCAATCATCTGGATTGTCGTGGCGCCAATCTTGTCGGGATACTGCACGGTGTCGGCCTTCAGGGCCTTGCCCTGCTTGATTGCGTCGCGGGCTTCGGGGGTGCCGTCGAACCCGACAATGATGATCTTGTCTTGCAATCCCGCTGCTTCTACAGCGGCGAGCGCGCCCAGCGCGGAATCGTCGTTGATGCCAAATATGGCGGCCAAGTTCGGGTGCGCTTGCAACAGGTCCTGGGTTACCCGCATGGCGCGGTCGCGCTGCCCTTCTCCCGGCACACGTTGTATAACCGAAATCTTCGGAAACTGCGCCAAGCCCTCAACGAATCCCTTTGTGCGCTCCTGTACCGAAGTTACCGTGGGATGATCCACAATCGCCACCTCGCCTTTTCCCTGCAAGGCCTTGCCGAGGAACTCCGCAAGCAGCTTTCCCCCCAGCACATTGTCCGACGCGATGTGGCTGACCACGTCAGCATCTTGCGCGGCAATGTCCGCCGTGAACACAGGGATGTTCGCCGCGCGCGCCTGGGCGATGATGGGGGCGAAGCCGCTCGAATCGGCTGGCGCAACTACCAGGGCGGAAACTCCCTGCGCAATGAAGGTCTCAATCTGGTCGTGCTGCTTACGCGAATCGAATTCGGCAAACTGCAACCGCAACTGGAAGCCCTGCACCTCCGCTTCTTTCTCCATCGCGGCGACCATGTCCTGGTAGAAGATATGGGTCTGCGTAAGCAGCGCCACGCCGATGACGGGCTTAGCCGGGGCGGATGAAGCGGGCTGCCCGCCGCAGCCAGTTAGCACGACAAGGACTGGTAGCATCAGGATGGCGGCAAAAGTAGAACAAGAAAGCGCACGCATGGACATGGCGGTATCTCCCCAAAGATTCATTCGTGCGACCAGAGTACGTAATTGCGAGCTAACGCGCAACGTGACCCATTGTGGATATAATCCTCTACGTCAAAAGTCCCCTCATCTGCAGGAAAAATAGCTGTGTTGAAACGTATTGCGAAGTGGTGTGCCGTGGTTTTACTGGTCGTGGTGGCCGTGCCCGTGTTGGCTGGGCTCGGCGCATACGCGTACCACCGCTCGATAGTTTCTGCCGGGCCGGGCACTTTGGTGGATGCCCCCGAGCCTGTGGGGCTCAGCCTGCACGCTGATCCCTTTATTGCCACGGGCGGCTTTCCCTGGATGTCCGGGCTGAACTCCGTGGCAGCGTGTGTGCCTTTCGGCATGGTGCGCCTCGGGCCAGATACGGAATCGTGGTTCAACGACACCCGCGTATTTAATCGCTCGGGCTATCACTACGGTGACAACAAGATTATCGGTTTCAGCCACAACCGCCTTACCGGTGCAGACGCGAAGGAGGGCGGGGCCTTTCGTGTGTTCCCTGCCTTGGGGCACCAGCTGGATTCAGCACGCGATGCTGGGCGCTACGTCAAGTTCTCGCACGCCAACGAGCGCGCCTTCCCCGGGTATTACGGCGTGAAACTGTCCAACGATATCGTGGCGGAGATGACCGCCACCACCCGCGTGGGGCTGCATCGCTATGGCTTTCCTGTCGGAGCGGATGCGGTGTTGCTGATAGACGCGGGCAGCGCGCTGGGCAACGGTCGCACTGAGAACGTGCAGTTGCATGTGGATGCAGCAACTGGCGAGATGACCGGATCCATGCGGACCTTCGGCTCCTTCTCCGGACGATACGATGGGCTGGATGTTTTCTTTGCGGCCCAGCTTGATACGCCGATGCTCTCGCACCAGGTGGACGAGCAACTCGCGGAGCTACGCTTCGCGCCCGGCAGCTTGGTGGAGGTACGGCTGGCCTTGTCGTATGTGAGCATTGCCAATGCCCGCGAAAACCTGCTGGCGGAAACAAAAGGCAAGACCTTTCATGAGGTCGTGGACTCAGCCGTGGAGCGTTGGAACGAAGTGTTCGATCGCATCAAGGTGGAGGGCGGCACGGAGAAGCAGCAGCGGATTTTCTACACGGCCATGATGCGGGCCTTCACCATGCCGACCACCTTCAATGACGTGAACGGCCAGTACACGGGATTCGACAAGCAGGTGCATACGGCAGAGGGATTCACGTATTACACGGACTTCTCCATCTGGGACACCTTCCGCACCGTGCATCCGCTGTATACCCTCGTCGCGCCGCGCGAGCACACCGACATGCTCAAGTCGCTGACGGAAATGGTGAAGCAGGGCGGGGCGCTTCCGCGATGGCCCTCTGGCGCGGGCTACACCAACTGCATGTTTGGCACCCCGGCGGATGTGTTGGTGAGCGAGGCCTACCAAAAGGGGCTGCGTGATTTCGACGTGGAGACTGCCTACCAGGCAGCACGCGCAACGGCGCTGGTGGGCGTGCCGGAGGGCAGCAGGTTCGGTGGCCGACAAGGGTTGGATGCCTACCTAAAATACGGCTACTGCCCCAGCGACCTGGTGCATGAGTCCGTGGCCTGCACCATCGACTATGCTTGGTGCGATGGGTCGCTGGCGCTCTGGGCAGAGCAACTGGGTAAGTCCGAGGACGCCGCCCTCTTCAAGCAGCATGAACAATCCTATCGGCAGGTGTGGAATCCCGAGACGATGTTCTTTCAGGGGCGCGATTCAGCAGGAAACTTTGACCCCGCCTTTCGCCCCCTGACGCTGACCTATATCGACCCCGACCGAAAGTACACCGGCGCCTATGTGGAAGGTAGCGCAATGCAGTGGCGTTGGGGAACCCTGTTCCATGCCGAGGGCCTCGTATCGCTCTGGCCGGACGAGGCAACATTCGTCGAGGAACTGACCCGCTATCTCGATGCCACGAAGCCACGCGTGGGGTGGTGGAATCCCGGCGGCAATTACTGGCACGGAAACGAACCCTTCATCCATGCGGCCTACCTGTTCAACGCGGCTGGTCGCCCCGACATGACCCAGCGCTACGTGCGCAAGATACTCGATACAAAATATAGCGACGACTATGTTGGCCTCGATGGCAACGACGACGGCGGCACATTGTCTGCGTGGTACGTCTTCAGCGCACTGGGCTTTTACCCGGTTGCAGGCAGCACGCGCTATGAAATTGGCTCTCCCCTGTTCAACAAGGCCGAGGTAAATCTCGGCAACGGGAAGACGTTGACGATGACCGCGCCCGACTGCACAGCAGACACCGTCTACGTAGGCGGCGTGCAATTGAACGGCCAACCGATAACTTCAACGCACATCGAGCACGGCACGCTTGCGGGCGGCGGCTTCTTGCAATTCCAGATGACGCAGGAAGCTGCGACGAAATAGCTTGTTCCCGATGTCTGAGAAACCAAACGACCTGCCCGGAGAGTTCTCCGGGCAGGTCTTTGATCAAGACGATGTAAACGACGTAAGTCGTCCGCTTCTTTTAGGCAAGCAAGCCCGTGCGGTCGAGGTTCATGACCTTGTCCCATGCGGAGACGAAATCATTCACGAACTTCTCTTGCGAGTCGCTGCACGCATAGACTTCCGCAATGGCACGAAGCTGGGAGTTCGAGCCGAAGACGAGGTCGACTGAGGTGGCAGTCCACTTGATCTCGCCGGTCGCGCGGTCTTTTCCCTCATAGAAGTGGCTGCACTTGGGCGAGACCTGCCAAGTCGTGCCGATGTCGAGCAGGTTGACGAAGAAGTCATAGCTCAAGGTTTCCGGGCGCTTGGTGAACACGCCTAATTGCGAACCACCGGTGTTTGCATTGAGCGCGCGCAGCCCGCCAATGAGGACCGTCAACTCGGGAGCGGTCAGTGCCAGCAGGTTCGCGCGATCCACCAGCGCCTCTTCCGGCGTCATGCCGGGGCTGCTGCGGTAGTAATTGCGGAAACCGTCTGCGGTGGGTTCTAGCACGGAGAAGGATGCAACGTCGGTCTGTTCCTGCGATGCATCGGTGCGCCCCGGGGTGAAGGGCACCTTCAAATCGAACCCGCCATTCTTCGCGGCTTTCTCCACGGCTGCGCATCCGCCCAGCACAATCACATCGGCCAACGATACGCGCTTGCCGGTAGCATTGAAGCTGGCCTGCACCTGCTCCAACTTCTGGAGAACTATGGCAAGTTCCGCCGGGGAGTTCACCTCCCAGTCCTTCTGCGGCGCAAGGCGCAGGCGCGCTCCATTCGAGCCGCCGCGCTTGTCCGTGCCACGGAAGGTGGAAGCCGATGCCCAGGCGGTGGAAACGAGTTGGGCGATAGTAAGGCCGGAAGCGAGAATCGTTTCCTTGAGCGCGGCGATGTCCTGCTCGCCAATCAGTTCGTGATCGACAGCGGGCACGGGGTCTTGCCACAACTGCGCCTCTGGAACATACGGGCCAAGGCAGCGCGATACGGGACCCATGTCGCGGTGCGTCAGCTTGTACCAAGCTTTGGCAAACGCGTCTGCAAACTCTTCGGGGTTCTCAAGGAAGTGCCGCGAGATGGGTTCATACACGGGGTCCAATCGCAAGGCAAGGTCTGTGGTAAACATCATGGGCGCGTGCTTCTTGGCAGGGTCGTGCGCATCCGGCACGGTAGTGGCTGCGGCGGGGTCGGTCGGCTTCCACTGCCATGCACCAGCGGGGCTCTTCTGCAGATCCCACTCGTAGCCAAACAGCGTTTCAAAATAGCTGTTGTCCCACTGGGTCGGGGTCGGGGTCCATGCACCTTCCAAGCCACTGGTGATGGTGTCGCCCGCGTTGCCGCTGCCGTAGGTGTTCTTCCAGCCGAGGCCTTGCTCTTCGACGCTGGCACCCTCAGGGTCCGGGCCAACGTACTTGGAAGGGTCGGCGGCACCGTGGGCCTTGCCGAAGGTATGCCCGCCAGCGATGAGCGCTACCGTCTCGTAGTCGTTCATGGCCATGCGGGAAAAGGTTTCGCGAATGTCTTTTGCTGCAGCCAGCGCGCTGGGCTGGCCGTCCGGACCTTCCGGGTTCACGTAAATGAGGCCCATCTGAACGGCGGCTAGGGGGTTCTCGAGATCGCGGTCACCCGTGTAGCGCTCGGCTGCGAGCCATTCGCCCTCGGAACCCCAGTAGATATCCAACTCGGGTTCCCATACGTCTTCGCGGCCACCGGCAAAGCCGAAAGTCTTGAAGCCCATGGTCTCAAGGGCGACGTTGCCGGTGAGCACCATCAGGTCAGCCCACGATATCTTCCGTCCGTACTTCTGCTTGATGGGCCAGAGCAAGCGGCGCGCCTTGTCCAGGCTCGCATTGTCGGGCCAGCTGTTGAGCGGCGCAAAGCGTTGCGTGCCGGAACCCGCACCGCCTCGGCCATCGCTCACGCGGTAGGTGCCCGCGCTGTGCCACGCCATGCGGATCATCAACGGGCCATAGTGGCCGTAGTCCGCAGGCCACCATTCCTGCGAGGAAGTCATTAATTCCGCAAGGTCTTTCTTCAGCGCTTCAAGGTCCAGCGACTTGAACTCCTCGGCATAATTGAAGTTCTGGCCCATCGGGTTCGCCTTCGGCGAGTGCTGGTGGAGCATACTCACGTTCAACTGATTCGGCCACCAAGCCTGATTGGACGGCGCACCGATTGCAGTGGGGCGTTTCTTACCTCCCACTACCGGGCATTTGCTTTCATCTGCGGACACGTTCTTCCTCCTTCTCGTTTACTTTCAGCTCATTGCACCAAGTACAAAGCGTCGCCACAATGGACGCTAGTTTGTGGATTTCGTTGCCGGGTGGGCGTGGGCCCGCACTTCCCTGCTTTCTCCCGCTGCAACAAGGCAGTCAGGACAAGTTCCCCAATAGACAACCTCGGCCTCATCAATCCGGTAACCCGCATCGTCGCACGCGGTAAGGCACGGGGTATAGCCAGTCGCACAGTTCACGTCCACCGTCTTGCCGCAGGTGCGGCAGATCAAGTGGTGATGGTTGTCGCCCACCCGATCCTCATAACGCGCCGCCGAGCCTGCTGGCTGGATGCGCCGAATGATGCCCTTCTCCGCCAAAAGCCCCAGCGCGTCGTACACCGCCTGCCGCGAAATGGCACCAATTTCGTTGCGAACATCCTCGGCTACGTCGTCCGCCGTACAGTGGGGCAGACACGAAACCGCACGCAACACGGCAATGCGTTGCGCGGTGACGTGGACTTGATGTTTCCGAAGGAGTTCAGCTGGGTCGTTGGGCATACAATGATGATAAAACATATTCTGGACTTAGTCAAGATTTAGTTTATATCCAATAAATGCACAAGATCCGTATCCCAGTTGCCAACCTCTGGCGGTATTCGCAGTTCTGTGGTACGCTGTCTTGGGGATGCTGACAGATTGCTAACCGCAGGAGGCAGGCCATGAAATCGCCGAAGGGTTTTACTTTAATCGAGATGATGATTGTGGTGGGAATCATTGCAATCATCTGTGCGATTGCGGTGCCGAATTTGCTGCGTTCGAAGATTCAGGCGAACGAGGCTGCCACGATTGAGGATCTGAGCGTAATTGCGGAGGCGCAGATCAGCTTTAACGCGGGACGTTTGTCTTTCGCCAACTTTGCCGGGCTGACGGACAACTCGAACGGCCCCCCGTTTTTGGACCAGACGTGGAGCGAGGGGCGGGTGAAGAACGGTTATGTGTTCTCGATTGCCTCGGCCAATGCGAGCAGCTTCGTATGCTTTGCAGACCCGGATGATGTGGGGGTGACGGGGAGTAAGTATTACCGGGTGGACACTTCGGGCATCATCCGGTCTAACCCGACGGGACGGCCCAGCGCCACGGACCCACCCGTGGGCGGCTGAGGTGGCGGACTACATGAAGCCAACCTTGCGCTTCTGCGGGTTCTGGTGGCCAATCACCAAGTCGTAAATATCCTTGCGATATCGATCGAGCACGCGCTGCTCACAGGGCCAGAACATGTCGGGCGGGGAATCGAGCGGAAACCACCCCATGTCGAAGTGGTGTTCTTTATCGAGAATATCGCCAGAGACCTGTTCCGTCACGAAGAGATCGTAGTGGTTGATGGCCCAGTATTCGCGGTACAGGTCGAGCCGCTCGACCGTATGCAGGTGCGCCAGCCACGTCACCTCGGTGAGGCCAACCTCTTCCTGAATCTCACGGCGCGCCCCTTGGTCGCGGGTCTCCCCTTCTTCCAGCCCGCCCTTGGGCAGCACGTAGCCGGGTATGGTATCACCGCGCGATTCGATTTCACGGACCATGGCCACCAGCAGGTTGCCCCGCTCCAGCCGCACCACCACGCCGCCCACGGCCACACGCTCACGCAGGCCCTCTTCGCGGGGGGCATACCAGGTTTTGTCTATTTCGGGAAGGGGGGGCATGAGGATTCTTTCAAGGAGTTCTCATACGAGAGTTGATGCTCAATTTCATCAAGTCTTCTCTTACAATCAGATAGCCATTCTGCTTTAATCTCGGCTGACCCATCCACGCTATCGAGCAACGCTCTCGCAATTTGGAGACGGTCTTCCTTCGACAATAAGAGCGCTTTCTCTGCCAAGATTTCTACGGTATTCATGTTACCTCTATCCGGTTGCGCGATGAGTATAGCATCGTCCAGAGGTCTCACGCGGCCAGCCGTCCTGCAATATCCCGCGCGGCTTGCCGCACATTGGTGTTGCGGTCTTGCATTAGTGGCTCCAGGCGGGGCAGGTAGTCCCTGCCGCCAAAGCGCTCGATGAGTTCGCAGGCCCACACGCGGTGGCGCACTTCGCGGTCGTGCGCCCATAGCGTAAACAGGGGACGCCATTGCAGGCGGGTAACGCGCGCGCGGAGGGTCTTTGCTGCGGCGATGCGCACCGCCCGGCGCTCGTCGGCGCGGTAGAGTTTCAACAGCGCTCCGAAGTCGTCTTCTTGCCAGAGGGCGGCGAGCGCATTGGCGGCGGTGTCGCGCATGTCGGGGTTGGCGTCGCGCAACAGGGTGACGATTCCTGCGTGGGATTCCTGCCAGCCCAGCCGGGCACATACGCTGCACGCCATCTGGCGCACTTCGTCGTTTTGGTCGAAGAGCAGGCGGATGATTTCCTCGCGCGCCTCGGCCACGCGGGGATGCTTGCGCACGGCCTCGATGGCAAAGCGCCGCATCTCCCAGTCGTCATGCCGCAGCACGCTGACCAGCGCGTCGAAGGCTTCGGGGTCGGGCTTGGCAGCCAGCGCAAACAGCGCGGCCCAGCGTTTTTCCGGGGGTTGATCAGGACCAGACAGCAGGTGCAATAAAAGCCAGGTGGGGAAATGTTCGCCGATCCTGAATCCTCGGTGCAGCATGACATCCTTGCTCCGGGCTGAGAACGCGCGGGCAACCACGACCCAGCGGGCCTAGTGCTCGACCCGCATGATAACACGGTTCCGGTTTCGAGTCTTCTTCAGGGTAGCAAGGCCTTAAGGATTTCATCGAGCGAAACGCTCGCAATTGCGGTAGCGGTGTCGCTCATGGCATAGGGCAATATCAACTGGTTGCCGTGTACCAAGGAGCCGCAACTGTATACGACGTTGGGCACGTAGCCTTCGCGCTCATCGCCCTCGGGACAGAGGAGCGGCTCGCGTAGGCGCCCAATAACCTTGGTGGGGTCGTTGAGATCAAGCAGGGCAGCGCCGATGCAGTACTTGCGCATGGGGCCCACGCCGTGGGTAATCACCAGCCACCCAGCTTTGGTTTCTATAGGCGAGCCGCAGTTGCCTATCTTTACGGATTCCCACGGCTCCGCTGGGCGGAGCAGCATTTGCGGGTCGCTCCAATAATGTGGGTTGTCTGAAAGCATGATGAACAGGTTCTCGTCATCCTGCCTGGAAAGCATGGCGTAACGCCCGTCAATCTTGCGCGGAAAAAGCGCCATGCCTTTGTTCTGCGCGGCATCACCATTGAGGGTGAGCACGCGGAAATGCAGGAAGTCTTGGGTCTCGATCAGCTGGGGCAGAATGTCGCGCCCATTGTACGCAGTGTAGGTTGCGTAGTAGGTGACAGCTCCGCCGTCGTCAGTAAACCGGACGAAGCGCGCGTCTTCAATGCCGTTGCTCTCATTGCTAGACACGGGGAAAATGATGCGTTCGCTCAGGGCGAGTCCCTCGGCAAAGGATATCTCGTAATTGGAGTCTGCAAGCCACTGGATGCACCCGAGGGTACGCTTGAACTCTGTGGACACGGGACGCATCTTGCGCCGCACGGCGGCCACGCTGCTCACCAGATCGCTGCGGGTGAAGGATTCGCCCAAGGGTTCTATCACCGACGTGGCACAATCGTTGTCAAAGCCCATCTCGTGAAGCTTGATGATGAACTGTTTCTTCTCATATGAGGGATTCGGCACGATGTTGGGCAGGGTGACGAAGCGTGAGACGGGGGCAAAGGTGATATGTCCCTCGGGCGAGATGAGGCCCACGCGAAACTCGATTGAGGATATGTGCCCTTCGCCGGTGGCGCGCAGGCTCATGATGAAGCGCAGCCCTCCAGCGGGAACATCGGCCTGGTCGGGATGGGGAACAATGGAGGGATTAAAGAGCGCGGACGACTCGAGGGAGTACTCTCCCGAGAACAGCGCGCCGATAAGCAGTTGCCGCGCGGGGGACAGGGCGCGTTGCGTGAAAACATGGGACTTCACTTTTGCAAAGTGATGCAGAAAGGGGGCGTCGATATTCAGGTGCCGCGAAGCAAAGTCTGACTGCACAACCTGCAACTCGGCCTCCACTTCCTCTTCCGTCAGCGCAAGCGCCCGCCCGATAATCGAGGTAATGCGTGGCGTGCTGGACGGGATGAAGGAGCGCAAGATAACGCGCTTGTTGTCTGGGTGGAGACGCATGGAATGACGGTGCATTGGAAAGGGGCTCATGTGGGTGAAGGAAGCGGATGTTCCGCAAAGTTCATGGCGGCGAGGGAAAGGTGGAACGCGAGGGAGGATTCGGCTCCCTGGTTCTCGTTGACCCTGTCGCCGTGCAGGCCGTCGCAGCAGCCGCCGGTGCTGGAATCGTAGACGGGAAGGCCCAGGTCATTTCGACCTAGAAACCACTCGAAAGCCCGCCGGGCTTCGCGCCGCCAATCTAGGTCCTGCGTAATGCGGAACGTATCCAAACATGCGGCTACCATGGCTTGCGCCTCCACCGGTTGTTGATCAAAGTCGGCGCGCGCGCCGTCTTTCACATAGAAGCCATTGCTACCGATGGGCCTGAAGTGGCCCGCTTGGGTTTTCTGCAGCGACGCGAGCCATCGCAGGGTAGTCATGCCGATCTCGACGGCTTCGGGGTGCGGCATGGCGTGGCCGCTGAGTATCAGGGCTTGGCAGAGGCGGGCGTTGTCATAGGTGACGACGGGTTCAAACCAGGGCCAGTCTTCGGTGGCGCAGTTTTTCCAGAGCGCGATCAGTTTTTCTGTGAGCAAGGCGCGGGCGGCCAAAGCCGCGGCGCTGTCTGGAAACTCGCGAAGATATTCATGGATGCCGAGCAGGGTGAAGGCCCATGCCCGTGGGGAAGAAAAGGTTTCGGTGGCGGCCAGCCCGCGCTCGAAGAGCTGGGCGGACAACCTGCGTCTACCCTCATTGCGTGAAAGCACTGCGCCTGTACCCACAGCCCAGAGGGCGCGGCCATGGCTGTCTTCACTGCCCATCTCTTCAAGCCATTGCCGCCCGTGGCTCATGAAATTTCGGAAGCGGCCAGTGTGAGGATTGAGGGCTGCGGCGAGAAAGGCGAGGTAGTTTGTGTTCAGGGCGTCGAGGTCTACCCCTGGTGCGCCGCCGAGTTCTTCGAGCAGGTTGCAGAGGAGATAGGCGCGCGCGTTGTCATCTATGCAATAGCCGTGATGAAAATCAGGCACAGTGAATATCGCATGTTGAAAGATGCCCGTGCCATCGCTCATCCGCACGATGTGGTCCAGCCGGAGGGGCGGCAGTTCATACGGGCGGCTGGCGAGGGTCCACTCGGCAAAGGCCATGCGTGGCACGGTGCGCCGGTCGGCGCGCGCGTGTTGAAAGGTTGCCAGGTAGCGCTCCGCAACGGCAGGCCAGATCATGTCACGCCCTACGTGGTAGGCGGTCTGGCGCGTTTCCTCCATGAGCACCGGGTCGTCGAGGTATTTGCAGACGCCATCGGCGATGGCCTGGGGATTCCTGAACGGAACTAGAATGCCGCGTCCGTCTTTCAGCAAATCCTGCGCGTGCCAATAAGGGGTGGAGACGACAGCCTTTCCTGCGCCAAACACATAGGCTAGGGTGCCCGAGGTGATCTGTGCCTCGTCGAGGTAGGGCGTGAGGTAGATGTCCGTTGCTGAAATGAACTCGGCGAGGTCTTCGAGGGATACGAAGCGGTTATGAAAGATAACGTGTTCCCTCACGCCACGCTCCTCGGCAAGGCGCTCGAGGCCGAGGCGGTAGCGTTCGCCTTCCCGCGCAACGAGGTGCGGATGCGTGGCACCCAGTACGAGGTAGACCACGTTTGGGTGTTCCTTCACGATCATTGGCAGGGCCTCGATCACGTGCTCGATGCCCTTGCCGGGCCCCAGCAGGCCAAAGGTGAGGAGCACGCTGCGACCTTCCACGCCGAACTGCGCCTTCGAGAAGCGGGAGTCCGTGAAGGGGATGTCGGGGATACCATGGGGAATGATGTCCACCTTGGTATCGGGCACGCCGTAGGTGTCGCGCAGGATGTCCGCACCCTTCTGCGCCATGACCACAAGGCGGTCGCTGCGCTGCGCCAGCTCTTCCATCACCTTTCGCTGTGTGTTGTTTGGCGATTGTAGGATGGTGTGCAACGTGGTGACCACGGGCATACGGACTTCCTTGAGCAGCGCCAGCAGATGGCTGCCCGCAGGCCCGCCATAGATGCCGAACTCATGCTGCACGCAAAGCAATTCCGCATTGTTGAAGTTCAAGAAATCCGCCGCGCGACGATAGGAATCTAGGTCCTTCTGCAAGACCTCGAAGCGCACGCGGGGCGGGTACTCATAACCCTCGACGCGGTCATTCATCGCCCCCGCATAGCACTGCGCTTCCGGTGCCGCCGCGCTTACCGCCTCGCACAAGTCATGGGTGAAGGTTGCAATACCGCAAAGGCGGGGCCAAAAGCTGCCCAGAAACGCGATGCGCTGAGGCACATCAGAGTATCCCAAGATGTCCTCTTCTAATGCCGCACCCATGAAAAGGCCAAAGCCTCTAGCGTATTGTCATGGTGGGCATGGGGTCAGGGTAGCACGTGCACAGCGGGCAGACGGGGTTTTTCTTTTCGACATGGGTCTGAGGGTCGCCCGCCCAATAACTGATTCTGCCTTCTACAACGTCTGCCGAAGTGGTGTTTATTCCTGTCGTGTATTCTCGTATAGTGAGGAGAGCGAATGGTATCGCCTTGCGATTCGCACTTTGGGAATTGCCCAACGAAAGAAGTTCAGTTACTTCCCGTGCTTCATGCGGGAAATGGGGACAACACATGCGGTGCAACATTGTTCGTGATTCCATCTGGCTTACAGTCCTCTTCGGGCTCCCACTTACCGCTGCAGCGCAGGGAGGCCAGTTCGAAGTTCTTGGAACGGGGATTAGCGCCGAGGTGATCGCCACAACGACCAACCCGGCCACTAGCCAGGAATTCGACTTCCTGCCACAGCAAGCATTGACAGCCGTTGTCGATCGTTCCTTGACCGCCAACGTAAGCACGGAGGGCACGGCCAGCAGCCAATGGCAGGGGCGCTTCGAGTTCCGCTCATCCGCTGAATCGCTCACTCTTTCGGGAGCAATTACGGAGTCCGTCTCCGCCGACGCGCTTGATGACTTAAACGATCATGGCTGTCCGACGGCAGACGCTGTGACCCGCTATGCGGCGTTTGTTGATATCCGAGTGACAGGCGCACCTATAACCGTTTTCTTTGAACAGGCGGGAACGGTACAAGCCGATGCAGGTGAAGTCATTTGTGGCGGCCCTTCAACTGGCCGTGGAAGGGCTTTCTTTAACGGCCTTCGCGCGTCTGACATGAACGGAGGCGGAAGCTTCTTTGCGCCGGATTCGGAACGCTTGTGCAGCGCGACCCCGTCTGGAGAAGCGGGCCCGCAATTTTGTGGCAATGATGGACGCGAAACCAGTATCGAGCTTGCTCCTGGAGATTATCGGCTGGCCGTGTCTGGTGAGTGCTTCGCCGAGTTCAACGGAATTGCTTCGAGCGACTATACGTTCACGATGCGGATTGGGACACCGGAGCCGTGTGACCTATCCTGGGATATCGACACCTCGCTGGGCGAATTCACGGAGCCGAGCAACTGGTCCGGCGACCGGGTGCCGGAGGACGACGGCGACGGCTGCGACAACCTTATTGTCGGTGGACTTAGCAACTCGATATTCATCAACGGGCAGCAGGCGGCGAATTCCCTGGCTCTCACCGGGCTGGGCGAAAAGCGGCTTATCACCGGTGGCACTGGCCGGCTGCGCTTGGGCGGTCGGACTGAGGAGGGCGACTTCACCTTTGGACTTTCCGTCCTGGGAAGCAGCGCCTTCGTGGACGGGGTCCAGCTTGAAGTGGACAACATGGTGATTGACTCCGGGTCGAGCATCCAGGCCGTCCTCAATTTGCAGGCGGCAGCCCGGCTCATTCCCTTTGGGCAAGACCCCGCCGCCGTGTACAAAGTGGGGGATGTAGGCTCCGGGCGGTTGGTGATGGAGGGCGGCTCCTCCACCGGGGGGGATTTTCAAGTGGGCACCGGCCGCTCCGGTGGTTCGGGCGCACCCCTGCCCCCGGAATTCTTTGGTAGCGAAATTGTCGTTAAAGGCAACAACGCGGCGTCGCCCGTCACCCTTCTGGAAGGTGGGGTAAGAATACTTAACGGCCCAGAACGCGCGCGGGTGCGGGTGGAGAACGGCGGCACTATCTTGTCCGATGTCGGCATCACGGTCAGTGCGGGCGAAGCGGCGAATGGCGTATCGCGGCCCGGTAATGTGCTGGAAGTGATCGGGCGGAATTCTTCCACACAGCGGCGCGCCTCCGTGTTGGGGCCCCTGCTGGTGTTGGGGAATTCGGAATCCCCCTTTGAGGCCTTCGCCAGGGTGGAAGATGGGGAACTGTTCATCACAACTACGGTGGTCGGAAATTTTGGAACCGGGCGCTTGCTTGTGTCTGGGGATTCGAAATTTGAGACGACCGATTTACAGGTTGCATCCAGCAGCGTGGGGTTTGGGGACGGTGTCGTTTCGCTTGCCGAGGGACTTAGCCCAACGCCCTCCGCGCAGAGCGCCGTCGTTACTGTGTCGGGAAAGACGGAGGTGGGGCTTACAGCGTTTGGCGTACTGGAAGTGACTGCCGATCCAAACTCCCGGCCTGCGACTGCGGTGGTAATGAATACCGTGCTCATCGGCGCGCGTCGCGGTCAGGGGGAAGGCAGAGGACAACTTCTCGTCAGCGGGCGTACGCTCGAAGCCAACATCATTCAGGTGCGCGGCAAGGACGAAGGTGACGGGGTGATCGAACTGAGCGATGGGGGCCGGTTGTTCATCGTCGATGACGCCGATGGCGGCAGCCTCGATGTCGGGCTTGAGGGCGTCGGCACACTGGAGATGACCGGGGAACAGAGCGGCGCGCCCACGTCTATCACCACGCGCGAGATCGCCGTAGGGCGCAATGGCGGCAGCGGCTTGTTGACCGCTTCTGGAAACAGCAGCATTGACGCGAGAGAAATGACGGTGCCCCTAATCGACTTCGAATCCCCCGGCACGACGGGCTTTGTTCGCTTGCAGGATGGCGCGCTGTTGTCGCTCTCGGCAGGTCTGCAAATCGGCATCTTCGGTGCGGGCACAGTGACGGTTTCCGGCGGCGTGCTGAGCGCAGATGAACTCATCAATGTCGCTGGGCGCGGCGCGTTGTTTGTCGAACCACGGGGCACGGTGATTAGCCCGCGCGTGCGTGCGATACAGCCGGAGGCGCGCATTGTGGGCATTAGCGAGCGCGGCAACAAGCAGGGCGGCAGCGCGCCGGGGCGCATTCAGGGCACCCTCGAAATGGTGGCAGGATCAATACTCCAGCTGGACGCAACCGACGATGGCACCCCGGCCCTTGTCATCGAAGGCGACCTGATTGCTGACGGCACGCTGGAGATTGTCTTCGCAGAGGGTGGTAGCCTGGTCGCGAACGATACCTTCCAGCTGATGACCATTAGCGGCGAGAGCAGTGGCTCCTTTGATGAAGTGGTAGCGCAGAACCGCACAGGCGACTTCGCCGCCACGGCTACCTTTGAAGGCGGCGCGCTGCGCATGGTTGTGCAGAATCCTGGACAACCGCTGGACAGTGAAGGCGAAACGGAAGGCGTGATTGAGGAAGGAGAAGAAGAGGGCGAAGGTGTAGACGAAGGGGAAGTCGAAGGAGAGGACGAACCCGAACCCCCGGCGGGATGTTCCGGGTGTAACAACAAGTCCGGCCCCATCGGCAATTCCCTCGGCGACCTGCTCTTGCTCTTCTTTGGACTAACCACCCTGCTGGCAGGACACCTGCATTTGCAGCGGAGCACGCAGCGGTGAATGGTAAGTCGGCGTGGTATAGATGAAGTTACAGTCGCCGGGAAGATGTTACAATCTTGCCAACGTTTACTCGGTATCTTCACACCATGCGCGATGAATTCGTAAAGCTGCGCAAGCAGTTGAGAAAACTCTGGCCCACCGCAAACCTGGATGTTCTGCGGCTGGCGTATCGCCGTGCAGATGCGGCCCACCTCGGGCAGCTGCGCAACTCGGGCGAGCCGTACATCATGCACCCGCTGGCGGTGGCGCAGATTCTCGCCAACCTCGGGCTGGACCCGGTGACCTGCTCGGCGGGCCTGCTGCATGACGTGGTCGAGGACACCGACATCACCCACCAGGACCTGCGCGCGGAGTTTGGCGCAGAGATTGCCGCGCTGGTCGAGGGCGTCACCAAGATCAACAACCTCACCTTTGCCGGGCAAGACGTGACCGCCGAGGCCAAGCACGCGCAGAACGTGCGCAAGATGCTGGTGGCTACGGCGAAAGACGTGCGCGTCATCCTGATCAAGCTGGCGGACCGCCTGCACAACATGCGCACCATCGACCACCTGCCCGAGGAAAAGCGCAAGCGCATCGCCCGCGAAACGCTGAACGTCTACGCGCCACTGGCACACCGCCTCGGCATATCCGCCTGGAAGTGGGAACTCGAAGACCACGCCTTCCACACGCTGATGCCGCGCGAGTACAAGGAAATATCGCGCCAGTTGGCCATGCGCCGCCGCGACCGCGAGCGGGTTATTGAAGACACCGAAAGTTTTCTCGAGGAGCGCCTACGCAAGAACGAGATCGAGGCGCGCGTCATAGGCCGCCCCAAGCACCTGTACAGCATCTACCGCAAGATGGTGGAGCACGGCAAAGACTTCCACGAAGTGCTCGACCTGCATGGCATCCGCATCATCACGCAAACCGGGGGCTGCTGCTACAACGCCCTCGGCGTCGTACACGGTCTTTGGACCCCCGTGCCGGGGCGGATGAAAGACTACATCGCCATGCCCAAGCTCAACATGTACCAGGCCATACACACCACTGTGATGCGCGAGAACGGCAAGCCCATGGAGGTGCAGATTCGCACCGAAGAAATGGACCGCATGGCCCGCGAGGGCATCGCCGCGCACTGGGTCTACAAGGAAGGCGTCGCCCGCGACACCAAGCTGGACCGGCAGTTGCAGTGGTTCCGCCAGATGTACGAGTGGCTGAAAGACGCGCACGCCCCGGAAGAGCTTGCGGACAGCATGAACCAGGACTTCAGCCTCAGCAACATCTACGTCTTCAGCCCCAAGGGCGAAGTGCTCGAACTGCCCACCGGCGCCACCCCGCTGGACTACGCCTACCTGGTGCATTCCGATATCGGCCACAAGTGCATCGGCGCGCGCGTGAATGGCCGCATGGTTCCGCTGCGCTATCACCTGCAAACGGGCGACGTGTGCGAAATACTCACGGCAGCCAACCAGCGCCCGCAGCAGGAATGGATTGACATCGTGGTGACGGGCCGCGCCCGCACCCGCATTCGACAGCGCCTCCGCGAACTGGGCGAGCTGGACCCCGTGCTCGACCCCATCGCAAAAGCGGGCGACCCCCATCCCCCCGCACCCGTACGCCAGCCGGTGGAGCAGGTAACGCAGGTGGACGACGACACCCGCCAGAAGCTGATCCGCATAGACGGTGCGCGCGGTGCAGAAGTGAAGTTCGCGCGATGTTGCAACCCCATGCCTGGCCATGCCGTGCAGGCGTATGAAACCCAGCTGGGCATCAGCGTGCACCGCGTGGACTGCAAGAGCTTCCTCAAGTCGCAATCCGATCCCGAGCGTCTGCACGACGCAAGCTGGGAGGGCGACCAGGAATATCGCCGCAGCCTGCGCGTGTTGATGGGAGCCCGACCCAACGCGCTGACCGACCTGACCTCCGCCATGCGCCCGATCAACGTGGACATAGTGGATGCGCGCTTTGGCCCCGCGGACAGCGGCACCAGTTGCTTCGAGTTCACCTTCCAAACGCAGGACAGCTCGCAGGTCGAGCGCATCATCCGTGCATTAAAGACGGTAACCGGCGTCACCCGAGTCACCCGTATTACCGATGAGGCCACACCGCTTGCCAAGACTGGTTGATTCTGAAAGCCGATTTGAACTGGTGACCGACTTCGTCCCCTCAGGCGATCAGCCCCAAGCCATCGATGCGCTGGTGGCCGGGCTGGACGAGGGCCTGCCGCACCAGGTGCTGCTGGGCGTAACCGGTTCCGGCAAAACCTTCACCATCGCCAACGTCATCGCCCGCACCAACCGCCCCGCGCTGGTGCTGGCGCACAACAAGATCCTCGCGGCGCAGTTGTATGGCGAGTTCAAGGAACTCTTTCCCCACAACGCCGTCGAGTACTTCGTCAGCTATTACGACTACTACCAGCCCGAGGCCTATGTGCCGCGCACCGATACCTTCATCGAGAAAGACTCGTCCGTCAATGACGAGATCGACAAGATGCGCCACTCGGCCACACGCTCGCTGCTCACGCGGCCCGACTGCATCATCGTCGCCAGCGTGTCCTGCATCTACGGCATCGGCTCCCCCGACGTGTACGGTGCCATGCGCATCGAGGTGGCCCCCGGAGACACCCTCGAGCGCGAGAAGCTCATCGCCGGGCTCATCGCCATGCAGTACCAACGCAACGACATCGACTTCCATCGCGGCACCTTCCGCGTGCGCGGCGACATCGTGGACGTATTCCCCGCGTATGAGGCGGACCGCGCCGTCCGCTTCGAGTTCTTCGGCGACGAGATTGAGAACATCACCGAGATCGACCCGCTGCGCGGCATGGTGCTGCGCAAGCTGCGCCGCACCGCCATCTACCCCGGCACCCACTATGCCGCCAGCCGCGACACCATGGAGCGCGCCATAGACGGCATACGCATCGAGTTGATCGAGCGGCTGGCCGAACTGCGCAGCGATGCGAAGAACGGCGAAGTGTCCAAGCAGGAACTCTACGCCCAGCGCCTGGAGCAGCGCACCAACTTCGACCTGGAGATGATGAAGGAGCTGGGCTTTTGCAGCGGCATCGAGAACTACTCCCGCCACCTCGACGGGCGTATGCCCGGCACCCCACCCTACACGCTTATCAATTACTTCCCCGATAACTTCCTGATGATCATCGACGAGAGCCACATGAGCGTGCCGCAAGTGGGCGCCATGTACAAGGGCGACCAGTCCCGCAAGGACAAGCTGGTTGAATACGGATTCCGCCTGCCCTGTGCCCGCGACAACCGCCCCCTCACCTTCGAGGAATTCGAGGAGCGCATGGGCCAGGTAATCTATGTGAGCGCCACCCCCGGCCCCTATGAACTGAGGCAGAGTGAGGGCGTGTTCATCGAGCAGGTGATTCGCCCCACCGGCCTGGTGGACCCCGAGATTGAAGTACGCCCCGTGGCCAACCAGGTGGACGACCTGCTCGACGAGGTGCGCGCCCGAGCCCAGCGCAGCGAGCGCGTGCTGATCACCACGCTCACCAAGCGCATGGCCGAAGACCTTACCGACTACTACCGCGAGCTGGGCGTGCGGATACGCTACATGCACGCCGACACCGAAACCCTCGAGCGCATCGACATCATCCGCGCCCTGCGCCAAGGAGAGTTCGACGTCCTCGTCGGCATCAACCTGCTACGCGAAGGCCTCGACATCCCCGAGGTTACCCTCGTCGCCATACTCGACGCCGACAAGGAAGGCTTCCTGCGCGGCGAGACTGCCCTTATACAAACCTGCGGGCGCGCCGCAAGAAACGTCAACGGCCGCGTCATCATGTACGCCGAACGCATGACCGGGTCCATGACCCGCGCCATGGGCGAGATGGACCGCCGCCGCGTCAAGCAGCTCGCCTACAACAAAGAGCACGGCATCACCCCCGCCTCCATAAAAAAGACCATCGGCGACACCCTCAAGTCCATCCACGAACGCGACTACGTCACCGTCCCCCTGGCCGCCGAAGAAGGCGAACTCTACCTCACCCCCAAAAAACTCACCGAGGCGATCGGCAAGCTAAAGAAAAAAATGAAAGAAGCCGCAGACAAGATGGACTTCGAAAAAGCCGCCGAATACCGCGACCGCATCCTCGCGCTGGAACGACGCCAGATCGAAGAGGGGTTGTAGCTTTAAAGAGTGGGTGCCGTAATCTATCGGCGCCGCTGACGCGTAGGCCTTTTAAACAGGCTTACAACCCAAACTCCCAGCACAATGAGCGTAATGAGGGGCGCAAGCCTGACAGAGACAGGCCCGTATATTTGGGCTAATGTTCTTCGCATAGTGCCAGCAATAGGGTCCGTGTTACTTGCAGCATGGTACTCCAAAAGCATCGGAACCCCGTTGTGAAAAAGGAAATAGACCAGCGCTGCAAAAGGCAGCCCGAACCACCAGGGAGCAAGCAAGAAGATTTCGAATATGTCGTCAAGTATCGAAGACTTGCGCTTTGGCATCTAAGGCTTTACCTCTTGCTGTAGCGGGGTCAAAAATCCCGCCACAACGGCTCAGGAAAGGCCCACGTTGGTCAGAGCTTCACGTTGTACGGCGTCCAATTCTTCCGGCGTCACTTCGACATCCTCGCCTTCCAGCCCTTTGAGCAATTCCACTTCCAGCCAAGGCTCCATGGCTTCACCGCCGTCGAGGGCAAGAAGGGCGTGGCGCAGCAGGTCGTCTGCCGTGGGGTATTGACCGTCCGCGAGACGACGCTGTATCTCTTGTTCGATTTCTTCGGAGATTTGAATCATGACCCGAATATACCATGTTGCAGAATTTGGCGCTACAGGGAACTTGGCAGGAAGCGGGAGCTTCTGGGGCATGAACATTGCCAAGGAGAGCTTAGTAACGAGGAAGAAAAACTATGCAAGAACAGCCCCCGCAGATTCTATAGCTTCGTCCTCGAAGGCGACAGGCTCGAGGGTGAGTTGACGCTTGCGCCACGATTCGCGCGCTTCCGGATTCTCCTGAATCGCACGCTCTATCGCCAAGGTCTCACGGTACTCACGGGCGGCAGCGGTCATAGTCCACTTTGCTTCCAGGCCGAGCTTTTCAAGGTCTTCCCTAATCCTTGCCACTGGCGCTCGGAAGAATTCTTTTCTGTAATTTACTTTATTTACCTGTTCCATAATGAAATGTTTGTGTAAGGTGTTCTCAAGACTTGGAGCATCTTCACTCCATATCAGTGCGTGCACATCAAACTCGAATGGAACGCTCGAATCGCCGAGCTCTCTAATTCTATCGAGAGGCTCAAGGCGGCGTGTAAGGCCAATCTTGATTATATCGTCTCCAAAGGAGCCAATGTTAGAGATTACATAGACATGTCCACGCTTTGTTTGCTGCGCCATCGAAAGAGCACGTTGATTCTTTGCTTCAGCCTCCCGCAGTTTTCCTACCATCTCCGCCAACTGTTGCTCAAGTCTTTGCCGTTGTTCATCGCTAGCGTTGTTCAATTGTTCACGAGCTTTTGCCATTGCCTTTCTAAGCATATCTTCTTCTTTCGCAGCGTCTCGAATCGCGCGTTCGTATTCACGCCGTGCCTTCTCTTCTTCGCGAATCAGTTCTTTTATGCGCCGTTGTTCCTCGCGCTCCTCCAGCTTGCGAAGCTGGGCCACCGCAGCCCAACGAAGCTCAAGGAGCCGAGCTGCCATGTACTCTTCGGTGATACGCGCATTTCGAAATGCACGGCCATTCAGGTTGACTGTGTGAAATGCATCTCGAATTTCCTGCTCCAGCTTGCCCGCGTTGTCGGATTTCACCCGGGACAATATGGAATCAACCTTGCCATTGAAAGCATCTATCACAAATCTGATTGCCGTCTCGCTGCGATTGGCCTCGACATAGTCACAAGCCGCAGCATTACCTTTACCAATCAACTGGCGCATTTGATCGCGCGCACGCTTGAGTTCTACACCTGCTTCGGTATGCCCAGTTTCCTCGGCAAGGCTGTCTAGCAGGCTTTGTGGAGGAATGATGTATTCATCTCCATAGCCTTGGACTTTGTTCTTCAGGGCCTTTAGTGCCTGCTCATAAAATGAGACATCCTTCATGACCTTGTATGCATCACCCGCTATATCGACTGCACGGGCATTTGCTTCATCAACAATTCGCTTTGCATCCTGCGTCGCAGCTGCCATTCTTGTAGCAACTTGATCCGATGATGCCTTTGCGTTTTGTCTAGCCTCTGAGAGCAGGGCTTCCGCTTCACTCCGGATGCGCTGCCTGTCAACCTCTGCAGAAACTATAATTTCTCTAGCATGTGCCTCCGCATTGACGATACCTTGGTACTTCGAAAGCGCCTGATTCGCTGTGCGAAGTTTTTCGACATAGGCTTTCCACTCCAAAGCCTTGGACTCAAAGTTCGTCTTTACATCGTTGAGTTCACTTAAGAGCGAACTCCGCTCCGTTTGCGTCTGCCATAGCCTGAAAGCCAAATAGACGGCAACCAGAATTACGCCTGCCAGAAGGATTTGATACATTAGTTCCATCAGAAGTTATCCAATGCATATCGCGGTTAAGTCTGAGCATTTGCCTTAGGATATTCATTATGTATAACTAATTTAGCGAAAGAAATGCAATACCCTATTCTTAGGCCGTATGCATTTACAAGAAGCAACACAGCAAACCGCCCGGGGCCTTTCGGCTCCGGGCGGTTGTATTGGTCAGTGATAGTCCGTGCTGGTCGGTGCCAGTCGGTGTGCAGCCTAGTGGAACTGTTCCGTCTCGGTGGAGCCGGCCATGGCGGTGACGCTGGACTTGCCCTGGGTGACGGTCTCGGTGACGGCATCGAAGAAGCCGGTGCCAACGAAGCGCTGGTGCTTGACGGCGCCAAAGCCGCGTTCTTCTTCGCTGAACTCGCGCTGCTGCATTTCCACGAAGGCGCTCATCTGGCGTTCGCGGTAACCGTTGGCCAGTTCCCACATGCCGAGGTTGAGGTTGTGGAACCCGGCGAGGGTGATGAACTGGAACTTGTAGCCCATGGCGCCGATTTCGTTCTGGAACTTGGCAATGTCGGCGTCGCTCAGCTTGGACTTCCAGTTGAAGGAGGGCGAGCAGTTGTAGGCCAGCAGCTTGCCGGGGAACTGGGCGTGCACGGCGTCGGCGAACTTCTTCGCGGCGGCCATGTCGGGGGTGCTGGTTTCGCACCAGATGAGGTCGGCATAGGGCGCGTAGTTCAGGGCGCGCGCGATGGCCTGGTCGATGCCGGGCTTGGTTACGTAGAAGCCTTCTTCCGTGCGCTCGCCGGTGCAGAAGGGGCGGTCGCGCTCGTCGATATCGCTGGTCAGCAGGCCAGCGGCGTCGGCATCGGTGCGGGCCACAAGCACGGTGGGCGTTCCTGCCACGTCAGCCGCGAGGCGTGCGGCGTGCAGCTTGGTGACAAATTCGGAGGAGGGCACAAGCACCTTGCCGCCGAGG
>JBIKMR010000024.1:0-24526 GCA_044359155.1 Candidatus Hydrogenedentales bacterium | reverse complement strand
CCGTGTGCGCCCAGTATGAGGGGTATTCTACGCCTTGGTTGTAAAGGGGGTCAAAACGCGGGTGAGCTACTCGGCCATGAGGGCGTTGATCTCGTTGCGCATGGCCTCGATGGTGTCACTGGTGAAGCCGATGTGGGCATGGCGGATGGCACCTTTCTTGTCGATGACCACGGTGGTGGGGAGCATGCGCACCTGGAAGGCCTCGGCGGCGGCCATGCCCGCATCGTAGGCCACGGGGGGCTTGGGGGTGGTTTCATTCACCACGGACGCGATGAGGTCCTTCTCCTGGTCGGTGGCAACGGAATAAAAGGCCACTGGCTGGCCGGGGAACTGGGTGGCCAGCTTACTGAACTCGGGCAGCTCTTCGCGGCAGGGCGGGCACCATGTGGCCCAGAAATTAAGCACGACTACCTTGCTGCCCAGCTCGTCGCCCACGGGCAGGGGAGAGCCTTCGATGCTGGCGAGGGAAATCTTTGGCGCGGCATGGCCGAGCATGGGGTAATCGTAGGGTACGGCAAGCTTTACGATGGCATAAATGGCAACGCCAACGGCGAGCAGCAAGGCTCCATTGCGCAGGATGCTGCGCATGGAAGTGGTAGAGGCAGGTTGGCTCATGGTATCTGGTTCCCAAGGGTAGGGGGTTCATCGTGGGCTCATCTGGATATGATACCCTTTTGAGTACTCGTGTATTCACTTGCCGCCCCTGATCATTCCACTCCCCCATTGAAGCTGCCGCCGGGAGGCTTGCGTGTCTCACAGCCTGATAACGAACTTCCGCCGCCTGAGCTTTGCGCCGCGCCGGTTCCTGGTGTTCACCGTGCTGAATGTGCTTTCGTGGCATTCGCTGGTGGGGCCGGTGCTGGTGCTGTTTGCGCGCGAAATCCAAATGCCGCCGAGTTATGTGGGGTTCATTGTATCGTTCGTTCCGCTGTCCATGCTGCTGGCGTTTGTAACCGTGCCGCTGGTGGAACGCTTTGGCCCGAAGCGGCTGATGGTGTACACGTGGATTGGGCGCAACTTCTGGGCCTGCCTTGCCTTCAGCCTGCCGTGGGTGCTGTGGTATGGCCACCCGCGTTACGGGTGGCTGGTGCTCATGCTGGCGGTGCTGGGATTCTGCTTTGTCCGGTCGATAGGCGTGGGCGGGTGGTTCCCGTGGCTGCATGAAATTGTGCCCGACCGGGAACGCAGCGCGTACTTTGGGGCGGAGAGCAGCGTCGAGCATGGGATGATTGTGGTGGCGAACGTGTTGCATCTCATCGTGCTGTCGTTCAACCCGGACCTGTACCACTTCCTCTTTATCTACGGCATTGGGATAACGGCGGGGTTGGCCAGCCTGGCCTTTATGGTACGCGTGCCGGGGGGCAGGCAAACGCCGCCCCACCAGCGCATGGGCATGTCGTCCGCCGCATATCGTGTGGTGCTGGCGGACCGGTCGTTTCTTATCTTCGTGGCGCTGGCCACGCTGGGCTTTGCGTCGATTTCTTTTCTCACCACCACCAGCGTGCTCTACATGCGCGATGCGCTGCACCAGAGTCCGCGCTTTGTGATGATGGTGCTGACGGCCAACAGCACGGGGGTGTTTCTTACGGTGCGGTATTGGTCGAACTTTGCGGAACACCAAGGGACGGCTCGTGGTGTGTTCCTTGCCATGCTGGGGCTGGGGTTGCTGGAGGCAGCGCTGTTGTTGCTAGCACCTAGCGCGCCGTGGACGCTCTACCTGCTCCCCCCCACTTTCGTGTTTGCCGCGTGCCTCGCGGTGGCGTTCTCCGTAATCATGCACCGCGCGATGCTGGACTATGTGCAGCCGGAAGCGCGCGTGGCCTATACCAATGTGTGGCTGCTGGGGGCATCGCTGGCGCTGGGGCTGTCCCCCGTGGCGGTTGGCTTTGCCATTGACTACCTCGACCTGTGGGGATACCGCCTGTGCTTCGCGTTTGCGGCGTTGTGTGCGCTCACGGTTTCTGGATTGGGTGCACGCTGGCTACGCGATGCCACGCCGCTCGACCGCGAAACCGGGCGCGCGCTGGACCCTCTGGTTCCAGTACAAGCCGTGGCGCGGATTCTGTGGATTTCGCTGGGGCTGCACGCCAGCTCTCGGCGTAAGCCGGATACCCACGACGAGACTTGATCCCCCCGCAAGCGCGTGCCCATACTGCGGCAATGGGGAGGGAACCGGGCGAGATGCACACGGGGCCGATAGAGATTCGTTACCTGGTGGACTGCGGAGGGGACAAGCAGTTCGACATTCCGGTGTTGATAGACCCGGACACGCTGTTGCGCATTACCACAAGCGACGATGCCCCGCCGGATTGGACGCTGCTAAATCACCACCCCTGCGCCTGTTGCCAATTGCCGAAGGGGGCAGGTCCACATTGTCCGGCGGCGGTAGCGCTGGTGGAGATGGTCCGCTGCTTTGGCGACATGCTTTCCTACACCGAGGCGGCAGTGGTGGTGAAGACCCCGCAGCGCGAGGTACATACGCATACCACGGTGCAACGGGTGTTGAGTTCGCTACTAGGGCTGTTCATGGCCACCAGCGGCTGCCCGAGCATGGACTTCCTAAAACCGATGGCGCGCTTTCACCTGCCCTTTGCGTCGCGCCAGGAAACGCTGTATCGCGCTGCCAGTTCGTACATGTTGATGCAGTATTTTCTGCACAAGGAGGGCAAGCCCTGCGACATGGAAATGCGGAACTTGCAGGAGAGCTACCACCGCGTGAGCCTGGTGAACCGCAACATGGCAGCGCGCCTGCGCGAGACGGTGCATGGCGACGCCAACCTGAACGCGGTAGTGCTGCTGGACCTGTTCGCGCAGGATATACCCATGGCTATTGAGGATGGCTTGGCTGATCTGGAGAAGCTATTTCAGCCGCTTGGTTGAGTGGCTGCTGCGCTTCCGTCATTCCCCTCCTCCGTCATTCCTGCGGAGGCAGGAATCTAGGCATCAGTGGATGCTGAGTTGATGATGAGGGAGCAGACGCTAGCCAACGTTGGAAGAGGCATGCGCAGTTTGGGTGCTGTAAGGATCAACGACCATCTGCCCGTATGATGACGAAGGGTGGCTAGATTCCTGCCTGCGCAGGAATGACGAAAAAGGGAGAATGACGGGAATGCTTCACGCACCCTTCCACTGGGGTGGGCGCTTTTCAATGAAGGCGCTCATGGCTTCGCCGATGTCTTCGGTGCCGATCAGATAACCTTGCGCCAAGCGCTCCAGCGCCATCTGGGTGTAACGGTCCACGCCATCGCCTTGGTCCACTACGTACTTCACCAGCCCCACGGCAAGCGGTGCATTCGCGGCTATCTCGTTTGCCAGGCGAACGGCCTCGGCAGCGATGCCATCGTCTTGCACAACGCGGCTGACCAGACCCCATGAGAGGGCTTCGGGCGCGTTGATCTCGCGGGCGGTCATCAGCAGGTCTTTGGCGCGGCTGGGGCCGATGAGCTTGGTGAGGCGGGTGGTGCCGCCGACGTCTGCTATCAGGCCGAGCTTGGTTTCGGGGAGGGAGAGCAGGGTCCCTTCGCCCACGATACGAAAGTCGAAGGCCATGGCGAGTTCGAGCCCCATGCCCATAACCTTGCCCTGCATTGCGCCGATGACGGGCACCTCGGTGAGCTCTATGGTATGGAGGGCGTGTTGCAGGCGCTCGGCAAAACGGCGCAGCCAGCGGGCGGGATTGCCCTCCCCCACTTCCATCTTCGCCTGCATGAGCGACATGAGGTCGATGCCTGCCGAGAAGATGGGGCCCGCCGCCTCGACGATCACCGCGCGCACATTAGGGTAGCGGTCGGAGGAGCAGATGGCCTCGGCGATGGCCTCGGTGAATTCGATGGTCAGCGCATTGCGCTTCTCGGGGCGGTTCAGCGTTACGTAGAGCAGGTTGCCTTCAACGCGCGTTTGTACCCAGTCGGTGCTCATGGCATTACCTCTAACTTTGTTGACGAAGGTGTGGGTAACCCCCTCACCCTAACCCTCTCCCCCTGCCAAGGGGAGAGGGGACCAGAGGACTTCGCTATGAAATACCCAATGGCATTTGCTAGTCAGCATCCCTTGTCCACGGTCAATTATCCATGGCCTATGAGCGCGACATGCGCATGACGTCGGAATTCAGTTCCAAGGGGTTGCTGTCGGGCAGGCACTTGTACTGGTCGAAATCGGTGTAGCCGACCTCCTTGAGGAAGTCTTCATCGATCAGGGCTTTGCCGTTGGACAGCTCGGGGTGTGCGAGGATTTCGTAGGTGGCGTCGGCGATGATGTCGGCCTTGCGCCAGATGCTGGGATCGCCCATGCCGTAGTTGATGGTGGCGGCGGATTCGATGACGGTCTTCGGCCATAGGGCGGAGCCGTAGATGTTGTAGTCCTTGAACTCCTCGGCCAGTCCCTGCGCGACAATGGTCATGCCGAACTTGCCGATCATGTAGGCGATGTGCCCGGCCACCACGGTCATGTCCACGGGCGGGGACATGTTGATCACGTGGCCGGACTTCTGCGCCTTCATCGCCTCGATGAAGGCGAAGGTGGTGGCGTAGGCCGCACGCGCGTTCACGTCGATGACGAGGTCGAACTTGTTCATCGGCGTTTCGTCCAGGTTGCGCCACCACAACGCACCCGCGTTGTTGATGACCGCGTCGATACGCCCGAACTTGTCCAGGGTGGCGACGGCTGCCGCGTTCACGCTTTCAATCTCGCGCACATTGCACTGCACTGCCAGCACCTCGGGCGCGCCCGCTTCGCGGATTTCCTCGGCGGCGGTGTAGATGGTGCCGGGCAGCTTGGGGTGCGCGTCTACCGTCTTAGCTGCAACCACAATGCTCCAGCCCTCGCGCGCCAGGCGCTTTGCGCAACACAACCCAATGCCCCGCGACGCGCCCGTGATAAATGCAACTTTGCTCATGTGAATACCCTTTTCCTTCCAGCGATTGGCAACATGCGCGTAGCATAGCTGCCGTGAAGCGCGGAGTCCACCATCGATTTGACAGTCCGCGTTTCCACTTGCTACACTTCGCGTCCAATCGAGCGGAGGCGTAGTTCAGTTGGTTAGAACGCCGGCCTGTCACGCCGGAGGTCACGAGTTCAAGTCTCGCCGTCTCCGCCATTTTTTAAATCTCGCTGAGTCAGGCAGTTAACCCTGACACCCGGCATGGCGCCGGGGCAGCTGAAAGTCCGAATCTAGTTTGTAGATTACACACTAGGGACTGGAAAGGCTGCTCGAAATGCCCAATTCCCACCCTTCTCGCCTTCCGAAACTGTGTCGCCATGTGATCTCAAGACATGGCATCTCCGCCTGAATGGTGAAGTTTCACTACTTTGGAAACTGCGATGCCCCAAAAACGCTGGAAAAGCTCTTGCGTCTCGTTGCTGAGTAGCTCACCAACGAACGCTAACTGGCAACGGCTCTCGAAGACTTTACGGTAAACGAGATTCTCGCCGAGGATTGGGTCAACCGTCAAGTCTACAACAGCACCAGAACGGGTCAGCTAGCTAAGCTACCTTCGGCTGCCGCACTCCAGATTGTTCTTACGCCTTACGCAGCTTTTCCAAACCAAAGAGTCCCGACATTTTTGCGTCGAGCTTTCGGGTGGGGATGAAGCGCTTCATCAGTGGATACTTCTTCGAGCCCGCCCCGGTGGCCACCCAGGTGGGGCGGGGGGTGGCGAGGAGGGCGTCTGCGATTTCACGGGCTACCTGGTCGCCGGGCGTGGCTCCAATTTGGCTCATCTGTGCGCGGCGAAGAACGCCGTCGCGGATGGGGGCGTAAGCGGAATTGTCGGCAATGCCCACTTGAGATTCAGCGTTATCGCCGAACTTGGACTTGACCGCGCCGGGGGCGACGATGATCACGTCGATTCCGAAGGGGGCCAGCTCCATACGAAGAGAATCGGACATGACGTTAAGCGCGGCCTTGGACCCGCAGTAGGCCCCGGCGAAGGGGGTGGCCATGATGCCGGAGACGCTGCCGACGTTGGCGATGCAGCCGCTGCGCCGCTTGATCATGCCGGGCACCACGCGCTGGATGAGCAGGAACTGGCCGATGACGTTGGTGTCCATCTGGCGGCGGAACTGTTCCTCGGTAAGATCGATGAGTGGGCCCATCTGGCCGAAGCCGCCGTTGTTCACAAGGATGTCGATGCGGCCCTGTTCGCGCTCGATGCGCTCGACGGCGGCGTCCATGGTGGCGTTGTCGCAAACATCGAGCGCGATGGTGTGGACGTTCGCGGCCTTGAGGTCTTCGAGGGTCTCGGGCTTGCGCGCGCTGGCGTAGACGGTGCAGCCGCGCTTGGCGAGCTCGATGACCAGTTCACGGCCTATGCCGCTGGAGCATCCGGTGATCAGGGCGACGGGGTTGGACATGGGGCTTCCTCGTGGGTATTGGATTTAAGCGAGTATCTCGTTGGCAACGCGCCCGTGTACATCGGTGAGGCGGAAGTCGCGGCCTTGGAAACGGTAAGTGAGCTTGGTGTGGTCGATGCCGAGCTGGTGCAGAATCGTGGCTTGGAAATCGTGAACGTGGATGGGGTTCTCCGCCACGGCGTAGCCCAGCTCGTCGGTGCTGCCGATGACCGCGCCGCGCTTGAACCCGCCGCCCGCCGCCCACAGGGTGAAGCAGCCGGGGTGGTGATCGCGCCCCAAGAAGGTCGAGCCGTCGCGTTCTTCATTCATCGCCGTGCGGCCAAACTCGCCGCTGAACACGACGATGGTGTCGTCGAGCAGGCCGCGCTGTTTCAGATCGTTTACGAGGGCGACCATGGGACGGTCCACCTCTTTGCACTTGGCGGGCAACTGGGTGAGCAGGTCGTTGCTTGGTCCGGTGCCATGCATGTCCCAGCCCCAGTCGAAGAGCTGCACATAGCGCACGCCCTGCTCTACCAAGCGGCGAGCCAGCAGGCAGTTGTTGGCGAAGCCGCTGCCGCCGGGCGTTGCACCGTACATGTCGAGCACGGATTGCGGCTCGTTTCCGATGTCCATCACTTCGGGCACGGAGACCTGCATCTTGTAGGCCATCTCGTATTGCTCAATGCGGGACAGCGTCTCGGGGTCCATCTCGGCGGCATAGTGCAACTCGTTCAAGTCGCGTATGGCGTCGAGGCTGCGGCGGCGTCCTTCGCGGCTCATGCCGGGAGGGTCGTTCACGTAGAGCACGGGATCGCCAGAGGTACGGCATTGCACGCCTTGGTGCAGCGTTGGCAGGAAGCCGCTGCCCCAGGCGCTCTTGCCAGCGGAGGGGGTCTGCCCGCCGGAGACGAGGACCACGAAGGCGGGCAGGTTTTCATTTTCGCGCCCGAGGCCGTAGCTCATCCACGAACCCATGGACGGACGGCCCAGCCGGGGCGAGCCGGTGTAGAGCATCAACTGCGCGGGGGCATGGTTGAACTGGTCGGTGTACATGGACTTGATGATGCTCACGTCGTCCACGATGGTGCTGAATTGGGGAAGCAGGTCCGACACCCATGCGCCGTCTTGCCCGTGCTGCGCAAACTTGTGGGGGCTGGCGAGAATCTTGGGGTGCCCCTTGATGAAGGCGAAACGTTCCTTCTTGAACATCTCGTCGGGGCAGGGCTGGCCGTTCCATTTGTTGAGGGCGGGCTTGTAGTCGAACATGTCCTGCTGCGGGGGCGAGCCGACCATGTGCAGATAGATAATGCGCTTGGCCTTGGGCGCAGCGTAGAGCGCGTCCAGCGCAGGGTTGGCAGACGCGGTTTCGCCCAGCATGTTACTCAGGGCGATGGCCCCCACGCTGGTGCCGAATTGACCCAGGAAGTGGCGGCGGGTGATGCGTTCAAAGTGTCGCTCGACAGGATTCATGAGACTGCGCTCCTCTCAGCGTTTGGTAACGAACTCGTCGGTGTTCATCAAGGCATTGCCCACCACGGTCCATGCCGCGAGCGTGGCAACGTCTTGTCCCTCGGGCGCGGGCCCAAGCGGCTTGCAGGCTATTTCGGTGGCCGCATCGGGCGCGGCCTCGTAGTGCTCTTTCTCTGAACGATACAACCCCGCCAACACGGTGACTTCGTCCTCTTGCGGCGGGCGCCCCAGCACAGTGCGGAAGGCCCACTCGGCACGGCGGCGGGTGGATGCGCCACCCTCGTTCACCACGCGGCGAGCCAGTGCCTGGGCCGCTTCGATATATACGGGATCATTCAGCATCACAAGCGCCTGGATAGGCGTGTTGGTGCGGATGCGGGACACGGTGCAGACCTCGCGGGACGTCGAGTCGAAGGAGGTCATCGAAGGGTAGGGGTCTGTGCGGCGGAGGAAGGTGTACACCCCGCGCCGGAACTTGTCCTCGCCGGTGCTCTCAACCCACTTGTCGTCGCTGTACTCAACCTGCCAGAGGCCCTCGGGCTGCGGCGGCATCACCGAGGGGCCGAGCATCTTGGCGCTCAACAGGCCTGCCACTTGCAAGGCTTGGTCGCGGATGGACTCAGCGGGCAGACGGAAGCGCGGGCCACGCGCGTAGAGCATGTTGTAGGGATCGCGTTCGAGCTTCTCTGGCGTGGACTGCGAGGACTGGCGGTAGGTCTCGGACGTGACCATGAGGCGGCACAGCTCCTTCATGTCCCAGCCCTGGTTCATGAATTCGATGGCGAGCCAATCGAGCAATTCGGGATGCGTGGGCCATTCGCCCTGCGTTCCGAAGTCTTCGGTGGTAGTGACGATGCCGTGGCCGAAGAACTGTTCCCAATAGCGGTTGGCAACCACGCGCGCAGTGAGCGGGTTGTCGTGCGAGGTAAGCCATGCCGCAAGGCCGAGGCGGTTCTTGGGGGCGTCGACGGGGAAGGGGTGGAACACGGCAGGCGTAGCGGCGGTGACAACTTCTCCCGGGTTGAGGAAGCTGCCGCTGAGGAAGGTACGGGTTTCGCGGTGCTGCTCCGCGGGCAGTTCCCGCATGATGGGCATACGCGGAATCTCACTGCGCACCAGCTCAAGCCGGGCACGGGCGTTTTGCAGGGAGGTATTGCGCTCGCGGTAGTTGTTGGCGAGCGCACGGGTGGCCTCGTCGCGCTGGGCGTCGGGCGTGGCCAGTGCCAGCGCCACGGCCTCAGGCACGGCTTGTTCCGCCTTGCTGAAATAGATCGCGCCACCCTCTCCCCCATTCACCAGTTTCACCAACAGAGTGTTCATGCCGGGGCGCAGGCCGACGAGAATCTTGTCCTGGTCGGGCGCTGCACCGCGCTTCACGTTCTTGTCGAGCACCAGTTCGTTGTTCACCCACACGCGCAGGGCGTCGTTGCTGCCGAGGCCCAACTGAATAGCCGTGGGCTGTGCGGCTTCGAGGGTGCGATAGAAATAGTGGGCGGTGTTGTCGCCCTGGACGGTGAGCCCGGTGGGACCGTCTTGCAGGCCCGGCTCGGAACGCCAGAACTGCGTGCCGTCGGCGTAGCGCTGCGCCAGATCAACCCCCTGCTCGGGGCCAAAGTCTTGCGTGAAGGCAGTGTCGAAGTCGGACGCGGTGAAGGGACCGAGGCGGTACCATCCGCTGGCCGTGGCGGCAGGGGGCGCGGCGGCGGGGTCTGCGCCTGCAACTTCGAGCAGGGCGGCCTCGGCCTCGGTGATACGCTCCTGTGCCCTGGCAAGCTCGTTTTCCTGCTTCTCTGAAGGACAGTCCAGGTTGGGCGCTTCGTCGTCTCGGTCGGCGTCTTCGGTCTGGTTGAAGAAGGAATAGAACTCGTAATACTCGCGGTGGGTGAAGGGATCGTATTTGTGGGTGTGGCATTGGGCACAGGCCATCGTCATGCCCATCCACACTTGGGCGGTGGTGTTGACGCGATCGATGACGGCGGAGCTGCGGTACTCTTCGTTGTCGGTGCCGCCCTCGGTGTTGCACATGGTGTTGCGATGAAAGCCCGTGGCGATAATCTGGTCGCGCGTTGCGTTCTCAAGCAGGTCGCCTGCCAGTTGCTCTCGCGTGAACTGGTCGAAGGGCATGTTGGCGTTGAGCGCCTTGATAACCCAATCGCGGTAGGGCCACATGGTCCGGCGCGGGTCTTTCTCGTAGCCCATGGTGTCTGCATAGCGGGCTAGGTCGAGCCACACCTGCGCCCAGCGTTCGCCATAGCGCGGCGATTCGAGCAGGCGGGCCACTTGCTTCTCATACGCGTCTGGTGCGGTATCCGCAAGGAACGCGTCCATCTCCTCGTTCGTGGGCGGCAGGCCGATGAGGTCGAGCGACACACGGCGCAGCAGCACGGCGGGGTCGGCGGGCGGATTGAAAGCGAGGCCTTCCTTCTCCAGACGCGCCAGCACGAAGGCGTCTATGGGATTGCGCACGCGGGCAGGGTCTGCCGTGGGGATCGCGGGCAGGGCGGGCGGCTGGAAGGCCCAGTGTTTCTCGAACACCGCGCCCTCGGAAATCCATTGGCGCAGCAACTCCACCTGCTTGGGAGATAGCGGCGTGCCCTTGTCGGCGGGCGGCATCCGGTCGTCGGGGTTGGATGCAGTAACGCGCTGAAAGAGCGGGCTGGCGTCGGGATTACCCGGGATGATGGCGGCGTGCTCGCCTTCAGCCGCAATCGTGGCGGCGTCGAAGGAGTCCAACCGAAGCCCTGCCTTGCGCTGGGCATCGTCTGGGCCGTGGCAGGTGTAGCAGCTGTTGGACAGAATGGGGGCTATATCGCGGCTGAAATGGATAGGCTCCGCAGCCCCCGCCACGGAGCAACCCACAGCCACGGCGACGAGAATGGTGTGTAAAGCCTTCATCGCGAAACTCCCGCCGGTAAGGTTGCAGCGTCCAGTTTAGCCCGACAACCCACCCGGCGCAAGCCCGGCAAGCGTGAAATATCACACGCGACTGCATAGGGGGGCTAGCAAAAGCCTGCATTGAATGCACCCCCATGCGCGCTGCACATTAGGGCAGTAAAAGGAATACCACCCCATGCCCGCTCCAGCACGCCCCCGAATGATCGCCCTTCCCCGACTTGAGGGAGAACAGGCTTGGCAGGCGCTCTTCACGCTGTTGACGTTGCTGCTGCTGGCTTATAGCGTGGCGGCGTCATTCCTGCCTTCGCTTCCGAACCATGTGGCAATCAGCGTGGCAATGTATTTCTTTGGGGGATTCTGGGCTACGCGCGCTGCGCTACCCAAGCTGTTGCGGCTGGACCTCGACGTGGATTTCCTCATGGTATTCGCTGCGCTAGGCGCGGCGAGCATCGGCCACTGGAACGAGGGCGGCACGCTGCTGTTCCTTTTCTCGCTGTCCAATGTGCTGCAAACCTACGCGATGGATCGGTCGCGCGCGGCGGTGCGCGACCTGATGAAGGAGCGGCCAAACACGGCGAAGGTATTGCGGAATGGCGAGGAAGTGGTGGTGCCGATTGCGGAGATTCGGGTGGAGGAGATCGTCGTAATCCGCCCCGGCGAGATGTTGCCGACGGACGGTGTGGTGAAGTCGGGCGAGACGGAAATGGACGAGGCAAGCATCACGGGGGAATCGCGTCCTGTATCAAAAGCGCCGGGCGACAAGGTGTATGCCGGGGCGCTGAACGGCAGCGGCTCGGTGGAGGTGGAGGTGACGCGCCCCGCGAATGATTCGACCCTTGCGCGGATTGTGCAGATGATCGAATCCGCGCAACAGCACAAGGCGCGCACACAGCGGTGGCTGGAAGACGCCGAGGGGATCTACGCATGGTGCATCGTGGCGGGCACGGGCGTGGCCGTACTTCTCCCCCAACTGTGGGGCGAAGACTTTAACACCTCCCTCTACCGCGCGATGACGCTGCTGGTGGTAGCTTCGCCGTGCGCGCTGGTGATATCCACCCCGGCGGCAATCCTCTCGGCCATTGCACGCGGGGCACGGTCCGGGGTGCTGTTCAAGGGCGGGGCGCACCTCGAACGGATGGCGGACATCAAGGTGGTGCTGATGGACAAGACCGGTACGCTTACGACGGGCAAGCCCGGCGTTACCGACGTGGTGCTGGGGCCACACGCCCCGGCGGGATTCACCGAGGACAACCTGTTGGCCTATGCCGCCGCGCTGGAAACCCGAAGCGAGCACCCGCTGGCGCAGGCGATATTGGACAAGGCGAAGGAGCGGGGGCTTGCATTGCCCGAGTTGCAGTCGTTCATTGCGCTGCCGGGGCGCGGCATTCGGGCGATGATTGAGAATTACCATGTGTGGATTGGGGCAAGCCGGTTGTATCGCGAACACGGCGAGGCGATTCCACAGGAACTGTTGGAGGCCAAGGCGCGGCTTGAGGCAGAGGGCAAGACGGTGCTGATTCTGCACCGGGAATTGGAGCGCAAGGACGACGTGGGCACGCACGAACCCGGCGGCGGATGGCTGGGGCTGGTGGCCCTGCTCGACACCATGCGCCCCGATGCACCCGAGGCCCTGCGCGCCTTCAAGAAACTGGGCATCACCCGCATCATCATGCTCACCGGCGACAACGCCACCGTGGCGGAGCGCATTGCCAAAGAAGCGGGCATTGACGAAGTACACGCGGCGTTGATGCCGGAGCAGAAGGTGGAGCTGGTGCGGAAGGCGCGCGAAGAATACGGCGCGGTGATGATGATTGGCGACGGCGTGAACGATGCCCCGGCCTTAGCCAACGCCACGGTGGGCATGGCCATGGGCGCGGCAGGCAGCGACCTCGCCCTTGAAAGCGCGCACTGCGTGTTGATGGGCAACGAACTGCGCAACGTGGCCTATGCCTTGGCCCTCAGCCGACAGGCCGTACGCGTGGTAAAGCAGAACCTCGCCTTCAGCGCGGCGGTGATTGTGATCCTGATCGGCGGCGTGCTGGTCTACACGCTGCCCATGCCCATCGGCGTACTCGGCCACGAAGGCAGCACGCTGCTGGTATGCCTCAACGGACTGCGCCTACTGCGCTTTCGCCCGTAGCAGACTTTCGAGGGGAGGGCGTGTTCGTATACCCTACTTGTTAGGAACACGAAAATGTCCGAGTCCATTTTGAACATCAAGCTGAACGAGCGAAGCCTTGCTGTGCCCGAGGGCACGACCTTGTTTTCCCTGCGCGATACGCACAAGCCACAGGCCGATGTGTTGATAGTGAACGGCGCACCCGCGCGGGACGACGCCCCACTGAAACCCGGCGACGAGGTGGTGTTGATTGTGCGGGGGGAAGTGCCGGAAGAGGCCGAGCTGGAAGCGTTGATGGCGGCGAGGCATACGCCGGGGGTACATGCGCGGCTGAAAGCCG
Organism: Candidatus Hydrogenedentales bacterium; assembly: GCA_044359155.1. GTDB lineage: Bacteria > Hydrogenedentota > Hydrogenedentia > Hydrogenedentales > JAEUWI01 > WGMK01. The sequence continues at coordinate 11,369 of JBIKMR010000024.1, read as the reverse complement.
CCTGCGTGGGCATCGCGGGCGTGGGCGGGCTGGGCAGTTCAGTGGCCATTGCGCTGGCGCGCATTGGGGTGGGCCGTTTGATAGTGGCGGACTTCGACGTGGTGGAACCCAGCAACCTCAACCGGCAGCAGTATTTTGTGGACCAACTGGGGCTACCGAAGGTGGAGGCGCTGGCGCAGAATATCGCCCGCATCAACCCTTACGTCGCCTTCGAGCGCCACCATGTGCGGCTGACGCCGGGGAACATTCCTGAAATCTTTGCACCGGTAGACGCGATGGTCGAAGCATTCGACGCGGCGGACCAGAAGGCCATGCTGGTCGAGAGTTTCTGCACCACCTTTCCCAACACGCCGATGGTGGTAGCTACGGGATTGGCCGGGCACATGCCCAGCAACACCGTGGTGACGCGGCGCATGGGGCGCAACCTGATTGTGGTGGGCGACCTCGTGACGGCAGCCGCGCCGGGCACGGGGCTGATGGCCCCACGCGTGGGAGTGGCCGCGCACCACCAGGCGAACGCGGTGTTGCGGTTATTGCTTGGCGAGAATCCAGAAGCGTAGCGGTCGCTATTCACGCGGCAGCTTCACCACAATGGTCTCATTGCCTTCTTTCCAGTTGAAGGAGAAGGTGACGGAAGTTTTGTCGATCTCGCTGATTACGCAGCCATTGATCGAATCTCCCTTTACAAACCACTCGCCGCGCTCCGACTGCGGGGTGCGCAGTTTGATCTTGTCCCCAATCTGCTGGCGCGTGGGCAATACCCCCTCGAGCATCTTCTTCACGTCGGGCTTGGAAGGGGGGGCAGGCGGGGCGGCCTCGGGGGCAGGGGGCGGCGTGGTGATGCTGCGCCATGCGCCGGGGCGGGTGGCCACGGCCTCGAGCCAGGTGCCGTCGGCGTTGTCGCCGCCCGTGTTGTTGTCCAGCGTTACGATGCGGGCAAGCTGATCTTCCATCCACAGGCGCTGTTCGGCCAAGGGGTCGGTTGCGCCGTTGTACACCAGAACGCCCGCAAAGGGGGCAGCGGTGAGGACGCCGAGTATGAGCAGGGTACGGTCCATGGTCAGCTCTCCGCCTTGCGCAGGGATATGCCCCGCACTTCAAGCTGCGCGCCAAGATCGTTCAGCGTAATGAAGGGCACCCGCATCATCACCGCCTCGCCGCGCTTGCCTGGCACGGTGAATTGCAGGTGTACGCGGTAGGGCGCGCCGTCGGAAGGCAGGCGCTCTGCGCCGGGCATGGGTACGCCATCGGACCCGGTGGCCACGGCCAACATGCCGCGCCCGGTGCTTGTCAGCTCGATGATGCAGTCGTAGCTGGCGGCGCCGGGCAGGGGCTGTTCGAGATACAGTGCCGCGCCTTCTTCCTGCGCCTCAAGCGTCAGGCCTGCGCCCGATGCCTGCAACGCGCCGCTCTCGGCGGTCCACTTGGTGGGGTCCAGTTCGAGTGCGGCAAACTCGGTGGTCTCACCGGTGTCGACTGCGCCTGCCGATGCAGCATCCACGATGATGCGGGTCAGGTCGATGTCGGCGGTCACTATGGTGGAATCCCAGTCGCGCGCGAAGGCGAGGCCGTCGATGCGCAGGGACTGCGGGCTTTGCTGGAGGCGTTCAAGGAAATTGAAGAGGTCGGCCAGTTCCACGTTGGGCACGCGGAAGCTGATCTTGTATTCGCGGTAGCCTTCCTCGGTCTCGGTCATGGTGCCTTGGCGAAGTTCGGGGATGTTCACCAACGCGCCGGACTCGCTGTTGCTGCGCACGGGCACGCCATTCTCGTCCAGCGCCGGGGGTACCTTTTGTGCCAGGCGGAATATCTCTTGGCGAAGTCGTTCGTAGACTTCATACTTGTCCCACGCGCTCGAGTGCTGCGCTGCCACTTCGGCGTATCGCGCCTCGACCTGCTGCTTCCGAGCTATCTGCGCGGTGGCGTTCACCACCTGTTCCTGCAAGCGATCCACGTCCTGTTGCAGCGCGGTCAACTTGGCCTGCGCGGAGGTCACGATGCTCCACCCCGCGAAGGCCAACACGCACACCACCGTCGCCAGCGCAAGGTTGCGCTCGCGCTTGCTCATGGCCGACCACTGCGACTGGAGGCTGTCAAGGAGCGACTTCATCGAGCGCCTCCCCTTCCACTTCCGTCACGGGTATGGCCACGTGGTACATGATTACTGGCTGCTCTCGCTCGACGTCCTTCTGCTCGTACATGCGGTGGGCTGTTTCGAGCATGGCCAGCACTCCCGTGCCCGCCGCGCGGATGCGGGCGGTAAAGTCCGCCACGTTATCCGTGGTCAATGCGCGCCCCCATACCTCCATGCCGTTCGGGCGCTCGTAGGCCATGCGGGTAAGGTTGATGCCGTCTTCTGGCAACGCGGCTGCCACTGCACCCAGTTGTTCGAGCACGTTGCCCTCGCGGGCAACCTGCCGGGCGATGATGTTCAGCGCCGCCTGCTTCTCCGCCACGCCCTCGGCCTGCGGGGCCAGAATCTTTACCTGCGCTTCGAGCTCACTGATGTAGGCGTTGTATTGCCAGACCCGCTGGGCAAACACCACGCCGCTGGCCACCAGCGCCACCAGCAAGACGACCGCCACGCGCAGCGCCTGCACGCGCAGGCCGGTCATCTGGCGCGATTGGCGCACGTGTTCCGGCAGCAGGTGCATGGCGTAGCGTGCCTTGCCCACGGCGGCCAGCGCGCCACCAAACAACGCGGCAGGCAGCGCACCCTGCACGGCTTCGGCATTGCCCAAGCCTGTGCGCAGGAAGGTCGCCGCAGAACAATCCTTGCCGGTCTCCATTTCAAGCGCAGTTACTAGCTCCGCCGGGTCAAGCGTATCGGCGCTCAGGTAGAGCTGCTCCACGCCCATGCCGTCGATGGACTCGCGTCGATAGGACGACAGGCTTGCGCGGAGTTCGGTGATCAATTCTTCCGGCGCGCTACCTTCTTCCGGCAGCGACCAGCCATGCGGCATCGACACGCCGCGCACATACACCGGGCGGCGCGCGTCGAAGACAACCACCTCCATGCCGCCCGAGGCCACATGCACCAGCGCGAAGCGCTCCGGCTCGGCGGGCGCGGTGGTGGCAGCGGAGGAGAGCAGGCAGGCCGTGCTCAGGAATATCTGTTCCGGCTCTAGTCCCGCGCCTTGCAACAGTGCCACATGGGCATCCACCACGTTGGCCCGCGCGAACACTGCCAGCACCATCGATTCCCCACCCGGCAGGTTGTACAGACGCGAATGCCGGATGAGCAGGTCCTCGTCCGCATACGGCACGTGCTCGCCCGCGTTAAGGTGCAACATGCCGTCTATCTCGGCGTCGTCCTGCGAGGGCAGTTCGAGCAGGCGCAAGGTGATGTCGTAACGGGGCAGGATCGAATAGAGGGAATCGCCGGGCAGGATATGCTCCGCCGCAAACGCGCGCAGGGCCGCGCCCATGCTGGCGTCGTCGTGCCACGCGCCGGGCTGGGTGGCGTGCGACAGCACTCCTACCGACTCACCCTCGGGCTGCACGCGCAACAGGCCAATGCCGGTGCTGTCGAATTGCAGCACCGCCAACGCGCCCGAGGCGGGCTTGGCTTTGGAGGGCTTCAGGCTATTGAGCCACTGTTCAAGATTGAGCATGGATACTTTCCGGGAAAGGAGATTAGGAACCAACGGTCACTTCCTGCCAGTCGAGGAGGGTGGCGTCTTCGCCGGAAGAGTTCACCACGGCCCGGCACTCGACGCGCACCTTTCCCCCTTGCCGGGTGGCGATGCCACGGATGATAAAGAAGTTGGATTGAAAGCTGCAAAACTGCTGGATCGCCGTCATCGAGTCGCCGCGTATGTCGGTCTGCTTCTCGAGGTCGGCCACGGACTGAAACCCGCGCACCGCGCCGTTGCCCTTGCTCGGCGGCGCGGCCTCGGCAAACTCGCCTTCTTCTTCTCCTTCCACCGCCTCCTCTTCGGCGATGGCCTCGTCGCCGCGATACTTGATGATGGTGTCAATCGCCGCCTGTTCGAGGCCGGGGATACAGGCCAGCACCTCACGCGGTGCGGTGTTCAGGTTCACTTGCGCATTGCCCCAGATGGTCAACACATCGCGCAGGCCGGGCTCGCCGTCCTTGCCGAACCAGTCCTCGTCATCCACCCCGCGCAGGTAACGGAGTTCCTCGACCGCCTGAAAATAGGAGATGCCATCGCCCTCGTGGGATTCCTCGGTACGGCGTTTCTTTACGGCACGCGCCACGCCCCGGTTCAGCGACTTGATGTTGTCGAGCACGGGGTCGGGCACGGCGTTCACGTTGATGCGGCGTTCCGCGTCTGTAATCTCCAGCCACACGCCGTCCAGCTCGTTGCCTTCTTCCTGCTCGAAGAACCCACCCTCCGCGTGCAACGCCATGGGCTGGGCCCAAGATTGCCCGAGGTCGGTATGCGGTTCCTGGCCCTCCTCCGCCAGCAGCAGGTCCTTGTAAAACTTGTTGCGCAGTTCAATCATTCCCCGGTTCACCGCCGCCTGCGCCATCAGGCGTGCCTGCGCGTGGTCCAGAGAATATGCCGAGGCGCGCGCCTCAAGGAAGGAGCGGTGCGACAACCCAATCACCAGCACCGTGGCTATCGCCAGCACCCACAGCGTAGTGACGAGAACAAAGCCTTTGGGGTGCTCGCTCATGACGCGCTCCCCAGTTTGTCGTCCAGCGCCTTGCGGGGCAGGCGTTCGCCGCGCACGGGCATGGACACCACCAGTCGAAATTCCTGCTCGGCCTCGGTCTCGGGATCACTCAGGGTAAGCACTACTTCTACCCCCGTGGGCAGGCCCCAGTTCTCCTTGTGGCGCTCCACCACCACCGGCTCGACCGGGGGAGGCGGTTGCTTTACGTCGGCGTGTTCGGGCAGGGGCACCCACAGGTAGCGAATCTCGAAGTCCTCGATATTGCGCGCCACCACGAACTGCTTGCGCTCGCTCAGCTCGATGTGCTCGGGCTTCACCTTCTTGTCCGCCGGGGGACGATTGGGGAGGGCGGCCTGCACCATCGCCTCCTCGCGCACCAGCTCGTGCTGCGCCCGGCGATAGCGGTAGCGCACGCGCATCAGCCGCGCACCCGCCCCCTCTTCCACGTTCATCGGCTCGGTCACGGTGAACAACGTCAGCCCGTCGCGGTCCCCCTCGAATAGGTGCTCGGCCCGGATGCTGGCGCTCTCGATGTCGCGCTGGAGCAGGGTCAACGCAAGACGGCTTTCCTGCTGCACACTGAAGGGGCGGTCCAACTGGCGCGAAGAACTCATGGTGGAATACAGCAGGCCGTAGATACCCGTCATCGCCACGCTGATCAACGTGGTGGCGATGAGCAATTCCATCAGGGTGAAGCCGCTATTCCGGGGGAGGCGCATTGGCTTCTCCTTCCGGCGGCAGCCACAGGCGTTCCGGCCCCAGCAGCGTCTCGAATACCCGCGAGTATTCGCTGTTGCTGCGCTCCCAGAAAATCTCCAGCCGTATCTTCGGCATGTCCCCGTGGTAACGTTTCTCCAGTTCCTCGCGTCGTTCGGGCTCGATGCTAGATGGCAGCTCGGGCCGAGGCACGTCTACCCGCGTAATGTCCAGGGTATAGCGGTAGCGATCATACGGCGCGGGGAAGTCGCCGCTTTCCGAGGTTTCGTGCAGCAGCAGGTATTTCAGGTCCAGTTGAGACAGCATGTTGTCTGCCAGCAGCTGCACCGCGCCGTAGTCCTGAGCCAACCCGCGCAACAGGGTGGCCTGGCTAACCACCCGCTGGATGCCCATGGCGGAAATGCTCAACACCGTAAGCGCCACCAGTGTCTCCACCAAGATGTAGCCGCGCCTGCGCATCACTCCTTCACCTCGAACTGGCCCATGGCGCCGAGGGTTTCAATCTCGAACTTCTCGCCGCCGCGCCCGGCGCGCTGCACGGCAATGCTGCCGATGTCGCATGCGCCGTTGGGATAACAGGTGAGGTAATAGGCGTCGATCTCGTCGTCCTTGCGCATCTTGGGGCGGCCCACTTCCATGCCCGTTGGCAACACCACGGGCAGGCCCCACTTGTCGGTGACCGCCGTGAAGCGTTTGCCGTCTTCGCCCATGCCGGTATGCCGCGCCGCCCAATAGCGGCGTTCCTTCGGGTCGAGGTAGAAGCGGTATTCCCGCGAATCGCGCACCGCCGATTCCTGCGTGTGGGCCAGCGTGGCCAGCAGGCCGGTCTTCGCGTCGCGCGCGCTGATGCCCCGGAAGGATGCGCTGAACACCGGCATCACCGCCGCGCTAAGCACGCCGAGGATGATGACCACCACCAGCATTTCAAGGAAGGTGAAGCCCGCGTTCCGGCTTTGGATGGAATTCCGGCGTGGGCTTGCCCCTGCGCGCACAGGGCTATTCCTCTTCTTCGTGCTCGGAGGTCAGGGTTACGTCGTCCTCCGTTCCCGGTGCGCCGTCCGCGCCCGCGCAGATGATGTCGTAGCTGCTGCCGCCCTTGCCCGCGTTTGCCTTGTAGATGTAGTCGTTGCCCCACGGGTCTTTGCGAACGCCCCCCTTGAGGTAGTTTCGCTTGCCCGTGGTAAGGTCGTCCAGGGACTTGGGCAGGACGTCGTTGTTGTCCAGGGCATAAAGGTCAATCGCGGTGTTGTAGTTCACAATGTCCTTCTTGGCCGCCGAAATCATTGACTGCTCGACCCGGCCCGAGAAGTTCAGCGCCACCGTGCCCGCAAGAATGCCAATGATTACAGTGACCAGGATCAATTCAATCAGGGTAAAGCCGCTGTTCGCGCGCATGGAACCGTCCTCCAAGAAAACCCCGCCGCAAACCCTGCGGCACAACCTGCCGAATAGTATACGAAATTCAGTGGAGAATTTGGGACAGGGGAATTTTGACCATGAAGGGACAATTGAGAATGGACAATGGACAGTGCCGACGCAAAGGTCTCTTCTCCTCGTTGTCTATTATCCAATGTCAATTCTCAATTCTTCCCTTTGTGTCCTTCGTGTCCTTCGTGGTTTGATATGCTTTCTACTGGGAGGACATTCGACATGGGCAGGAAACTGGCGTTGGGCTTGGACTTTGGAACGGGCTCCGCCCGTGCGATTTTGGTGGGGGTGGATGATGGCATTGAAGTGGCCACGGCGGTACAGCCCTTTGCGGATGGCGTGATAGATGAATCCCTCCCCGGCACCGGCGAACGCCTGCCCCGCGAGTGGGCCTTGCAGAATCCGCAGGACTACCTCGATATGATGTACGCCACAGTGCGCGCGGCAATGGCGCAGGCCGGGGCCAGCCCGGAAGACGTGATGGGGATTGGCGTGGATTTTACTGCCTGCACCCTGATGCCGGTGGATGCGGCTGGCACACCCTTGTGTTTTCTGCCCGAGTTCAAGGCGAACAAGCACGCCTGGCCCAAGCTGTGGAAGGACCATGGCGCGCTCGATCAGGCGGCCCGCATTACCGCACTGGCGAAGACGCGGGGCGAATCTTGGCTGCCGCAATACGGCGGGGCCGTGTCCAGCGAGTGGCTGTTCCCCAAGGCGCTCAAGGTGTTGGAAGAAGCCCCCGAGGTCTATGCCGCCGCGCACCGCTTCATCGAGGCGGGGGACTGGCTGGTGCTGCAACTGACCGGAGAAGAAAAGCGCAATGCCTGTGCGGCGGGATATAAGGCACTGTGGCATGGGCAATACCCCAGCGCCGATTTCCTCACCGCGCTGAACCCCGCCTTCGGCGGCATCATGGACAAGCTGCACCCCGAGGTCCACGCCGTGGGCATCAAGGCAGGCGAACTGACTACCCCCATGGCCGAAGCCTTGGGCCTCGCCCCCGGCACGCCGGTATCCACCGCCGTGATCGACGCGCACGCGGGCGTGCCCGGCTGTGCCGTTGCGGATTCGGGCAAGCTGGTCATCATCATGGGCACCAGCTTCTGTCACCTCGTCTGCGGCACGGAGCAGCGCATCATCGCCGGGTTGGCGGGCGTGGTGAAAGACGGCATCCTCCCCGGCTTTTATGGCTACGAGGCAGGGCAAGCCGCAGGCGGCGACCTGTATGCGTGGGTGGTGGACCACTGCGTATCAAAGAGCGCATACGATACAGCGGCAGCGGAAGGCCTGAACATCCACGCCTACCTCAGCCGAGAGGCGGGCAAGCTGTTCCCCGGCGAGAGCGGGCTGCTCTTTCTCGATTGGTGGAACGGCAACCGCAGCATTCTGGCCGACGCGGAGCTTACCGGCCTGATGTTGGGCATGACGCTGGCGACGCGCCCGGCGGAAATATACCGCGCCGCGTTGGAAAGCACGGCCTTCGGCACGCTGAAAATCATCAAGCAGATGGAAGAGGGGGGCGTGCCCATTGATTCCATCTACGCCTGCGGCGGCCTGCCCAACAGCAATCCTCTGTGTATGCAGATATTCGCCGACGTGACCGGGCGCGAGATAAAGATTGCCACAAGCGAACAGACCGTTGCGCTCGGCTCCGCCATGTTTGGGGCATGCGCCGCAGGCAAGGCACGCGGAGGGCACGACACCATCGCCGATGCCGCCCGCGCCATGGCCAAGGTGAAGGACGAATCTTACTCGCCCAATCCCGAACACCACGCGGCGTACCAAAAAATGTTTGCGGAGTACGAACGCCTGCATGATTCCCTTGGCCGCGACGCGGCCAGCCCCATGAAGGCGCTGCGCAAGATTCAGCAGGAAGCCCTGAAGGCCAAGGGTCGTTAGAGTAGAACCTAGAACGGCCAGACGAGTGGGATAAGCGCGATGGTGATGACGCCAACGATGACGTTAAGCGGTAGTCCCACACGCACGAAATCCGTGAGGCGGTAACCTCCAGGGCCGTAGACCATAAGGTGGGTCTGGTAGCCCAAAGGCAAAGTGAACGCGGCAGAAGCTGCCACGGTGACGGCAATGACGAAGGGCATGGGCTGCACATTCAGGTTGGTGGCCATGTTCACCGCGAAGGGGAACATGAGCACGGCAGCGGCGTTGTTGCTGATAAGCTCCGTCGCCACGTTCGTCATGATGTAGACAATCGCCAACAACAACCACGGCGACAGCGCGGCGGGGTCGGGCGCAATGGTGGCGCTCACGGCCTCTACCAGCCCCGACTTTTCCATGGCCGCACCAATGGCAAAGCTTGCGCCGATGGTGACGAGGGTCTCCCAGTCCATGCTTCGGCGGGCTTCCACCGTGGAAATGCAGCGCGTGATGACCATCGCCCCGGCAACCACCAGCGCGGAGATGGCGGTGCCCCAGTATTCCGACAGCAGCAACACCACCAGTATGGCCAGCAGGCCGAGCGACAGGGTCGAGCGTTCGTGACGCGTGGGTCGCGAATCTTCGACTTCGCTGACGAGGAAGAAGTCCGCGTTGTCGCGGTGGGCCAGCGAGAAATGCGTGCCCGTTTGCAGCAGCAGGGTGTCGCCGTTGCGCAGTACGATATCCCCGACGCGCCCTTTCAGGCGTTCGCCACCACGATGCACCGCCACCACCGCAGCATTGTAGGTGGCGCGGAAATTGGACGAGCGAATGCTCTTGCCAATGAGCGGCGACTTGCTGGATATGACCGCCTCGCTCATGGTGCTCCAGCGGCGCTGGCGGGCAGCCTCCTCATAGTCCTCGTCCGCCACGGGCGTGAGGCCGGGGATGCGTTCCAAATCAACGATGGTGGAGACGCTGCCGGTGAAGGCGAGAATATCGTCCTTCTCGATGATCTGGTCTGGGGTGACGGGAGAGATTACTTGCCGACCACGCACCAGCTCGACTAGGAAGAGGCCGGGCAAGTGACGCAATCCCGCCTCGTCCACGCGCTGCCCCACCAGGCGACAGTCCGGCTGCACGCGCAGGTCCACCATGTATTCGCGCATGGACTCGCCCACGCGCACGATAAGGTCTTTGCGCTCAGGCAACATGCGCACGCCGATAAAGACGAGGTAGAGCGTGCCGACGATGGCGGCGGGCACGCCCACCCATGCGAGGTCGAACAGGCCCATGGGAATTAGCGCGGCATTGTCTGGCGCAGCTTTTTCCAACAGGCCATTCACCACGATATTGGTGCTGGTACCGATAAGGGTACAGGTGCCGCCGAGGATGGTGAGATACGAAAGCGGAATGAGCAGCTTCGAGGGCGAGACGCCGTGCCGCTTGCACCAACTCATCAACACCGGCAACAGCATGGCCACCACTGGGGTGTTGTTCATAAAGGCAGATATGCCGCTGACGATAACGCTCATGCGCAGCAACACACCACGCTCGGTGCTGGTGTTGCCCAGCAGCAAACGCCCTATCCGCTCAAGCGCGCCGGTTTCCCGCAGCGCCGCCGCCACCACGAAGAGGGCTGCCACGGTAATCATGCCTTCATTGGCAAAGCCCGCGAAGGCGTCTTTGGGGGAAATGACGCCCGCCACGGTGAGCACGACAGCCCCGCCCAGCAGCAACACGTCGGAGGCGATCTCCTTTGCCAGTCCGGCAAAGATGAACGCCACGACGACAAGCGTAAACCAACCTTCCCAACCCAATGGTCATTCCTTGAAGAGTAGCCGGGGTGGCACCTAGTGATAAAGAATCGCCGCATAAGCGGAGGATTGCGGCGGAAGCGTATCATTTCAGGATAAGTATCAACAATCCTGCCGCGCCTTTTGGGTTCACATCCAGGCCACGCAACACGAACAGCCTGCAATGCAGCGGGGCTTCGTGGCATACTCGGGGCATTCACTTTTCCGCGAAGGATTCCTGCCGTGAAATTGCTGCGTCGCTTGTTAATTGGTGTGGTTGTACTTGTGGTGCTCGGCAGCATCGTCGGGCTTTGGGCGTATCGCCAGCTGATGTATGGCGCGCTGCCCGAGGTGAGCGGCACGTTGCGGGCAGATGGCTTGAAGGAAGCGGTCGAAGTATTTCGCGACGACTGGGGCGTGCCCCATATCTATGCCCAGAACCATCACGACCTGCTGTTTGCGCAGGGCTATGTGCAGGCGCAGGACCGTTGGTGGCAGATGGATTTCTATCGGCGCATCTTCACCGGGCGGCTGGGCGAGCTTGCCGGGGCGACCGAAGAAGCGCAGCGGATAGACGTGCTGATGCGCACACTGGACCTGAAGGCGGTGGCGCAGCGGGATTACGATTCGCTGGACCCGCCGAAGCGGGAATATTACAAGGCCTTTTGCGAGGGCGTGAACGCGTATGTGGAAAGCCGGTGGCCTTCGGGGCTGGCGCTGGAATATGCGCTGCTGTGGGTGAAGGGGGTGGAGTATGAGGTGGAACCCTGGACCCCGGCGGATTGCCTGGCCTTTGGCAAGCTGATGGGCTTCACCTTTTCCGGGCGCGACCTGGAGCAGGAGCCGCTGCTGGCAATGATGCAGAAAAAGTTCAGCGCGGCACAGATGGCGGCTTGGGACCAGCAGTAT
>JBIKMR010000023.1:0-24569 GCA_044359155.1 Candidatus Hydrogenedentales bacterium | reverse complement strand
AAAGGATGCTCCAATGTTTCCTGTTTGGATCATCGGCATATTGTGTCCCCGGCTTGAGGGCGCGCAGGTTTGCTATGCTTTACCCTTCAACGGGGCGGATGCTGCGGTGTTCCCCCTCACCCCGCCTGAGGCGGATAAACCTAACCCTCTCCCCCGAAGACGGGGGCGAGGGGACACGAAATTACTCATATAAAGTGTGGAGCATCCATGGATTACTTGAAGGCCATACTCTTGGCAGTGGTCGAGGGCATTACTGAATTTCTTCCCATCAGCAGCACGGGGCACATGATTCTGGTGGAGGAATGGCTGCGCTTTGGGCAGCCTGAATCTTTTGCCAACGCCTTCATGGTGATGATTCAGCTTCCCGCCATCCTCAGCGTCGTGGTGTATTTCTGGAAAGACCTTTGGCCCGTCGGCCATGCGCGGGGTTTCAATGGGTCGATAGCGCTCTGGAGCAAGATTGCGGTGGGCTTTCTGCCCGCCGCCGTGCTTGGATTATTGTTCGACGACTGGATTGACGAGCATCTTTTCAACGCCGTGACCGTGGCGATCGCGCTTGTCGTGGGGGGCGTGGTGCTGGTGGCGCTGGAATGGCGTCCCCGCAGGGGAGGGCTGGCTTCCGCCCACGACATCGACTATCGGCGCGCGGCGCTTATCGGGCTGGTGCAATGCCTGGCCATGATACCCGGCACCTCGCGCTCCGCCGCCACGATTATCGGCGGCATTCTGTTTGGATGCTCGCGGCAGGCAGCAGTCGAGTTCTCGTTCTACCTAGCCATCCCCACCATGCTCGGAGCCACCGCTCTCAAGCTCATCAAGGGCGGGCTCGATTTCACCGGGGAACAATGGGCGCTGCTCGGCGTGGGTTCGCTCGTGTCGTTCGTGGTGGCCTATGCCGTCATCGCGCTGTTCATGGGCTACGTGCGCAAATACAGCTTCGCCCCCTTCGGCTGGTATCGCATCGCCCTTGGTCTCATCGTTCTCGCGGTGTATTTCCTGGCGTAGGCTTACTTCCCGAAATCTGCGGGCTGCAGGTTGCGGTCGCGCCAGTCTTTGCCGCTGCGGAACTCGAACTTGGTGGGCTGGTAGCCGCCCACCAGTTCCACGTTCGCGCCGCCTTCGGGCAGTTGCTCGTTCAGGTCCAGCGCCCAGTAGGCGGCGTTGGCAAACAAGCGTCGCACGCCCTCGTTCAGCAGGTCGGTGGATGCGCCGATAGTGGAGGTGAAGCATTTGCCTGCCACGCCGCCGGGTAGCATGTAGCTGCGCGTCCAAGCTATCGGCATCATCGGGTCGTTCTTGCTTCCCTCCACGGGCGTGGCGTCCTCGGGGCGCATTCCGTAGAGCAAGTCGTCCGCGTCAAAAGCGCCGTCGCGCTTCACCACTTCTCCCAGCACCAATGCGCGCGCATCGCCGGGCAGCGGAAGGCGCACGCCGTACACGTCGGTCGGCCCCCAGATGGCGCCGTCGGCAATGCCCCGCAGAATCACGTGGTTCTCCACGCCCGGCGCAAGCCGACCGCGCGTGCTCTCATGCTTGTGCTCGCCGTGGTGGCTGATCCACTTCTCGCCCAGCACCAAGCGGCCAAAGCCATCGGTCCAGTCTGCTTTGTCCCCGGCATAGGCGTCGCCATAATGTTCCCAAGGCGTGCCCGCCGCAGGCTTGAAGGCGTGCGTGGAGGTGCGGATTCCAATTACCGGCTTGCCCGCCATCAGGTATTGGTCGATGTGCTTCATCTGCTCTTCGGGCAGGTCGCGGTAGCGCGTGAAGATGATCATCAGGTCGGCGGTGTCTAGCGCCTCCAGCCCCGGAATGTTGCTGCTATACGTGGGGTCCACGTTGTTGGTCTTGTCGTTGTAGGCAAACAGCACCGTGCAGGTGAAGCCATGGTGCGTGGCCAAAATCTTTGCCAACTGCGGCAGGGCTTCTTCCGAGCGGTATTCCTCATCGCCGGAAATCAGCACCACCTGCCGCCCCTTGCCGGGCCCCATGCCGCCGTCTATCTTTAGCCAGGGGTCTTGCGCCGAAACCAGCGAGGCCACCCCGGCAAGCAAGCCCAATGCAGCAATACGGATAAAGGAATTCATGGCGCGTCCTCCAGAAAAAATGACAACGTAAACCCGCAACAGTATGCCATTCGCGGGCCGTGCTTCCAAGCCGAAAAAACAAAAACGCCGCAGGCCTTGCGGGCTGCGGCGATAAAACTCGTATGGTGCCCGGGAGAGGACTTGAACCTCCACGCCCTCGCGAGCACATGGACCTGAACCATGCGTGTCTGCCAATTTCACCACCCGGGCAGGCGATGCGAACCGGAAGGATAGCAACTGTGAATAAACCGAGTCAAGCAGTCCTTGGCAACATAACGCAGCGGCACCGCTGAAGGTTTACGTTTTCCTTCGTGCCCGCTATGATAGCAGCTTGTTTCCGGCACGGGCGCCGGGGCTATGAGGAGGGATGACCGAATGGCGAATACTCGCTGGAGTCGCCGAGACTTCTTGCGGCGCACGGGAACGGTGGCGGCAGGCGCAGCCGCCACCACGTTCTTCGCGGGGGGGCGCGCATGGGCCGGGCCCGTGGGGCCGAACGACAAGGTGCGCGTGGCGTTGATAGGTTGCGGCGGCATGGGCACGCGCCATCTCGAGGGACTGCTGGCCAACCCCCGCTGCACCGTGGCTGCGGTATGCGACGTGGCCCTGTCGCGCGTGGACGATGCGCAGAACCTGGCAGAGCTGCAAACCAGCGCGCGACCCGATGGCCACCAGGACTTCCGCGAAGTGCTGGCGCGCCCCGACATCGATTGCATCTTTGCTCCCACGCCGGACAACTGGCACCCGCTGCTCACCATCCTCGGATGCGAGGCAGGCAAAGACGTTTACGTCGAGAAGCCCGTGTGCCTGACCATCGAAGAAGGCCGGGCCATGGTGAATGCCGCGCGTCGCTATGGCCGCGTGGTGCAGGTGGGCACGCAGCAACGCTCGATGCCGGTATTCCAGAAAGCCATCGACCTCGTGCGCAGCGGCAAGCTGGGCAAGATTATCAACGCCTCTGCATGGGTGGGCACAAACGCCTGGACCGTGGGCGAAACCCCGGCGGAGATTCCCAAGGGCCTGGATTGGGACCTGTGGCTGGGGCCCGCACCCTATGTGCCGTTCTCGATGGAGCGCTTCTACGGTTTCATGGGCTGGCACGACTACGCGCGTGGCGGCCAGTTGACCAACTGGGGCGTACACCTGATGGACATCGTGCAGTGGGGCATCGGGCAAGACCGACCCCTCAGCGTGCAGAGCGTGGGCGGCGCCTATCGCGGCGGCGCAGGCGCGGACAACTACGAGAACATCGAGGCCATCTACGAATTCCCCGGCTGCACCGTCACGTGGGAGCAGCGCCCTCAGAACCGCCACGGCGGCAAGGACTACGGCGTTTCCTTCCAGGGCACCGATGGCTCGCTCTTCGTGGACCGCGCCACCTTCAAGGTGGAACCTGCCGAACTGGGCGTGGCCGAGTTTGTAGGCGAGCCGGAAACGAGCTGGTCCAACAAGGATCACATCAACAACTTTTTCGACTGTATGGCATCGCGCGAGCTGCCTGCGGCGGACATCGAGCAGGGCTTCCGCTCCACCGCCACCGTGTTGCTGGCGGGCATATCGCTGAAGGTGGGCCGCAAGCTGCACTGGGACGGCACGGCAGAGCAATTCATTAATGACGACCAGGCCAACCGCCACCTTGCGCGCACGTATCGTGCGCCTTGGCACCTGTAAGGAGTGGCCAACATGATTCGCCAATCCATCCTGATACTGCTCGCTTCCCTTGCTGTTTCACCCATGGCGCTTGCAGCGCCAATCCCGCCTATGCCGGTTACGGCGCAGTCGCTCCTGGCAGACTTGGCCGGGCCAGACGATGTGGCCCAGACCCACGCGCGCAGGTTGTTACCGCGCGAGGGTGTGACCGTAATCCCCGAACTCTGCGCGCTGCTGTCGCACGAGCAAGAGCGCGTGTGGCGCGCCGCATGGAACACCCTGTCCGATCTGGCCCATGCCCTCGGCACGCCCGACAAGGAAGACGACCTGCGCCAGTTGGCCGATGAACTCACCGACCTGTTGAAGGGCGATACGCCCGTGCCGGTGAAGGAGCGCGTGCTGAAGCTGTTGCCCTTTGCGGTGCCGGACCAATACGAGTTGAACGCCGTGGGCGCGTTGCTGAAAGACCCCGCCACCGCAGAGCGCGCCCGCGTGGCCCTGCGCGAAATTGCCAGCGAGGAAGCCGCGCGCACCCTGTCGCGCGCCGTGCGTGACGTGGCCCCGGAGTTCGTGCCCGCGATTGCCGAGGCGCTGGGTTCTATTGGTGACACGGTCGCCCTCTCCCAGCTCGATAAGCTGGCCCGCGACAAGGACCCCGCCGTGCGCGCAGTCGCCGTTCGTGGCCTTGCCCAGAGTGGAGACTTGGGGCTGGCCAGCGAAATGCGGCAGGCCCACAAGAAGGCCACGCCCGAGACGTTGCGCGATGTCGAGGATGCATGGCTACGCTGGCTGCAAGCCGCTGGCGAACGCGGCGGGAATGTCGAGCGCCTGATGGGGCTTTATGAAGAGCTGCTTTCGCTTTCGACCAACGATATCATTCGTGGCGGCGCGGTGGCCGGGCTCGCCCGCTACGGCGACGAGCGCGGCGCGAAGAAGCTTTCCTCGCTTTTGCAGGAAGACACCGCGCTGTCATCGCAGGCGCTCTACACCATGCGCTTTCAGCAGGGCCGCGAGGCAGATGTCGCTTTCCGCAATGGCTTCGCTGCGGTGAACCCCAAGTACCGCGCGCAGTATGTTCAGCAGTTGGCCACCCGCCAAAGCCCCGTGCTGGTGGACACCTTTCGTGCAGCCTTGGCCGATGCGGACCTGCCCGTGAAGCAGGCGGCCTTGCAGGGGCTGGTTCGGCTGGGCGGGGCTGAAGCCATCGAGCCGCTCAAGGCCGCCGCACAGGACGAGGCTCTGCGCCCCGGCATTGTGCAAAGCCTGATTACCCTGGGGCGCGACTTTGGAACGCAGGGCAACCGCGACGCCGCAGGCCGGGCCTATCTCGCCGCGCATGGCCTTGCGCCCGATGACGCCACCCGCTCCGAGGCGCTCGAGGGCGTGAAGGCCAACCCCAGCCCCGAGGCTGCACCTTTGTTGGTTGCGCTGGACGACGCCGCCCTCGCCGCCATGCCCATTGCCACGCTCGACGAAATCCGCCGCACGGTTGAAGCTGCTGGAATGGCCGAGCGCGCCGCCGCGCTGGATGCCGTGGTGACCGCCAAGCTGGCCGAACCCGGAGCCGTGGCCCAGCTGATCACCCACGCCGACGCCACCGGCCAAGGCGAGCGCTGGAAGGACAAGCTGGGTTTTGTGCGCCAGTGGAATGTGGCTGGTCCCTTCCCCTTCCTGATGGCCGAGGGCTTTCAGCCCCACATTAATGAACCCGCCGTGGACATCAACGCCACCTACGCCTCGGCGGAAGGCGCTGCCATGAAATGGCAGGCAGTCCGCGCCGAGGGCACCGCCGCCTACGTCGGACTGGACGGCCTGTTCGGAATGCTTGCCCAATCCTGCGCCTATGCGTATGCCACCGTTTCGGTGCCGGAAGACACCGATGCCGTGCTCACGCTGGGCAGCGACGACGGTATCCGCGCGTGGGTGAACGGCGCACAGGTGCATGACAACAACATCGATCGCGGTGCGCTGGTGGACAGCGACCTTGTCCCCGTGAAACTCACCGCTGGTCAGAACACTATACTGCTCCAGATATCCCAAAACGGCGGTGGCTGGGTATACGTTGCCCGCCTCACGCAGGCCGACGGCAAACCCTTGGTATTCGAGAACAACACCCCCGCCCCGCAAACGCAGGAGAAAACCACATGAAGACCTTCCTCTCCGCCACGCTCGCCCTTGGCTGCGTGCTTTCCGCCCAGGCTGAAGCTCCGCTGAAGTTTGAAAAGCAGAAGATCGGCAACGTGATCTATGAAGCCTGCTCCGCGTTTGACGTGGACAAGGACGGCCACCTCGACATCTTCACCGGCGAATACTGGTTTCCCGGCCCCAAGTTTGACGAAGCCCGCAAGGTCACCAGCATCAAGCGCGAGGGCGACTACTACGATGACTTCTCGAACTACCCGATCGACGTGAACGGCGACGGCTGGCTCGACATCGTGACCGGTGGCTGGTGGAACCAGACCATGTGCTGGCGCGAAAACCCCGGCAAAGATGGCGGCGAATGGAAGACCCACATCGTCGCGCAGGTGGGCAACATCGAGCGCAATTGCTTCTACGACATCGACAACGATGGCACCCCGGAAGTCTTCTCGACCACCAAGCCCGTGCACTTCTTCAAGCTGAACAAAGAGAACGGCAAGGGCAACGGCACGTGGACGCAGTACACCATTGAAGACGGCCCCGGCGGGCACGGCTTCGGATACGGCGACATCAACGGCGACGGGCGCGGTGACCTGCTCTTCGCAGGCGGCTGGCTGGAAACGCCGGAAGACCCCTTCAACACCACCGCCTACACCTGGCACCCCGAGTTCACCTTCGGCGCGGCCAGCGTGCCCATCATCGCGCACGACGTGAACAAGGATGGCATGAACGACATCATCGTGGGCCAAGGTCACGACTACGGTCTGGCATGGTATGCCCAGGGCAAAGACGCGGCAGGCGCACGCACCTGGACCAAGCACGACATTGAGACCGACAAGTCCCAGTTCCACGAAATGCAGCTCGCCGACATCGACGGCGACAACGAGCCCGAGCTGATAACCGGCAAGCGTTACCGCGCGCACAACGAGAACGACCCCGGCGCGGCGGACCCGCTTGGCCTCTACTACTACGAGCTGAATGGCGGCGCGTTTGAGCGCGTGACCATCGACTATGGCGCGCCGGAGAAGACCAGCGGCACCGGCATCTACCTGTGGATAGAAGACGTGGACGGAAACGGCTGGAAAGACATCATCGCCCCCGGCAAGCAGGGCATGTACCTGTTCAAGGGCCAAGGCCGCAGCGAGTAATCAACATCGCCTGATGTGCGCCCACGGTTGGGCGCACATCAGGCGTTTTCTTTCCATTCCTCCAGCGTCATCAAGCCCCGCTCCGGCTGGGGCGGGCCTTCCATCGGCGCGATGTACTCCAGCAAATGCCCATCGGGATCATGGAAGTAAACCGCCGCTGCGGGCATCCATGCGAATACCGTCGGCTGGTCGATGGGTTGCTGAAAGAAGTCGAGCGGCTGTACGCCCTTGGCCTTGAGGTCCGCGATGGCGGCGGGCATGTCTTCCAGGGCAATGCGGAAGGCGAGGTGCTGCGGGATGACTTCCGCCTCCGGCTTCTCCCACAACCCCAGCATCGTGTGGTTCCAGCCGCCGATGAAGTAGAACGCGATCCTTCGCCCCTCGTCGAGATAGCCCAGCGTCAATTCCGGCAGCGATCCATAAAACGCCATCGACCGCTCCAGATCGCGGACGTTGATGTGGGTTTCAAAGAGTCCCTTGATCATGACTCATCCTCGTCCGTTGCCATGCGTGTGCTGATCAGTTTCCGCAGCAACACATTGAATCCCAATATGACGACAATCAGCGGCCCGAATACCGCAGGCAAATGGAAATTGTAAACCGGACCCAGGGGGTAGGGGACGGGGTCGACGGCGAATAATACCGTGTGCCAGACCAGGCCATACGCCAGAAAGTACAGCACCAGCAGCGTCCATTGCCCGCCGAGTTGCAGCTCGCGATACGAGTGCCTGCCGCGCAGCACAATGGCCGCCGCGATACCCACGGTAACGGCAGCCAGCGCGGTGAAGGCCATCAGCAGGGTGAAGTCCTGCGCGTGCCGCACGGCAAGCACAGCGAGCGGCAAAGCGCAGAGAAATGTGATAGCCGCCATGACAATATGAAAGCGGCTGTTCGACTTTAAGATGCGGCGCGGTGCGGATCGCATGGCCTGCGATCGATCCACCAAATGTTGCGGGGCCAGCAACGACGCTTGCTGCACCGCCCACAACAGCAACGCTGCGCCAAAGGCCGTGGGCCAAAGCAGGTTCGCCTGCGGCGCAAGCCATTGCGGCGCGAACAACAGGCCCAATCCCAGGCACGCAAACAAGGCGGCGTTGATTCCATACTGCAAGCGGGCGGCGTGCAACACGCTGGCACAGCCCGCGAGCACCACCCCCACGCCTGCGTAAGGCCACAGCTCTGCGTGTGGAAACAGCAGCATGGCGCAGCCCAGCAACACCGCTCCCACCCCATGCAGCCGAAGCTCCCCAGCGATGGCCTCGCCCGTGCGCAGGGGCAGCCAGTGGATAAGCGCGCGGATCATTTCTGGCGTGGCGCGATAGGTGTAGGCGCGCAGGCCCTCGATAACTACAAACGACACTGTCTGCCCAAAGGGCAGCCGCCACGCAAAGCGCACATGCGCCGCCGCTTCCTCGCGCGGCAGCATCAGCAGCACGCGCCCATCGTCCGCGCGCAGGCTAAGCAGGTCGCTGCCGAGTTCAAGCGAACAGGCCGAGCCGCCCTTGATGGGCATTAGCGCAAGACTCGTGGGCGTAGTACTCATACAGGGATTCCCCTCCCCATCGAGAATACCAGATTTGTTACGATGCCGCCCATGCCCAACTTCTACGAAGCCGTCTACGCCGTGGCGCGCGACATCCCCCCGGGGCGCGTGATGACCTACGGTCAGATTGCCGCGATCCTCGGTGCGCCCCGCGCCGCCCGCGCCGTGGGCTATGCCATGCGCGCCAGCGGATACACCGACGTCCCCTGGCAGCGGGTAATCAACGGCAAGGGCGAGATCAGCGGCAAGGGAGCAGGCGAACGCCCCCTGTTGCAGCGGTCCCTGCTCGACGCGGAGGGTGTGGTGTTCGACGCAAACGAAGCCTGCGACCTGAAGCGCTACCGCTGGGAACCACCCAACCCGGAAGCCTATCGGTTTGACGGCGAGATGGACCTGGACGAGCTGCCGTTTAGGTAGCCCGGGCGTGCGATTCAGCGGGTTACAATTATGCTAGACTCTGCGAATTGTTGAGGGGAACATTCGTCGTGCAAACAGAACCTACCGTGACCACCGACTCTGAACTGTCAGGTCAATCGAAGCGCACAGTATCGAGCATCATCGAATCGCTACTGGTCTACGGCTTCCTACTGCTCACCACCGTCACGGTGCTGTACCCGGTCTTGCGCGCCTCGCTTTCCTGGCGGTTGAAGCACGACCCGCCCTTCATGATCTACATGAGCTACATCATGGAACGCTTCAACATGATCCCCTACCGGGATTTCTTCGACGTCAACATGCTCGGCTCCTACATCAGCTACCAGATGATCGGCAAGGTGTTCGGCTTCACCGATGCAGGCTACCATCGCGGCGACGTCGCCCTGCTGCTTGTGCTCATGGTCATCACGGCGGGCATCCTGTGGCGCTTCGGATTCCGCGCCGTCTGGGCGGCGGGCCTCATCTGGGGTCTGGTCTACATGCGCGAAGGCGCAGCCATGACCCTCCAGCGCGACTACCTCGCCGTATTTCCCATGGCCTTGGGCCTTGGCGCTGCCGTGGGTCTGCCCCGCGTCAGCCCCCAATGGCGCGCCCTGTTGGCAGGCATCGGGTTTGGCTTCGCCGCCTCCATCAAGCCGCACATGGTGCTTGGGCTGATACCTGTAATTCTGTATCTCGCCGAAGAAGAATCCATCAACACGCCCGGCTGGCGCGCCCGCTTCATAGCCCTGTTCTGGAACGGCTTTCAGGCAGGCCTCGGTGCCATGCTGCCCGTCCTAGCCTATGTGGGCTACCTCGTATACCACGGCGCACTGGGTCCCTTTCTCGATTCCGCATTCAACTACGTGCCGCTCTATGCCGAGATGACCGGTGGCCATGCGCTGCTCGAACCCGCCGCGCGCCGCGCCTATGTCATCGACGAGTTCTTCCAGATGGGCGGACGCTGGCAGTTGCTGCTCATAGGGTTCATTGGGCTGGCTGCGGGCTTTTCCAACCTGCGCAACAACTTTGGCGAACGGCGAGTCCTTGGCTTGCTGCTTATGCTCGTGCCCGCCTACCTCCTCTATCCCGCCATCACCGGGCAGTTCTGGCCCTACCACTATTTCCCGCTCATCTACATCCTCTCCATAAGCGCGGCTATTGCCTTCGCCCCCCATGCCCCAGGCACTTCGTGGCATCAGCGGTGGGTTCCCATGCTGCTGGTCGTGCTCGTTCTGTGCCACGTTCTGCAAGCCCACATGGGCTTCAAGGCCATGCTCAACGGGGGCCGCGAAGCCCCCAAGGGCGGACGCGTGGACAACATCGCCAAGTACCTGAAAGAAAACATGCAGCCAGGCGACACCGTGCAACCGCTCGACTGGGTAGGCGGCGGAATGCTGCAAGCCATGTGGTACGCCGACGCGCCCCCCGCCACCAAGTACCTCACCTATTTCGTCTTCTTCCACCATGTGGACCTGCCCTACATCCAGAACCTGCGCAAGGATTTTCTTGTCGCGGTGGACGAGGCGAAGCCACGCTTCATCATTGAGTGGGTGCCCGAGCGTGGCGACTGGGTGAAGCAGGGGCCCCGCATGGCCAAGCGCTTCCCCGAGGCCGAGGCCTGGATCAAGGAGCACTATGTGAAGCGCCAGAGTGGGAGGGGTTTTGTCATCCACGAACGCAACGAGCCAAGGGACTCCATCGTTGCAACCCCGTGATCTGCTCAATGGTTTCGACCCGGCTGCGCATGGTGCGTGGATGCTCGCGCGTGTGCGCGACTGGTACCCCATCTGCCGTAGCATCACCGGGCAGGGCGTGCGCGATACGTTGGCGGGTATCGGGGAACACCTTCCGCTTCAGGTAAGCGCCGTGCCCACGGGCACGCCGGTCTTCGACTGGACGATTCCCAACGAGTGGAACATCCGCGAGGCGTGGATAGCCAACGCGCAGGGCGAGCGGGTGGTGGACTTCAAGAACCACACCCTGCACGTCATGTCGAACAGCGCGCCGGTGCGGGCGCGGATGCCGCTGGCAGAACTGCGCGCCAAGTGCTTCACTTTGCCGGAACACCCAGACTGGATTCCCTACCGCACCTCCTACTTCAAGGAAGACTGGGCCTTCTGCCTGTCGCAGCGCCAGCTTGATGCATTGCCAGACGGCGACTACGAAGTGTGCATCGACAGCACCCTCGCGCCCGGCGTGTTGAACTATGGCGAGTGCGTGCTGCCCGGTACCACGCAGGACGAGGTGCTCATCTCCGCCCACTGCTGCCACCCCTCGCTGGCGAATGACAACCTCTCCGGCATCGTGGTGGCTCTGCGGCTGGCGCAACTGTTGCAACGGGTAGAGTTGCGCCACACCTACCGCTTCGTCTTCGCCCCCGGCACCATTGGCGCAATCACCTGGCTGGCGCAGCACGAGGCCTACGCCCGGCTACACCTCAAGCACGGCCTCATACTCGCCTGCGTGGGAGACCCTGCCGACTTCCGCTACAAGCAAAGCCGCCAAGGCGATGCTGCAATAGACCGCGCCGTGGCCCACGTGCTGCAAGCCAGCGGGCCCCCCCACGAAATCCAGCCCTACATTCCCTACGGCTACGACGAACGTCAATATGGTTCCCCCGGCTTCAACCTGCCCGTAGGTTGCTTCATGCGCTCCGGCCCCGGCGGCTACCCCGAATACCACAGCTCTGCCGACAACCCCGAACTCCTCCAGCCCGAGTGCCTGGGCCAGTCCTTGGAAATGCTGCTGCGCGTGGTCGAGGTGATAGAAGGCAACGCCACCTACCAAAACCTCAACCCCAACTGCGAACCCCAACTGGGGCGGCGCGGGCTATACAGCCAAACCGGCGGCCTCGCAGGCCGCAAAGCCGCCGAGATGGGAATGCTCTGGGTGCTCAACTATTCTGACGGCAACCACACCCTGCTCGACATCGCCACCAAGTCCAGCATCGCCTTCCCCGACATCCGCCTCGCCGCCGATGCCCTGCTCGCGGCAGAGCTGCTCGCGGAGGTGTAGGGAGCCTACTGCTTCGTCGCCTGCCCGTGCGCGTAGCTGGATATCAGGTTCTTGTAAGAAGGAAGGTGGTTCGAGAACAGGGTGGCCAGGCCTTCCACGTCGTTACGCCAATCGCGGTGGAGTTCACATGCCACGCCGAACCAGCTCATCAACTGGGCGCCGCCCGCCTGCATACGCGCCCATGCCGTGTGCCGGGTAACCTCGTTGAAGGTGCCCGACGCATCCGTCACCACGAACACTTCGTAACCCTCTTCGAGCGCCGAAAGTGCAGGAAACGCCACGCAGACCTCGGTAACCACCCCGGCGATGAGCAACTGCTTCTTGCCTGTGGCCTTTACCGCTTTCACAAAATCCTCGTTGTCCCAAGCGTTGATGTTGCCGGGGCGAGCGATATAGGGCGCATCAGGAAACAGCGCCTTCAGTTCTGGAATCAGCGGACCGTTCGGGCCTTCCTCAAAGCTGGTCGTCAGGATCGTGGGAAGCTTGAAGTAAGCCGCGATATCCGCCATGGCAAGCACGTTGTTGATGAATTCCGACGGGCTGAAATCCTGGACAATATTGCAAAGCCCAGATTGGTGGTCCACCAGCAGCACGGCAACATCGTTCTTATCCAAGCGGGCGTACTTAAAGTCAGGCATGGCTTTTCTCCTAATTTGAACGGCATTATTTTGCTTAAAATCCCAAGGTATCGTAGAAATTTATCGCCGTCAAGTAGGCCCTTCGCCAGTGCGCGAACACGTCCAAGCGCGGGTCAAGGGTGCCTTTGACACTGTTCCCGCCGCTTGTTATACTTTCCAGCCGTCTCATTGGCGGCGGCGGTGTGCTTTGCTTAATGCAGGGTGTTCTGGCCTGCCGTGCTGTCGGGACTATGCTGGGGCGTCGCCAAGTGGTAAGGCACCTGGTTTTGGTCCAGGCACTCGGTGGTTCGAATCCATCCGCCCCAGCCAATTGTTTTTCGTGTAGACGGTACCGGGCGCGGGGTTCCCATGGCTTACACACGCGACATGAAGATTTTCAGCGGCAGCGGCTCGATTGAGCTGACGGCGGGAATCTGTGAAGGCCTTGAGGTAGAGCCCGCGCGCTGCACGGTGACAACGTTCAGCGACGGTGAGATTAACATACAGATAGGCGAGAATGTCCGAGGGCGCGACGTGTTCCTGGTGAACAGCACGTCCCCGCCGGTTAACCGGCACCTGATGGAATTGCTCATCATGATAGACGCCGCCAAGCGGGCGTCGGCGGAGCGGGTGACGGCGGTAATTCCGTATTTCGGGTATGCGCGACAGGACCGCAAGGAAAAGGCGCGCGTGCCGATTACGGCAAAGTTGGTGGCGAACCTGCTCACGGCAGCCGGGGCCGACCGCATTCTTGCGGTAGACCTGCACTGCGGGCAGATTCAGGGATTCTTTGACATCCCGGTGGACCATCTGGCGGCGGAAGTGGTGTTCATGAAGTACATCGAGGAGCGCGAACGAGCGGGAAGCCTGATGGTGGTGTCGCCCGATATGGGCAGCGTGAAGCGAGCGCGGGAATTTGCCGACCGCCTGGGCGTGCCCATGGCGATTGTGGACAAGCGCCGCCCGCGCGACAACGTGGCCGAAGTGATGAACATCATCGGCGAGGTGGAAGGCATGAACTGCATCCTGCTCGACGACATGATCGACACGGGCGGCACCTTGTGCAAGGCGGCGGAGGCGTTGAAACAGCGGGGCGCGGTGAGCGTGAAAGCGTTCGCAACGCACCCTATCTTCAGTGGCCCGGCGCTGGAGAACATTGCGAACTCGGATCTGGAAGAAGTGATTGTATGCGACTCGGTGCCCCTTTCGGACCGGGCGCTTGCCATACCCAAGATTAAACAACTGTCGCTTGCGCCGCTGATTGCAGAGGCAATCAGGCGCGTACACAAGGACGAATCGGTCAGCAGTCTTTTCAAGAACTGACCCGCCGGAGGCATCGAAGACCATGGAAATGCTACCCCTTACAGTGACAACCCGCGTGGCGAATGGCAAGGGCGGCGCACGCAAGAAGCGTGCAGCTGGCCTGATTCCCATTACCCTGTACGGGGAAGACCAGCCTCCCGTGACCATTGAGGTGGGCCTCAAGGCCTTCGAGCTGGTGACACGCGGCAAGCTGGGCGAAAACGCGCTGCTCGACGTTACCGTCGAAGATCAGACGGCGCTGAACTGCCCCGCCATGATCCGTGGCGTGCAGCATCACCCGGTGTCCGACAAGGTCCTGAGCGCCGACTTCCTGCGCATTCGTCTGGACAAGGCTATTATGGCCGTGGTGCCCATCAAGCTGGTTGGCCAGTGCAAGGGTGTGCTTTTGGGCGGCATCACGGACCAGTCGATCTACAAGTTGGAAATCAAGGCACTGCCGCTTGATGTGCCGAACCACGTGGAACACGACATTACGGAATTGGCCATGGGTGACACGCTGCATGTGAGCGACCTTGTGCCGCCCACGGGCGTGGAAATTCTCACGGCCCCCGAGCGCGCCATCATCTCAATCAAGACCCCGCGCGTTTCGAAGCGCCCGGTGGTTGCCGATGCGAAGGCCGCCAAGAAGGGCGCCGCCCCCGCCAAGAAGTAGTATTAAACGGGATTGAGACCATCCGCCAGCGTACGCCATGCCACTGAAGCTTATCGTGGGGCTGGGAAACCCCGGCCCCGGTTACGCCAACACCAGGCACAACCTGGGCTTCATGGCGCTCGACACGCTGGCGGATTTGTTGAATGTGCGCTTTGACAAGGAAAAGCACCAAGGCTTGCTAGCCGAGGCCAGCCACCGGGGACAGAAGCTGCTGCTACTGAAGCCGCAGACCTTCATGAACCTCAGTGGCAATTGCGTGGCCCAGGTGGCCCGCAACAAGGTGCAGGAACCGGCGGACGTTCTGGTGGTGGTGGATGACATTGCCCTGCCCCTGGGCAGGCTGCGCCTTAGGGCGGGCGGCAGCGCGGGCGGGCACAACGGGTTGAAGTCGATGATTGAGCGCTTGGGCACCCAGGATTTCCACCGGATGCGCATGGGCGTGGGAGATAACCGGGAGGGCCGAGACCTCTCTGGCCACGTGCTCGGAAAGTTCCGCCCCGAGGAACGCGAGGCGGTAGATGCATTCCGCAAGCGGGCAGCCGAGGGGATCTTGTTGTGGGTGGAGGCGGGCATTGAAGAAGCGATGAACCGGGTTAACGCGTCTGCGCCTAATCCCTGATATGTCAAAGTCTAAGGAGAGCGTCGTCATGTCCAAGTTGCGCAAGCACACCATCACCATCCTTGTGGACAACCACTTCGGTGTGCTGGCGCGCGTATCGGGCATGTTCAGCACGCGCGGTTTTAACATAACCAGCCTCTGCGTGGGCGAGACCGAAAACCCGCTCTACTCCCGCATGACGGCGGTGGTGCGTGCCGACGACCACGGCCTCAGCCAATGCATTCAACAGCTTAACAAGCTGGTCGAGGTTATTGAGGTGGTGGATTTGACGGAGGAATCCTTCGTCGAGCGCGAGCTGGTGATGGCCAAGGTGAACGCCCCCGGCGCGCGCCGCACGGAAGTGGTCGAGCTGGCCAGCATCTTCCGCGCGAAGGTGGTGGACGTGGGTGCCAGCCACATGGTGGTCGAATGCACGGGAGCAGCGGACAAGATTTCCGCGTTCATCGACATGATGCGCACCTTCGGAATTGTCGAGCTGGCCCGCACGGGTGAAATAGCCATTGCACGGTCGGCCAAATAAGTTTTACAATACGCGGACGCCCGGGCGGGCTGACCTGTCGCCGGGCGCGGAGTCGAATTACTTGAACATGCACGCGCGGCGCTTTGGGCTGTACTCTCCGCCGTGGTCTTCGGGCCGCGTGGGGGGAGCGTTTTACCGCGCTCGCTGCTCCGCTGGTACGGCACACGCCGTGGCGCTTTGCGCTACGGCGTTTTTTTATTCCCCGGCGGCCCATGGGCACACGGCCACCCCTGCGATAGGAGTCACGCAATGAGAGACCTGTTGGAGCTTCAAACGCTCGACCTTAAGATCGAGCGGTGCAAAGGCGCCGAGCGTGAAATTCCCAAGCAGAAGGGAAAGTACGAAGTACAAAAGAAACGGCTGGACGAAGAACTAGCCGCGTGCGAACAGCGCACCAAGAACCTGCAAATCGAGCAACGCAGTTGCGAGAGCGAGATTCAGCAGAAGCAGGAACAGATCAGGAAGTACGAGACGCAGTTGAACAACGTGCGCAAGAACGAGGAATACACCGCGCTGCTGCACGAAATCGAGATGCAGAAGAAGCAGATAGGCCTGAAGGAAGAACGCATCATCGGGCTGATGGTGGAGCTGGACGAGGCGAAGCAGAAGCTTGAGGAAGACAAGAAGCGCATTGCGAGCGAGGTGGGGCGCATCACCGAAGAGTGCAAAAAGATAGACCAGGAACTGGCGCAGGCGATAGTCGAGCGGCAGGCCCTTGAAGCGCGGCGCAAGCCATTGGCAGAGCAGGTGGACGGCGTAACCTTGCGCAAGTACGACCGCATCCGCACGGCGCACAGCGGCGGCAAGGCGCTGGTGCCGATGGAGGGCGAAAGCTGCGGCGGCTGCCACATGATCCTGCGTCCGCAAATTGTGAACGAGGTGCTGGCAGGCGACAAGGTTCATGCGTGCAGCCAATGTGGGCGTATGTTGTTCTACCCTGGAAATCTGGGCATGGCCGAAATTCTCGAAGGTTCCGGCCAGGACGTGGGCGTCAGCTAGGCAGGATGCAGGTATGGCCTTCTTTCGCCGACTAACCGGTCCCTCCCTCCGCACGGGAGACAAGTCCATCCCCGATGGGCTATGGATGAAGTGTACCTCGTGCAGCGAGACCCTCTACAAGAGCGAAGTCGAGCAGCGTGGGCAGGTGTGCCCG
Source organism: Candidatus Hydrogenedentales bacterium (assembly GCA_044359155.1). Classification (GTDB taxonomy): domain Bacteria; phylum Hydrogenedentota; class Hydrogenedentia; order Hydrogenedentales; family JAEUWI01; genus WGMK01. The sequence goes on along the minus strand of JBIKMR010000023.1, from coordinate 7,689 downwards.
AAGTGTGGCCACCACTACCGGCTGGCCGCGCGGGGCCGCATAGATTTCCATTTCGACCCCGGCACCTTTCAGGAAACTCACGCGACGCTGAAGGCGGCAGACCCGCTGTCCTTTTCGGTGGGGGAAGAAAGCTACGCCCAGCGGGTGGAGCGGGCGCAAAAGCAGTCTGGCCTGAGCGAGGCGCTGCTCACGGGCTTCGCCCGGCTGGACGGGTTGCGCGTGGCAGTGGGGGCGATGGATTCACAGTTCATTATGGCGAGCATGGGCTCGGCGCTGGGCGAGAAATTCAGCCGCCTATGCGACGACGCCATTCGCGAACTCACGCCGGTGATAGTGTTCGCCGCTTCCGGCGGAGCCCGTATGCAAGAGGGCATCTTGGCGCTGATGCAGATGGCCAAAACCTCGGGCGCGGTTCTGCGCCTCAACCAGGCGGGCATTCCCTATATCGTCGTGCTTACCGACCCGACCTCGGGTGGGGTGTATGCCAGCTTTGCCAGTCTGGGCGATATTATCCTTGCGGAGCCGAAGGCCTATGTGGGCTTTGCCGGTGCGCGGCTTATCGAGGGCGCGCTGAAGGTAAAGCTGCCTACAGGTTTCCAGACCAGCGAATACCAGTTCGAGAACGGGCATATTGACCAGATTGTGGCGCGCGATGATTTGCGTGACGTGATATGCAAACTGGTGCGCTTTCTGCATCCCGCGCCGGACAGTTGCCCGTTGGTATTGGCAGCCCCCCGCGCGGCTGCCGCCCTCTCCCCCACTCCCGCCGAGGCATGAGCACGGGCGACCTGAATCCCGAGCGGGCCTACCTCGACAGCCTGGCATTCTTCGGCATCAAGCTGGGGCTGGAGAACATCGCCGCGTTGCTCGATGCGGCAGGCAACCCGCACCATGGTCTGGACGCAATCCATGTGGCGGGCACGAACGGCAAAGGCAGTGTGCTGGCTTTTCTCGACGCCATGTTCCGCGAGGCGGGATACACCACGGGCCGCTTCACCAGTCCCCACCTGATTGATGTAAACGAGCGCTTCCTGCTGAACGCGCAACCGATTGCGGATTCCACGCTGGATGCGCAGATAGCGCGTTTTCGAGGAGTGGCTGAATCGCTGGGGCGCACGCCCACGTACTTCGAGCTATGCACTGGTATTGCCTTCCAGGTATTCCACGACGCGAAGGTGGACGCAGCCCTGATTGAGACGGGCATGGGCGGCAGGCTGGACTCGACCAACGTGGTGGCCCCGCTGGCGACCGCCATCACCGGTATCGCGCTGGACCACATGCAGTACCTGGGAGACACGCTCGAAGCCATCGCCGCCGAGAAGGCGGGCATCATTAAGCCGGGGCGGCCGGTCATCGTGGGGCGCATGGCGCAAGGTCCGCTGGAGGTAATCCTTGCGCAGGCCCGGGCGGTGGGCGCGCCCGCGCTGGTGCATCGCCACCACTTCGACGCGCAGGCTTCCGGCCCCGCGTTGCGCCCCATGTTTCGCTACGACTCCCCCACGCTCGAACTCGGCCCCGTGCCGCTGGGCTTGCCGGGCAAGCACCAAGCCGACAACGCGGCGGTGGCCTGCGCGCTGGCGATGGAGCTGCAAACCGATTTCCCTGCCCTGATTCCCGATGCCATCATGCGCGGGTTGATGAGCGCGCGCTGGCCCTGCCGCCTTGAGCGCGTGTGCGATTCGCCCACCATCATCATCGACGCGGCCCACAACCCGCACGGCATGGCGCACTACGCGGGCCTATTCCGTGAAGCCGTTGTGCTCTTCGCCTGTTCCTCGGACAAGGACGCCACGGGAATGCTCGACACCGTGGCGCAGTTCGCGCGTCCGTTGATTGTCACGCAATACGACGGCCCCCGTGCCGCCGATGCGCAACAACTCGCGGCACAAGCCACCTGCGAAGCGCGCGCCATCCCCAACCTTGCCGACGCCCTTGCCGAGGCCATCCAACTCGCCACGGACCGCAAGCCCCTGCTGATTACCGGAAGCATCTTCCTGGCAGGCGAAGCCCGCAGGCTGCTTACCGAACAACAGATCGCCCCGCCGCTTCAATTCTGAAGCAACGACGCCAAGGTGGACATCACGTGTCCGCCTGCTACACACCCTCTAAAAATGGTGTCACAGGGTTGCAGTCGTGCGTGGGGGAGAATTTGTCGCGCGGGCGAAATACGCCCGCAAGCGACAGCGGAACTGGATTCCTGCCTTTGCAGGAATGACGGAGGCTTATGAGACTCTTCAAGCCTACAACCCGAACAGGTCGCCAATCTTCTTCACGTCTTTCACTGCATCGCGTACGCCTTGTCGGGTGTCACGGATGGGGTTGGTGCCGGATTTGGGGGTCACCTTTACATTGAAGGGCGAGCCGGTGATCACAAAGACCAGGCCGGTGCTGGCCTTGAAAGAATCTACCACATTGCCCACGATGGGCACCGCTCCCACAATGCCGGTGACGGATTCGAGGATGTGCATCCTGCCCTCGACGTTGATCTTGTCACTGGGGAAATCGACCCCCCCCGCCGCGTCGAAGGCGTAAGACTTCGATGTGAGGTCGAAGCGTTCGAGTTGCACCACGCCCCGAGTTGCAGTGAAGGTTCCGCTGGTGGTGTCGAAGACCAGCCCTTGGTCTCCGAAACCGGGCAGGCGCAGGCGGAGTATCTCGGTGGTGCGGAGCACGGAAAGCACGCGCGTGGCGAAGCCCGCCTGCCCGAAGGTGCCGTTCTTCGCCACGAAATCGATGGAACCATCCATCCCCATGTAAGGCGGCGTGGCATTGGAAATTGGGAAACGCAGATCCACGCGGGCGTCCAGCGCACCTTGCAGCCCGCGCGGCTCGGGGAAGAGCAGGCCATCGATCACGGCGGCGTCTGCGCCGGTGGTGGTGAGTTGCAGGGCGGCGCTGCCTGCCTTGTCGTTTGTGGCTGGTAGGTACAGTATATCCCCGGCAACCGACCCAGCCCCCGCATTGGCTCGAAGCTGCGCCAGCTCGATGCGGCCCGGTTCCAGGCGCAGGGTGCCCAGGACATTGGTGAGCGTGGCATTGCGATAAAGCACTTCACTGAGTGATATTTCGAGCTCGCCAGTCAACCCATCGCTGCCTGAAGAGGATGCGCCCGAGCCATCGCTACCTCCATCGCCGCCGCCCGGCGGCTGCATGGCTTGCATCGCATTCAGATTTAGTCGATTGCCGCTGACTACCCCGGCCCACGCTCCTTCCCGCAGGCCCGCATCTATCGTAAAGTCGCTGTCTGCCGCGAGCACGCGGAACTTTGAGAAGGTCCACACGCCATCCGCGTAGCCAAGGCCCCCGTTAAGCTCATCGGCGCGCAGGCCTTCCGAGAGCGCGAGGCCTACGCTGGAAAGCTGGAGGTCGGCCCGCAAAGGCGACAGGTGCAGGCTGCCATCAATCCGGCCACGAGTCTGCACGTTGGGTGGAAACAACGGCGACAACAACCCTAGGTCCAGGGCCAGCTTGTCCGTTCCGAGCGCCCCGTCGTTCCATGCCAGTTGAATCGACTGTGTGCCGACATTGACGAAGAGATCGGTGGGTTGCCATGTGGTTCCCGACCCGAAGAAGTCCACGCTCATCACTTCACCGGGCGGCTTGCGCAGGTAATCTCCCGCGCGTATCTCGGCCTGATCCAAGTTGAGCCCGGCGCGGAATTCCTTGCCCTCGGCATCTCGCGTGAAGTTCAGCGTGCCTGTGCCGCTAACAATCACGGGCAGTGCGCCCGGCACGCTTATGCCGTCGAGCGGAATGGTCGTGTCGAGTTCGATTGCTCCCAAACGGTCGATGCCGTCTTGCGAACGCACAAAGCCGACGCTCCCCGCTATCGGCGGCTTGCCCTCTCCCTTGAAGGTGAAACTTGCAGGATTGCTCTTGCTCGGTAACTGTGCAGTAATGGCGAGTTTCGAGTCGCCATAGGCAGCGACAACGGCCTGGGCGAGGGCGTTGTCTTGCAGCGCGGGCGCGAAGGCGCTGGCCGCGCGCGCGAGGTTCAGGGTAAGCGCACCGTTCAGTTGGTTATCTTTCGTGTCCAGCGTGCCGTCCCATTGCACTGCGCCCAGCTCGTCGGATTGCAGCCCGAACTTGGCGGACACTTGCGAACCGGAGGTGTTGAAATCCCCGGCGAGATCGGTGGCTTTAACCTTGGCATTGCCGAGTGTGGCCGTGAACCCGCCGGACTTCACTGCACCCTCGACCACCAGCCCGGACAACGCGCTCGTCGTACGGTCCACTGAACCCTCCAGCTTGGCAATCGTCATCTGTCCACGCATGGCGGTGAGCGGCGTGCTTGCACTGGCAAGTTGCACCAGCGGGTGGGCAAGGTCCACTTGCCCCGTCAAGGCAAACTGCATCGGCGTGCCCATGCCCACGGTGCCATTAACCGCAAGCCCGTCCGAAGTGATCTTCTCCAGCGTCAGGGTCGTGCCATCATAGGCGATGCGCCCGCCGATCCCTTTCGCGCTGATGGGCTCGGTCGTGTTGGGCAGTTGCGCGGTGAAGCCTACCTTCTGCAATTCCCCGGCGAAGGTCACCGCCGTCTGGCCCGCGCCCGCAATGATCTGGAGTGGCGCGAAAGCGACTACGCCATCGGCCTTGCTCAAGGATTCGAGGCTGGGCAACTGAGCGAGGTCGAGCGAGGCAAGGTCCACCGTGCCTTCGAGGTTCAGCCGCAAGGGTTCACCCGGCGCGGGCGCTGCGGCTTCCCCGGTAAAGGACAATCCCTTCGCTTCCAGCGACTCTATGGTGACCTGATTCTGGTCGATGCGGATGGAAGTCGCCACGCCCGCGAGCGGCGGCCATGCGGCTTGCCCCACGGGCGACAACGTCAGGCCCTGCACGGACAGTGAGCCTCGCATGAATCTTGGGGATGCCTCGTCACCCAGCGGCCATGCGCCGAGCAGTTCGGTGATGGTGAGGCTGGCGTCTTCGGCTATCGCCACGGACACACTGGGGGGCGCGAGCAGGGCGCTCCAGAGCGCGAGAGTCTGCGGGCCAATGGCGGCACGGTAAATCTCGAAGGCGGTCTCGACGCCGGGGGTGAGGGTGGCGTCCATGCGGACCTCGCAATCGGCGGAGAGGACTTCGAGATCATTGGCTATGAGCAGCCCATCCTTCCAGAAGGTGACCCCGGCGAGGGTGCCTTGCTGCTGGTAGCGGGCGCTGTCAAAACTGCCCTGAACCTGCGCGCTCACCTGTTCCCGAAAATTGCCCGATACATTCGCGGTCAGTTTCACATTCAGGTCTTGCTCGCCGAGTTCCGTGAGCAGCGAACGCACCAGTCCGTCGAAGGCCACGGTGCCGGTGAGTTCCTGCTTGGGCTTGTCATAGGTGAGGTCTGCATTGAACGTAGCCGGGCTGCCCTCCGCGAGGGAACGCAATGCCGCCGTGGCCCTGAGCTGGGGGGCGGTGACGCCGTCGAGCGTGACGTCGGCGTTGGCCCACGGTTGCCCGGCACGGAGTACCTGGATGCCGTTGGCTACCACCTGCAGCACCTCTGTGCCGCCTTCGCTATCGGCACCCTCGGCTCGGCCCACCGCAACCACGTCCCCAAAGCGCGTGCCGGTTTCGCCGAAGTCTTCGGGTAGAAACAACTGTGTGCCGTTCAGGGTGACCAAAGTGGCGCGAGGCTGCGCAGACAGGAGTGAGCCTAGGGTAAGCTCCGCGTCAATGCTTTCCGCCTTTGCGCCGAATAGCCTATCGCCCAGCACAACATTGCGGAGAACCAAGCGCGGCGCTGGTAGCAGAGAAAAATCGAGGTCGCCAATTTGGGCGGGCAGGCCGGTGGCTTCGGTGGCGATGCGTTCGGCCACGGGACGGAACAGGTTGGGAACCAACATCGGCACAGCCAGCGCGAGCAACAGCACCAGCAAAGGCAGCGCGATGAGCAGCGTGCGACGGTTGAAAAGTCTGCCTGGTATTTCCTTGGGGGCCATGTCCGGTGCTCCTGCGGTTTCCCTAAACAGTTTACACCTTGTCAGCATCCACTACTCGGGCCGTTGTCAAGTGCAACGCAGTAGTACTTTCATGATATTCCCGGCGGCGGCGCGCTCGAGGGCGTGAAGGGCATGGTCGAGCGGATACGTTTCACTCACCAGCGGGGAGACTTGCACGGTGCCCATGGCCAAGGCTTCGAGCGCGGGGCGGAAGGGACCGCAGCGCGAGCCTACGATCTTGATCTCGTTGATCACCGGCAGGCTAAAGGGAAGCGTGGTGTCCCCAGCCACCGTGGTTTTGAGCACGAGCGTGCCCTCGGGGCGCACCAGTTCGAGCGCACGGCGCAGGCCCGCTTCCGATCCGGTCGCCTCGATGACAATGTCCGAAGCGTCAGGCAGGGCGTCGTCCACACTTCGGGTTTCAATACCGCGCGCGTGTAAAAGCTTCAGCTTCCACGGCTGGCGCCCCACGCAGACCAAGTTCTTGGTATGCAGTGACATCACCTGCGCAATCACTTGCCCCAGCTTGCCATCGCCCAGCACCAGCACGCGGTCCTTGGGGTGCAGGGTTATCTGTTCCAGTATGCGAAACGCAGCGGCCACGGGTTCGGTGAACACGGCCACGTCGTCGTCCAGCGTGTCGGGCACCAGGTGCAGATTCTCCTCGGGCAGGGTGAGGTAATCGGCAAAGGCGCCGCTGCGCCCGACGATGCCCAGCACCGTGCGGTTGGCGCAGTGGTGGGTCAGTTCCATTTCGCAATAGCGGCAGGCGTGGCACACGCAATTGATCTCGCCCACCACGCGTCGCCCCAGCAGGTAGGGGTTGTCCGCCTCTTTCACCACGCCCACGAATTCATGCCCCGGCACGCCGGAGAACCCCATGTAGCCGCGCGCGAGTTCGAGGTCGGTGCTGCAAATGCCGGCAGTGAGCACGCGCACCAGCGCCTCACCCGGCGCACGCTGCGGCAGCGGCACGGCGCGCAACTCGGCATGGCCGCGCTCGAATACGACAGCACGCATGGTGGCTTGTTCTGTCAGTGTCGCATCGCCCAATTGCGTTAGTCTTTCTTCCACGTGCCGCCGGATTCGACCCGCTGCTTCAGCGCATCCACCACGCTGGGCAGGTCTTGCTTGAGCAGCATTTGCGACACGAACTTGGGCACTGCCATGCCGGTGTTCACTTCGATGTCATACACCACGATGCAGCGGTCGTCGCCCCATGGCAGCAACGTCCACGTACCAATGGTGGTCTTGATGTCATTCTTCTTGTTGTCGTCCAGTTTCCACGATTGCCGCATGGCGGCGTTGTCCACCTCCATCAGCAAGTGATAATTCACGCGCTTCCACAACACCTTGAGCGTATGGTTGAGACCGATGGTCGGCGGGGTGGTTTCGTACCGCTCGACCTTTTCAAGGCGTGGCATGAACTCGGGCTGTTTCTCGAAATCATTCAGCACCGCCCAAACTTCCGCAGCAGGTTTCTCAATCAGCCCAAGCGCCGAGGCGCTCGCGGCATCGTTGCCTTCCTCGCCCTTTTCGTGCGATTTCGCGATCACCGCCCCGCCCTTCTCCAGCTCGGCCAGCAGTTCCGGGGTGAGCAGCGGATGCTCTGGCGGCGGCGTGGCGGCAAGCAACAGGGGGGAGAACAGGCAGACAAGGACAAGCAAAGGTTTGGCTGGCGACATCGTGATGACCCTCCATGCGAAAAACCGTACACCATCATTCCTGCGAAGGCGGAAATGACCAGACGGAT
>JBIKMR010000221.1:0-7464 GCA_044359155.1 Candidatus Hydrogenedentales bacterium | reverse complement strand
CGCCGCAAGGTCCTGGAAGCCCGTGCTGGGCGTGGGGCTGGACGGCGTGTTCACGCCGCCACCGCTGGAATAGAGATCGCCCGGCGTGCCGGGGGTTTCCACGTCCAGATCGCTGATGGCGCTGAGGTCATCGTCTGAAGGGGTCAACCCACGCGCACCGCCCGACCCGAAGTTGCCCAGTGGGGGCAGACCGTCGGATTCAAACGCCGCACCCGCATGGGAATCGAAGTCGCTCAGGGGGGGCAGATTGCCAAGGCCGCTGTCGCTGGTCAAGTCGCGAAGCGGCTTATCTCCCTTTTCGTCATCGAACTTGTCGGCCATGATATCCTCCGCGTCTAGGTTGCCACGACTCCACAGAGGGGCATGATAAGACACTGCCCTCCGTGGGGTCGAGTCTAGCACGGGGCTTTGGGGGTGTCAAGAAAACTCTCGGGCCATTTCCCGGCTGTGAAGGCGGCTAAATCCCCACAACACAGCACTATGGCGCAAAGCGTATAGAATGCGGGGAAAAGCAAAGCAGTTCACAATGCGGTGAAAACTGCGATTACCGCACAGCCGGGACCAAGCCCGGCAGGTGCAATTGCTCCGATAGCGGTGCGCCGCTTAGCATGGCGGCCATGGCCCCTTGCAGCGTGGGGTTTCCGCTGGCGCTCTGGGCCAAACGAGTCGCCTCGGGAATCTGACCCAATGCCACCAGCGCGCGCACGGTGGTAAGCAGCAATTCCGCCTGCGCCCAATCTGGCCCGCCTTGTTTCAGGGCGGGGCCCAGTTCACCCAACACCTGAAGCGCCTCGGCGGGTCGGGCGGCGTCGAGCAGGGCCATGGCTTGGGAGAGGCGGGCGTCGATGGCGTCTTCAGAAGTCGGCTCGGCAAGCGCGGCGGCAGCGCCATAGTGGCGAATGGCCCCGGGAATGTTGTGCTCGATGTCACTGAAAGTGACGGCGAGGTTGTAATGCACGCGCATGGTGCCAGGGTTCTCGCGCAGCGTGGCTTGGAACAGGCGCACGTTGCTGCCCCAGTCTTCATTGCGCTGCACGGTGAGCCAGCTGAAGAGCAAGAGGAACAGGCCTGCGGCAATCGGCGCAAGCCGCCGGGCGGGGGGCGGCAAGAGCAGGGCGGCCTCGGCCAAGGCCAGCCAGAACCCGACCATCGGCACATACATCCAGTGCTCGGCCATGGGGGCGTTCAGAGGGAAGAGGCCCGATATGGGCAGCCAGCACAACACGAAGAGGGCGACCCCGAAGGGGATGCGCCATGCCCCGCGGCGATAGCCGACAACGGCCAAGGCAATCAGCAACACCAGCGCCAGCGTACCCAGCCCGGCGGCCAGCGCGCCTACGCCGTTGAGCGTGCGCTCCATGTGCAGTCCGGTGGGCAGGAAGAGCAGCTTGATGTAGAGCGCGAAGGATTGCAGGGTTTCATATAGGCGCTGCCCAAAGGGGGCGGCGGTGCCTCCGCCACCCTCGGCAAAACTGAGTACGGTGGAGCGCAGGGCGATGTATATCGCCAGCACCACGAAGGCCGGGAGGACGGGGGCTAGGGTGCGGCCCCAGGTGCCCTTCTCTTCCTCGCCCACGCGGCGCGCAATCAGCGCCACCAGCAGCAGGAAGGGGAAGATGAGTGTGGCTTCCTTGCTCAACAGTCCCAACGTGAAGCAGGACGCGCTTGCGGCAAGTGCAATCAGACGACGAGAGCCAGTGGCGGTGCTCAAGCCAAAGTAAAGCGCGGCAAATACGAAGGCGCCGGACATCATGTCCGCGCGCCCGCTGATGTAGGCCACCGCTTCCGTGTGCAGCGGATGCACTACCCACAGCAGCGGCACGGCAAGCGTCACCACGCGAGGTGCGCCCAAGCGTGCCAGCACCGCCAGCAAAAGCAGCGCGGCGGCGATGTGCCATGCCGTGCTCTGCAGGTGAAAGATAAATGGCGAAGGATTAGCAGGCGGATCAGCGAACAACTCAGGCTGGTAGGAAAGCAGGTAGTCGATGGCGAAAGTAACCGACAACAGGGGGCGATAGAAGTTCCCCTGCCCGCGCCCGAAGGCATGCTGGTCTTCGAGGAACAGTTGGGCAAACGCGCCCAGCGTGCTGCCGGTGGGGGGGGCGCCCACGCTCGCTGCGTGTACTAAGCGTGCAGGCTCTTGCACATGCTTGTGCAGCAATACGCTCGACGCGTCGTCCCACACCCAGTCGCCGTCGAGGGTATTGTAATAAACGGCAAAGCCCGCTGCCGCAATGAGCGCGGCAGCGAGCCAATGGAAAATCTTATCTGGAAGGGCAGCCATGAATATCGTCGCTTTTATGCCGTTGGAGCGAACTTATCCCCGAAAAACAACTTTGCTCCTCAGGAACCCGTTGGCGCCTGCACAGTCCAGGTTTGATTGACCGGCTTGTACAGCAGCTCGGCGGCATCACGGCGGCCAATGATGCGGGCAAGCTGAAGCACCTCATGGAAGTCCTCGCCCTCGCGCACCTTGTACGATTCCTTCTTACCGGTATTCGCATCGGTGACTTCAAAGAACACGACGGTCTCGCCGTCCAATTCGAAAAAGCCCTCAATCTCTACCGTCGGGCGGGCGAGCATAAGGTCGGCATACTGCTCGTCGTCGTCGTAACGCTTCTCGCCAATTTTGAAAATCTTGTAGGACTCGATACCGCCCTTAACGGCGCGCCAATTCTCCTTCGTCTTCGCCTCCTTGATCATTACTTCCAGGTCGCCCTCCATCTTTTTTGATGCCTGCGCCTGGTTCAGCTCGGCGGCAATCTGTGCCTTGGCGGCACGCAGGCCATCCACGGCAGCAGAACGCTGGGCGTTGCTGAACGGTTGGCCCGAGGCAACCGAGCTAAACATCGGCTCAACGGGTTGGCGCAGCTTGGTGTACAGTTCTTCGGCTGTGGGCGGCGGAGGGGGGGCGTCTTCCGGTTTGACTTCTTCCTTGGCGGCGCAGCCAGCCAAGGTTATCAATCCCAAGAACAACGGCAACATAAATCGCAGCATGATCGTTTCCTTCATAGACTTCCGGGACTTGCCAGCCTAGCACACGGGCACGCGGGTGTCCAGCGGAAGAGGCGCAGTTTTATCGGTTCTACCCTAGCGGAAGCCCGCTGCCCCGCTAAACCAGCGCGCGCTCGGCCTCGGCCAGCAGGTCTTCGCCGCGTGCGGTGTGGTGCAGGCCTTCGAGCACCCAGTGGTCGATGCGGGTGATCATGTCGTGCGACAGGCCCATGCGTTCGCCAACATCGAGGATGGCCTGCTGCTCGGGGCGTGCGAAGTGCCCGTCTAGCCGGGCGAGGCGGCAGAGTTCCTGCATGGCCGCCACGCGGCTGGTGGGCGTATCGAAGTGCGGGGCAAGCTCGGCAATGTTGAAGGCCCCGGACAATTCCTCCAGGCCCACGTCCAGCAGCTCGGCGTAGTCCATGATGGCTTCATTCTCAATCTCGCCCACCTTGCCGTCGGACTTGGCGATGGCAATCAAGAGTTCCATCAACATGCGCTTCTGGTGTGGTGTCATCAGGTCAAGCATCGGTGGTATTTCCCCGGTTTGGTTAGGATGTTGGGCGTGCGCCGCGATGCAACTGGGTTGCTACGACTAGCGCAATTCCCCCGGCGGCCACCGCAGTTCCCGCCACGGCCAAGCCCCGCAACACGCGCCGCGCTTGGCGGCTGTGTTTCTTGCCCGCGTTGCAATGATTGGCGAAGTGCTCGCAATTGTTCGACCAGAGTTGGTAACCCGTTTGCCCCAAGTGGGACAGCGCGATCTCCGCTACGTCGTCGGCGTTGCCATGGGCGTCGCCCTTGGATACCACACGCGGGGTATCGCCGCCGCAGAAAACTTCCCAAGAATCGCGCACCACACAGGCATGGCGAATACGCAGCGGTTCGCCGGAAAAATGCACCACCGTGCCATCGCCCATGTCGATGCCATGATGGGTATACATTCCTTTACACCGCTTCACGCTGATGTGGTCGCCTCGTGCCATCGGCAGGTCACTCCAAGTGGGGCGTAGTATAATTAAGTGAGGGCCTGCCCGCCAGTTGCACGGGGCGCATGAAATCGAATTAATGGATTTGCTCGTAATTTGGCTGTCCCAGGTGAATTTTGGGTGGGGTCACCACCGGGCAGATACCACATGTTGTAAGCTATCCTTGCCCCAAATACCGCATACGCGGGAAACGGGGTTGGAAAAAAACTTGACTTTGTTCTCGAAGTCCGGCAGGTTAGTAACAGATGGTTTGCGGACACGCGCGCAGCGAAGCACGCTGCACGCGGGAGGAATATTGTGAGCGTAATCCAAAGAGCATGGCGCAGGATGTTGTTGATAGTCCTGATGCCGGACTCGGTGATGGGACATTCTTCCAAGCCTGCCGACGAGGAGGAAGTCTTACTTCCTCGCAAACAGGAAGTGCGGCGCGAACAGTTGCGCTAAATCCAAACGAACCTGAAATGCCTTCCCCACGCGGTCCGCGTGGGGATTTTTGTTTAAGTCTAGGCTTGCAACTGCTCGCCGATGATTTCCCACAGCGCGCCCAACCCCTCGCGGGTTTCGCTCGAGAAGGGCAGGATGACGGCCTCTTCGTCCAGCTGCAGCGTCTCGCGAATCATCGCCAGGTTCTTCACCCGCTCGGACTGCTTCAGCTTGTCCACCTTCGTGGCCACCACCACCGTGGGCTTCTCGGATTCGTCGAGAATTTCCAGCATATTCAGGTCCAGGGCAGAAGGTTTGTGACGCGCGTCCACCAACATCACCACCAACTTCAGGTTCTCCCGGTCACGCAGGTATTCGAGCATGTAGTGGTTCCACTGTTCCTTCAGCGCCAGCGGCACCTTGGCAAAGCCATAGCCCGGTAAGTCCACAAAGAAGCAGGTGCCGTTGATGTCGAAGAAGTTCAGGGTCTGGGTCTTGCCCGGCGTTCCACTGGTTTTTGCCAAGCCCTTGCGCGCAAGGATGGTGTTCAATAACGAAGACTTACCCACGTTGCTGCGCCCTACAAAGGCGATTTCCGGCCTGCCATCGCGCGGCAGATCCTCGGGCTTCAGGGCGCTCTTAACGAATTCAACATGTTTCAGCTTCATGGGGTTCCTGTCGGACCTGGAAGGATTTCCAAGGCTACGGTCAGTATAAACTGTTTCAGCACCAATGGCCCCGATCATACCAGATAAATTGAGAGTGTCGGTTACCCGCGCAGCGCGATAATTTCGCCTGCAAGCCTAACGCAATCGAGGTGTACGAAAGGAAACCGGCCTTCTCATTCTATAACGTATTGTCCGCACCTTTGCGCTGAAAGCCGCCCAGCTATTGTGGTGTCAAAAGACTGGGTGGTCCGACAGGTTTCTAATCAATCACGCTTCCCGTAATCCGTAACCGCGATGTGTTCACGTCCAGTCCTTGCAATTCCGCGAGGATCGCATCGTATTGCGCGCGCGTCATCGACGGCATACGGCTCAACACGAACAAGGTGGACTGGCGGCTGTCGGTAACGACGGCGTGCTGGTAGTTGTCATCCAGCAGAACAATCCAGTACTCGCCTTCGAAGAGAAAGTTGAACGGCACGGACGGGAAACGCACCCCCAGCTTCGAGTTGGTCTCCGTGTCCTTAACTCGCGCCACGCCCTCGATGCTCTCCTGCGGACCATTCAGCGTTCCTTGAAAGCCCTTATTCAACACGGTCACCTTGCCGTCATCGCGCAGGGTGTACTCCGCCGTCACGCCCACCAGGTCTTCATTGAAGAACACCGGGTTGCTGGCAATCTCGTGCCAGAGCCCCATGTATTGCGGTACGTCTACAAAGTCCACCGTCTTCGGCGGCTCTCCGTTGCTCATGCAGCCCGTGAGAAAACCCACACCCACAACTACAAACGAGAACCCAGCGCGCTTGAACATAACTTGTCTCCTTCTGTTCTCTAAGAGAACAAGCATACGTTAAAGTTTATTCTAAATAAAATTAGACAATACGCCTAGACAAAAGAAGAAGGCGGTGGGTCTTGGGGTCCCACCGCCTGCTTTGCAGGGAGTGCTTAGAACCAGATGCCGTGAATTAAGTTAGGCGCAAGAGGTCACGGCGTGAACAAGACGACTCTTTGGCTGCGGTGAGTCTTGGATGTCTTGTTCGGCATCATCAACTGATGGGTTCCAACCACTGAACGCAAGATAACACAACATATGGTGGATGTCAAGCATTAATGTCCAAGAGATTTTTCGAGTAAAAATACCATGAATGGAGGTCTAATCAAGGTGATTCTCGAAGCAGCTACAACATATAGTGGCAGCATATCGGAAGATCATTGGAAGCCATGCCCAATATGTTGTACTTCAGGTAGTGTTCCCATGGGGAGCATAGTGTTTGCAGGGGCGGCAAAGGCCGACGTGTGCTGAAAGTTCTGCAAACAGTTCGTTGACAAGGCGGAATACACTGCTTATACTCCCGCCCTTCACATTCGGGCGGGGCTGTTTTCAGCGTTATTGGCGGCCCTCGTGGTGGGATGTGGCAAGCGCGGGGCGCCTCCCCGATTGTTAGGGTCGAAACCATGTCTATTTTTGTGCCGAAAGAAACCTGCTCCGCCGAAACCCGCGTGGCCCTGCTGCCGGAATCCGTGAAGAAACTCGCCGCCAAGGGCGCAAAGATCACCGTCGAGTCTGGCGTGGGCGCGGTATGCGGCGTAACGGACGAGGCCTATCAGGCGGCAGGCGCCACCATCAGCACCGACCGTGCCGGGATGCTGGCCCAAGCGGACATTGTCCTGCGCCTGCGCAAACCGTCGGCAGACGAAGTTGCCCAGCAAAAGCGCGGCTCGGTGCATATCAGCTATCTGGAACCCTTTGAATCGTTCGATTTGCTCGACGCCTTCGGCGCGGCAGGCGTGAGCGCCATCGCCATGGAGATGATCCCCCGCACCACGCTGGCGCAGAAGATGGACGCGCTCAGTTCGCAAGCCAACATCGCGGGGTATTGCGCCGTAATCATGGCGGCGGACCGGCTCGACATCGTGCTGCCCATGATGATGACCCCGTCCGGCACCATCAAGCCCGCCAGCGTATTCATCATCGGCGTGGGTGTGGCGGGCCTTCAGGCCATCGCCACGGCCAAGCGCCTTGGCGCGCGGGTGAGCGCCTTCGACACGCGCCCCGTGGTGGAAGAACAGGTGCAGAGCCTGGGCGCCAAGTTCGTCAAGGTGGACCTCGGCGAGACCGGCCAGACCAAGGACGGCTACGCCAAGGAACTGACCGAAGAACAGCGCAAGATGCAGATGGAAGCCATGGCCAAGGTCATTGCCCAGTCCGATATCGTGATCACCACGGCGCAGGTGTTTGGCCGCAAGGCCCCCGTTATTGTCACCGAAGAGATGGTCCGCTCGATGCGTCCCGGCGCGGTGGTGGTGGACTTGGCCATCGAGACCGGTGGCAACGTGGCCTGCGCCAAGCTGGGTGAGACCGTGGACATCAACGGCGTGAAGGTGGTGGGTCT
>JBIKMR010000220.1:0-7548 GCA_044359155.1 Candidatus Hydrogenedentales bacterium | reverse complement strand
GCGGAACGACGCGTGCATCATCAATACGTATGGCACGCGACGCCTGGCGTTGGCACGGGGCGAGGGCGTGAACGTGTGGGACATTGAGGGCCGGGAATATCTGGACCTCTTCGCGGGCGTTGCCGTCACGGGGCTGGGCCATGCCCACCCTGCCGTCACCCGGGCGATACAGGAACAGGCCGCCAAGCTGCTGCACGTGTCCAACCATTACTACATCGAGCCGCAGGTGGCGCTTGCGGAACTGCTCTGCGAACACACCTTCGCGGACCGCTGGTTCTTTTGCAACAGCGGTGCCGAGGCCAACGAGACGGCCATGAAGCTGGCGCGGCGCTATTGGGCCGAGCAGGGCACGCCGAAGCCGGAGATCATTGCCGCCAACCATTCCTTCCACGGGCGCACTTTTGCCACGGTCACCGCCACGGGCCAGCCCAAGTACCACCAGGGATTCGAGCCTGTGCTGCCGGACATCCTGCATGTCGAGTTCAACAACCTCAGTTCGCTCGAGGCTGCCGTGACGGACCGGACCGGCGCGATTCTGCTGGAACCCGTGCAAGGCGAGGGCGGCGTTACGGCGGCGATGGACGCCTACCTACAGGGTGTGCGCAACCTCTGCGACCGGAAGGGCATCCTGCTGATACTCGACGAGGTGCAATGCGGCAACGGGCGCACGGGCAGCCTCTACGCGCACGAGCAATACGGCGTCACGCCAGACATCATGACCACGGCCAAGGGCCTGGGCAACGGCGTGCCGATCGGCGCGATGGGCTGTTCCAGCAAAGTGGCCAGCGGTTTCAGCGTGGGGTCGCACGGCTGCACCTTTGGCGGCAACCCCCTCAGCTGCGCCGCCGCGCTGGCCACCATGAACGAAATCCTGCGGCCCGGCTTCCTTGCGCAGGTGCGCGAGAAGGCCGCCTATTTCCGCGAGCGCCTTACCACGCTGATGGCCGAACACCCCATGATCACCGAGCTGCGGGGCAAGGGCCTGATGATTGGCCTCAAGTTCACCGGCCCCGTGGCCCCGCTGGTGGCAGACCTTGCCGACGCGGGCTTCATCGTGGGCAGCGCCGGGCCAGACGTGCTCCGCCTGCTCCCCCCCCTCATCATTGAACAGGAACACATCGACCGCTTCATGGCGGTATTGCCGAACAGCATCAGGAACGTGACATGGTAAAGGACTTTATCGCGCTGTCCGATTTCTCCCGGGCGGAGATTGAAGAGCTGCTCGACTTTGCAGACGAACTCAAGGCGCAGCAGAAAGCGGGCGCCTGCCCCAACCTGCTCGACGGCAAGACCGTGGCCATGCTCTTCGAAAAGCCCAGCCTGCGCACGCGCGTCACTTTCGAGACCGGCGTGTTCCAGATGGGCGGCCACGCCATTTATTTCCATACGTCGCTGGGCCAGCGCGAGACTGTGGCCGACATGGCCCGCAACCTCGAACGCTGGGTGGATGGCGTGGTGGCACGCACCTTCTCGCACGACCACGTGCTTGAGCTGGCGGAGTATTGCAGCAAGCCCGTGGTCAACGGGTTGACCGACTTCAACCACCCCTGCCAGATTCTCGCCGATGTGCAGGCCCTGCGTGAACATCGCGGCAAAAACCTCGACGGCATGAAGATCGCCTTCCTGGGCGATGGCAACAACGTGTTCAACTCCTGGGTGAACTTCGCCCGGCGCGTGCCCATCCACCTGACGCTCGTGGGGCCGGAAGGCTATCTGTCCCACACCGACTTCGTGGCGCAGGCCGCGAAGGAAGTGCAAGGCTCCATCACCATTGCGCATTCGCTCGACGGCGTGCGCGACGCGGACGCGGTCTACACCGACGTGTGGGCCAGCATGGGCCAGGAAGAAGAAGCCGCCCAGCGAGAGAAGGACTTCGCCGACTACCAGGTGAACGCCGCGCTGATGCAGTTGGCAAAGCCCGATGCCCTCTTCCTCCACTGCCTGCCCGCCCACCGGGGCAGCGAAGTGACCGACGAGGTGATCGATTCGCCCAACTCGATTGTGTTCGACCAGGCCGAGAACCGCCTGCACGCGCAGAAGGCGGTGCTGGCAAGATTGATCAATCCAAGATAAATTAAGCCGCCGATGAACGCAGATGGACACCGATAAGATTTTATCGCATTTCTTAATCGGGGTTAATCGGTGTCCATCGGCGGCTGAAATAACTTTCTTTTTATAGTTACGAGTAAATGCACCTCACACTTTTGTGTTTTTGAAGGAGACCTGACCATGGCCGATGGCCCCAAGAAAATTGTGCTTGCCTACTCTGGCGGGCTGGACACCTCGATCATTCTCAAGTGGTTGCAGGAAACCTACGACGCCGAAGTCGTCGCATATATCGCCGACGTGGGTCAGGGCGAAGAGACGGAGCCCGCGCGGCAGAAGGCCATCGACACCGGCGCAACGCAGGTGGTGGTGAAGGACCTGCGCGAGGAATTCGTGCGGGACTTCGTGTTCCCCGCCATGCGCGCCAACGCCATCTATGAAGGCATCTACCTGCTGGGTACCAGCGTGGCACGCCCACTCATCGCCAAGGCGCAGATTGAAGTGCTGCGCGAAACCGGTGCGGATGCCGTGGCCCACGGCGCCACTGGCAAGGGTAACGACCAGGTGCGCTTTGAACTGACCTGCTTCGCCATGGAGCCGAGCGTGAAGATCATCGCGCCGTGGCGCGACCCGAACTGGACGCTGAACACCCGCGAGAAGATGATGGACTTCGCCGCCCAGCACGGCATCCCCGTGCCGGTGACGAAGAAGAAGCCATACAGCATGGACCGCAACGTGCTGCACATCTCCTACGAGGGCGGCGTGCTGGAAGACCCGTGGAGCGAGCCGGACGAGGACATGTTCCAGCTTACCGTCTCCCCCGAGAAAGCGCCCGACACCCCCGAATATGTCGAGATCGATTTCGTGAAGGGCACGCCCGTGGCCGTGAATGGCAAGACGCTCGCGCCGCATGACCTGCTCGACACGCTCAACACCATCGGCGGACGCCATGGCGTGGGACGAGTGGACCTTGTCGAGAACCGCTTCGTGGGCATGAAGTCGCGCGGGGTATACGAAACCCCCGGCGGCACCCTGCTCTACACCGCCCACCGCGCCGTCGAGTCCCTCACCATGGACCGCGAGGTCATGCTCCAGCGCGACCAGCTTTCGCCGAAGATCGCCCAGCTCATCTACAACGGCTTCTGGTATTCCCCCGAAATGGAAGCGCTGATGACCTATGTGGACAAGAGCCAGGAAAACGTGACCGGCACCGCACGGCTGAAGCTCTACAAGGGCAACATCATTCTCGCCGGGCGCAAGGCCGAGCGCTCGCTCTTCGACCCGAAGATTTGCACCTTCGACGAAGACGAAGGTGCCTACGACCAGACCGACGCCACCGGCTTCATCCGCCTCAACGCCCTGCGCCTACGCGTGCGGAACCGCGCCGGGGTGTTCACACAGCCGTAGGCCGAATGGGACGAAAATGACAATGACACGCTGTGGCGGGGTTTCTGACCCCGCCACTCTTGCGACCGGAGGTCTCCGCTTGTCCGCTCGCCCCCGCATTTGGGGGAGAGGGTTAGGGTGAGGGGGCCCTACGCCAAACCCAACTCAAAATCACACACCAGCGGCAAGTGGTCGCTGAATCCCACGCGTGGGATTTCAAAATGCGTGACGCTGATGCCGGGGCTGTGCAGTACGAAGTCGAGCTGGCGAATGGGGTTGTCTGCAGGCCAGGTGGGGCGACCATCTTTGTTGGCGTTCACAAGGCCTGAAGCTGCGAGGAACAGCTCCAGCTCCCTGTCCCCCCAGAAGGCATTGAAGTCCCCCGCCACAATCACCGGTTTTTGCGAACTGGCGAACAACTGGTAGAGCTGGTTGAGCTGGTATTGCCGGTGCCGATACTTGAGCGAGAGGTGGACGAGGTAGAGCGTGCAGGTGTCCAGCTCGAGTTCAATGACCAGCCGCTTCACGCCCTCGTTAAACCAGTGGAAACCGTGCGCGGTGATGGACTGGTTGGTGATGAAGGCATTGCCCTGCCTGCTGAGGACGGGGATGTTGCGCGCCAGGCTGGCGCGCGCGTACTTGGTTTCGTATACGTGCTCATAGCCCAGCGCCAGCGCAATCTGCTCGGCCTGGTCTTGCTTGGCCGCGCGATACGACCCGCTGTCCACCTCGACCAGCCCAATCACGTCAGCCTGCAAGCCGCGCAGGAACTCGGTGATGCGATCAAAGTTGCGCTGGCTGGGGCGCAACATGCCGCTATACGGCAGGGGCAAGTGATACCCCACGCCGGAACCGGTGCCATATCGGATGTTATAAAGGACGAAGCGCATTGAATCGGTACCACGTGCTGCAGCAGTTGTACCGCAATCGGGCCTGTCCCGTCCAGCAGCACCCGCGCGAAGCTGCTACAATTCTGGTCTTGGAGACCCAAGCCGTGCGATATCTTTCGCTCATCCTGTTGGCGTATGCCCACGCGTTGGGGGCGCAAACCTTTCATTCCGCAGACACCACGTTGCCGCAGCCCGGCTTGTCGCTGTCTGAATTGGTGCGCGTGGTGCAGCTCTACAACGCGGGACAGCTGCACTGCGAGCCCGGCTCTGAAGACGCCTTTGCCCCCGGCGCGGGAGCGGAAGATTGCGCCCCACATGATGCCGACTACGCCCCTGCCGATTGGAGTATCTCCCTATCTGAACTCTTGCGGGTGATTCAGCTTTTCAATGCGGGCGCCTACCGCTGCTGTATCGACGGTGAGGATGGGTTCTGCCCCGGCATGGGCGAAGACACGTGTTCGATTGAAGACACGCAAGCCCCCGTGCTAACGCTCACCTCGCCGCTCACCCTGCCACTGGAATGCAATGCCACCTTCTCAGAGCCCGGCTTTGCGGCAATGGACGAGTCGGACGGCGACCTCTCCCTCGCTGTTACCGTGGACCTTTCCGAAGTGGAAAGCGTGGGGCCGGGTATTCGCACGATCACCTATACGGTCTCCGATGCGGCAGGCAATGTGGCCACGCGGACGCGCAAGGCCTTCTGGCTGTGCGATACCCCGGTTGCCGTGCCCGATGCTGCACTGGACGCCGCGATTCGCGAAGCGATTGGCAAACCCGCTGGGGACTTGCTGCCCGCCAACCTAGCCGCCCCCGGCTTTACCGAGCTGAACGCTGCCACGCTCGGCGTGGCCGACTTGACCGGGTTGGCGTATGCGGCATCGCTGACATCGCTGGACCTGCAGGGCAATTGCATTGCGGATATTCAGGCGGTGTCGCACCTCGACGCGCTGACGCGGCTCAACCTGCACGACAACGATATTGCCGAGATTGGCGCGCTTCGCTATCTGGAATCCCTGACACTCCTTTGGCTGGGCCGCAACCAGATCCAAGGCGTGACCCCGCTGGTCGAGAACGCAGGAATCGCAGGCAGCGATGATCTGGAACAATGGGATCGGATCAGCCTTGCCTTCAACCCGCTGAACCCGGAAGCCGACGGGCAGCTCAATGCCCTGGAAGTGCGCGGGGCGGCAGTGTGGCGGCCTGCCCCAATCCTGCAAACCAAGGGCGCACAACCCACTTTGCGCACGGCCCGGGTCACCCTGGCGATTGACGATGGCGACGTCTACCTCACCGGCATTGCCGAGTATGACGGTGCATCTCCCTTGCCCGAAGCCCCGCGTCGCAATGATCCCTATATCGTGGTGCGCGACGACAGCCGAGTGCAGGTCCACGCCGCGCTACGATTTGGGTTGGACGTGACATCCTGCGGGATCGACGCGCCGGGCGGCGACAGCGTGGGTGACTTCGAGCAGCTCTCTACGGCGGAGATATCTGTGGCCTTGCCCGTCACGGGAAGCTTGCAGCGCATCGACTACCACGCGTCCCCGACGGCATCTCCGGTGACGCTGTATCCCGCGTCCAAGTCGCTGCCCAAGGGCTTGCCCTGCACCCCCGCAGACGAGGCGCTGGACCCGATACCCATTGGCGCGCGGCTGGTGCATGGCAACCCAAGCCTTCCCGATGAGCGCGCCTATGTGCTGCTGATCATGGGTGACGCGTTTCCCGAGGAAGAGCTGGGCAACCCGCGCGCACCGCTCGCCGCCAGCAACACGCACTATATTCCCTATGCCGAAGCCGTGGCGGACTCGATGAATTTCTTCCTTGCCCAGGAACCCTTCGCCACCTTCGCGCCCCTGCTCAAGGTCTACCGCGTGGACTTGGTATCGCGCGACAACCGCCCCACGGATATCGGCGCGGAGCCTGACGTGATTCGAGACACGGCGCTGCGCATGGAACGCAAGGCGGTTGGCTTCAACTACGACCAGGCGCTCTGTGCGCGCGTGGCTTCCAACACGGGCATTGCCTGGAACAAGATCGTGCTGCTGCCCAATGGCAATGGCAGCGGCACACAGACCGCAAACTTCATCGTGTACAGCAACTTCTCGCCCAGCCGGAAGATGACCGCGCTGCATGAATTCGGACACGGTATGGGCGATCTCGCGGACGAGTACGAGTATCGCCACGGCACGAACCCGCCAGAGAGCTACGAGCCCGCTGACGTGGTCGAGCCCAATTCCGTGGCGCGCACGCTCGGCCTGCCCACCTTCGACGACATTCCCTGGAGACACTGGCTGGAGGACACCGCATCGGAAAGCTGCGTGCCCAGTTCGCTGGGAGACGCGGTGGACTTCGAATGTGTGGCCGATGCGGACACCTCGTGCCAGTGCGGCCCGTCGCCGGTGGACGAGCTGGGCTGCGTGCCCCTGGCAACCTGCGAGCCCGATGGCGACTTCGTCGCACAGGATGGCAAGCTGTATGGGCGGCTGGCATGGCCTGAGCCCGGGGCCTTTCCCTCGGTGGTCGGCCTCTTCGAGGGGGCCAAGTATCGGCGCAAGGGGGCCTATCGTCCTGAGCTTCGCTGCCGAATGCGCAGCGACGACGACGTGGAACCGGGGCAGCCAGAGACGCCGTTGTTCTGCCGCGTCTGCCGCGAAAACTTGGTGGCGCGAATCATTGAGCGCTCAGGCAACGTAGCCAACGCCACGCCGTCGCCAGGTACACCGCTTTTCCTTTCGCCCCTCGATGCCCCGGTGCAGTTCAGCATCGTGCTGCACGCGCCACTAGAACAGGAACACGCTCCCATCGTTAATGCCTGGCGCGTGGATGGTAGCCCCGAGGATGGGGCCATGGGCACCACGTTGCAAATTGACCCCGGTCAGTTGTCCCTCGGCGATCACACAGTCGAGGTGGAAACTGTCTGCCCCACGCCGTGGGTGCATCCCAATTTTATTGAGGGGCAAGCCAGCCTCCGGCAAGTGATTGCCTGGCAGGTTACAGTGCAATAACGGAAGCGCCCCCGGCAATTCATGCCGGGGGCGCTAATCTAAATATTCGGGGCGATTAGTTCCGGTCGAACTTCACAGAAAAGCTGCTCGAGCCGCCCAGACTCAGCGCAAACGACTCGCCGGTCAGCTCGCCCTTGGACTTCTTGCCGCCCACTTCGGAGGAAGCCACCTTCCACCCCGCAGGCACATGCACCTTCACCACCGTGTCGGCGGTCACGGTG
>JBIKMR010000022.1:0-24901 GCA_044359155.1 Candidatus Hydrogenedentales bacterium | reverse complement strand
ATGGGATAGCGCTTGTAGCATAGCAGCACGCTCGGCAGCACCATCGCCAGGTTTTCGTCCTTCAGGTCGGTGTGGATATTGTAAATTTCCATGCCCTTGTATTGGGGCAGATCCCACAGGCGGTCTTCTTCCGAGTGCGCGTAGAACAGCAGGCCGCCGCGTTCTTCCGCCATCTGGGCAATCTGTTCGGGCTGCATCATGCAGAGGATGGATGTGTCTTGCGGCATGTTCCACAGCAGGAAGCCATCGCTCATTTCAAAGCCGCGCACAAAAAGCACGCCGTCGTACATGCCATTCCATTGCAGCGAGAAGTTGGCGTGGCCCTCGACGCAGTGGTCCGTCATGAATACGGCGTCAATGCCCACGTTCTTCGCCGCCTCAAGAATGCGGCTCTGCGGCACGCTCGAATCGTGCGAGAATTCGGAGTGCGTGTGCAGCACGCAGCGGTATTCGTTCCAGCCGTCGTCCAGCTTTACCGGTTGCACCTGTGTGGCGAATGCGATCACATCTTTTTCGATCTGCGGCAGCTTTACGAAGCGGTTGTACACCGCGCCGGAGTAGACAAGGAAGCCTCCAATAAGCAGCGCGAACAACAGCACAAGGGCCAGCAGTCCGCAGCCTGTGCCACGCAGCAAACGACCCAGGCAGCCGGGTTTCTTTTCATCGCTCATCCAAGTGATCTCCATGCAGCCCACCAAGGGTAGGGATAATGCTGGGTAAGAATTCCGTGGGCAGGTTCTGCGAGATGCTTTCACCCTCACCCTAACCCTCTCCCACGCCTGAGGCGGACAAGCCCCGAAGACGGGGGCGAGGGGACCAGAGGCGTAGGCGCTTATTCGAGTTGAGGGTCTAAGACCCCAGTTCGATGCAGCCCCTTAGTTCGTAACTCTCAATTCGTAATTCTTAATTACTCTTCGCCGCGTCCATCAGGTCGGTGAACTGCTTGAACAGGTACTGGCTGTCGTGCGGACCGGGGGATGCTTCGGGGTGGTACTGCACGCTGAAGATGGGCTTGGTGCGGTGGCGCAGGCCAGAGCAGGTCTGGTCGTTCAGGTGCAGGTGGGTGAGTTCCACCTGGGCGCTGTCGAGCGAGTCGGCGTCCACGGCAAAGCCGTGGTTCTGAGACGTGATCTCGACCGTCCCCTTAAGCTCATTGCGCACCGGCTGGTTGC
Organism: Candidatus Hydrogenedentales bacterium; assembly: GCA_044359155.1. Classification (GTDB taxonomy): domain Bacteria; phylum Hydrogenedentota; class Hydrogenedentia; order Hydrogenedentales; family JAEUWI01; genus WGMK01. Next base: position 23,729 of record JBIKMR010000022.1, on the reverse strand, counting down.
CGCCGCGATGCCCGAACTTCAGCTTGTAGGTGTTGCCGCCCAGGGCGTGCGCAATGATCTGGTGCCCAAGGCAAATGCCAAACACCGGCTTGCCGGAATCGAACACGCCCTGCACCATGGGGTAGATGTAGTCCAGCGCGGCGGGATCGCCGGGGCCGTTGGACAGGAACACGCCATCGGGCTGGTGCGAGAGCACGTCTGCCGCGCTGGCCGTGGCAGGCAGCACGGTGACCTCGCAGCCGGAATCCGCCAACAGCCGCAGGATGTTTCGCTTGATACCGAAGTCCAGCGCCACCACGTTGTAGCGCTTGTCCCCCGTGGCGGGCACGGTGTAGGCGGTGTCCACGGTCACCTCGCGCACGAAGTCGCTGCCCGCCATCGAGGGGGCATTCTGCGCCTTCTTCACCAGCGACTCGGCATCGAAGTCCACCGTGCTGATGATGGCGTTCATCGCGCCCTTGGTGCGCAACAGCCGCGTGATCTTGCGGGTGTCCACGCCGTCAATGGCGAGAAGGTTGTTGCGCTTCAGGTAGTCGGGCAGGCTGGCGGTAGCGCGGTAATTGCTCGGCTCGAAGCAGCATTCCCGCATCACAAAGCCGCGCACGAAAGGCTTGCGCGATTCGAGGTCTTCCTCGTTCACGCCGTAGTTGCCAATGTGTACATAGGTCATCGTGACGATCTGCCCGGCGTAGGAAGGGTCCGTGAGGATTTCCTGATAGCCGGTCATGCTGGTGTTGAACACCAGTTCGCCAATGGATTCGCCCTCGGCGCCTACGCCCCGGCCTTCAAACACCGTGCCGTCTGCCAGTGCCAGCATCGCCCTCATGGTTGAAGCTCCCGCGCGCGCGCCTCAAGTAACGCAAACACCTGGTCCGTTTCAGGCGACAGTGTGGCCACACCACCCCGGCCTTCCTTGTCCTGCTCCACCAGCCAGTTCAGGCCGTCCTTCAGCACCAGCGCCACCGTTGCCGCGTCCAGCCCAATGTGGTCACCCTCGTACCACTTCAGCGTCTTGGGTTCGCCAGCCTTTGCCTGAAACTGCTCTGCTGCAATCGTGGCAATCAGGCCGTCGTCCTTGCCGTTCTGGATGAGCACGGGCCTTGGGGCAATCTTGTCGATGTAGTAAATCGGGTCGGCGGGGTCGAGCAGGTAGGCTGCAAAAGCCCGCGCATAGGGAAGCAACGGCGTCAGCTTCGGGTACTCCTTGGCAATTTCGTCGTTGATCATGCGCGCGTTCAGCATTTCCTTGATGTTGCCTGCGCCGTATACCAGCGCAGCCGCCTTCACGCGCGGGTCAAATGCGGCAAAGGTGCTGCCCGTAATCGCGCCATAGCTCGCACCCACGAGGTAGATGCGGTTCATGTCGATATCATCGCGCGTTGCCACGTAATCCAGAAAGCGGCGGGCGTCGTTTACGGTTTTCCACGGGCGGTTGAAGAAGGCCTTCGCGCTCTCCATGGCCGTGGCTTCTTTAGGCAGCTTGCGCTCGCCCTGCATCGCTTGGTCGAAGCAGGCCATGGCGAAGCCGTTCACCGTGAACGGCAGGGTGATGTCCTCGATGAAGTCCTTCTTCTGGCCGATGCCGTGCAGGAAGAGGATGAGCGGCAGCTTGCCCTTGGACTCCAGCGGGAAGGTCATCAGCGTGGGCACGCGCTCACCGGGGCGAGACTCGAAGTAAAACTTTTCGAGCCTATAGCCTTCCTTCGGCGTCTGCTCGGCCACTTCCACGTTGAAAGGCAGGGCGGGATCGTAGTCGTCGAAATAATGGGCATGAGCCTCGGCCACTTGCATCCGCATGGTGGCCACGCCCGCGCCGAGCGTCGCAATCACCAGCACCAGGCCGACTATCAGTATCCGCTTCCACATGGGCTAAGTTCCTTTTTTCCTGTCCAGCATGGGGTCGAAACCCAACCGCAGAGTATAACGCATGGTATGCAGTGCCGCATAGTGCAGGATGCGCCTTGGCGTGAAGCCTGTAGTTTCCAAAAAAAATCGGGCGGACCCGGCTGCGCACCGAATCCGCCCGTGTTTCGCAAATGGTAGCGGCGGAGGGACTTGAACCCCCGACAGGCGGATTATGATTCCGCTGCTCTACCAACTGAGCTACGCCGCCGTATACAGTCGCATATCCTAGCAAAGGCCCGCGCCTACTGTCCAGTTTGGATGCATACCGGGCAGGGGGCTTACCGGTCGGCGGGCACCAGCCAGCCAAAAAGTACGGTGGCGCAGAGCGCGCCAAGCACTTGCGCAACAATAAATGCAGGCACGTCGGCAGGCTGGATTCCTGCGAAGGTGTCGCTTAACGCGCGCGCAAGGGTGACCGCTGGATTGGCGAAGGATGTGGATGCGGTGAACCAATAGGCACCGGTGATATGGGCTGCCACGCAGGCTGCGCCCAAGGCAGGGGCCTGCCTCGCCGTCCCCCAGATCACCGCCAGCAGGCCGAAAGCTGCCACGAATTCGCTGAACATAAGCGCTGGGCCGCTACGTACATTCTGGGATACATCAAGCACGGGCAGCCCAAACATGAGATGCGCCACCACCACGCCTGCAATGCCACCAAGCACTTGCACCGCCACATACGCCGAGGCTTCACCCCATGCTAATCGCTTGCGCAATGCCATGCATAGGGTAACCGCAGGGTTGAAGTGCGCCCCGGACAGCGGCCCGAACACGATGATCAAGACAAACAACATGGCGGCTGTCGCCAAGGTATTGGCGAGAAGGGCAAGCGCAATGTTTCCGTCTGCCAACCGTTCCGCCATGATGCCGGAACCCACCACTGCAGCCAGTAGCGTTCCCGTGCCGAGGCACTCGGCAACAAGCTTTCGGAATAGGTTTACAAGGGGAGGGGCTTTAATTTCCATGATTCTAAAAATATCAAATGGAATACAAAATTTCAAACTTGTGATTCGCTGCGAATAAGCTAGGCGTGGATGGCGTTGTCTGCGGGGTATATACAGGAGGTATTCGCCATGACCATCCATACCTTGCATCGCAGGCAGGAAGTGCCCGCGCCACTGGAGGAAGTGTGGCCGTTCTTTGCCACGCCGGAGAATCTCGAAGAGATGACGCCGGACGCCTTGCGCATGACCATCATCACCCCGAAGCCACTCGTGATGAAAGACGGCGCGCTCTTTGATTATGTGGTGCAAACGCACGGCGTGCCCATGCGTTGGACCACGTATATTGCGGAGTATGAGCCGCCCCACCGGTTTGTGGATGTGCAACTCAAGGGTCCGTATTCCCTCTGGCACCACACGCACACGTTTGAAAGCCTGCCCAACGGCGGCACCGCGATTGAAGACACGGTGCGCTACGCCATGCCCTTCGGCCCGTTGGGGGCGATAGCGCACGCGCTGCTGGTGAAGCGGGACTTGGAGAGCATTTTCGCCTACCGGCACAAGATGATCGTGGATAAGTTCGGGGCGGCATGATGGCGGGTTGCTGCGCGCTTGTGAGTAGGTGCGGGTAACCCCCTCACCCTAACCCTCTCCCCCTGCCAGGGGGAGAGGGGACGGAGCCATAAATGTCGCGGCGTGTGCTGCGTGTTCGGCAGCGCAGTAGCCCACGCCTGAGGCGGACAAGCGCTGCGCTCCCAGCCCTACGTCAGTGGCGTAACTCCGGGGACGGCGATTTCCGGCGTGGGCAGGGGGCCCATCTCCAGTGGGTTCGGCAGCAGGTCCTGGGTGGATTCGTTCATGGCCCAGTCCCAGGTGACTTCCTGCCCGGTGTAGGCAGACATGCGCCCGATGATGGCGGTCATGGTACTTTCGGCAATCTGCTTCGCCTCATTGATGGGCTCGTTCTTCAGGATGGCGGCGATCAGGTTGGCGTGTTCGTTCACGTAGGGGCTGCCCTCGGCCTTGTCCGGTCGGAACTTGTTCTCGCCGCTGATGCGGGTGTGGCAGTCCGAGGTTCCTTTGGTGCCCGCCACGAATTCCGCCACGCGGCTGAAGGTGTCGCTGTTCTGGCGGCAGAGGCTCTGCACCTTCACCTCGTTCGGGTATTCATACTCCACCGAAAAGTGGTCGTAGATGTGGCCGAACTCCGCGCCCGTGCGCTGCGAACGCCCGCCCATGCCGACCGCCTTGATGGGGTGCGCGTCGAATACCCAGTTCATGATGTCCAGGTTGTGCACATGCTGCTCGACGATATGGTCCCCGCCTATCCACGTGAAGTAGTTCCAGTTGCGGTTGTGGTATTCCATGTCGCTCCAGCCATCCTGTCGCAGCACGGCGGGGTAATAGCCATAGTCGCCAACCCAATATGCGGAAGCGGAAACAATCTCGCCGAGCGCGCCGTCGTGGATGCGCTTGATCACCTCGCGGTAGCCGGGGTCATGGCGGCGCTGTGTGCCCGCCACAATGCTGAGTCCCTTCTTCTTCGCCAACTCGCCCGTGGCGATAACGCCCTTCACCTGCTGGGGGTCGGTGCCTGCGGGCTTTTCCATGAACACATGCTTGCCCGCCTCGATGGCTGCCTTCAGTTGTGCGGCGCGATACGCCGGGGGCGTGGCCAGGATGATCATGTCGATGTCGCAGGCTAGCACCTTCTGGTAGCCGTCGAAGCCGGAGAAGGCGGTGTCGTCGGTCACGGCATACTGCGCGCCCAGCGTGGCCAGCTTGGTGCGGCTGTCGGCCAGTACTTCCGGGAACAGGTCACACTGCGCCACGATGCGCACGCCGGGGTGGGCCTGCGAACAATCCCGCGCCGCGCCGTTGCCGCGCCGCCCGGAGCCTACCAGGCCCACGCGGATGGGAGCGTTGGGGTCCACTGCGGCAGCACGTGCCCGGCCAGACAAGATAACAGCCGCCGTACCCGCGATGGCGGCCTGCTTGATGAATCCCCGGCGTGATGAATGCATTGCGGTATCTCCCGTGTTTATAGCCCACTGGCTTCTACATGGTGGGGGCGCAGGATTGCAAGAATCGAGAACGCGGTGCGCATGGTTGGCATGTTCTGCTAGGATGCTTGAACAATGGATTGGCAGGAAAAGGGCATGGCGGAAATACGCAAACCGAAGTTGACCGAGGTCTTCGAGTTGAAGCAATTGCTGGATTCCGCCGTGACGGAGGGGAAGGTGTTGCCGCGCGCCCTGCCGGAACTCTATGAGAACGTGCGGGATTTCTACGTATACGTGGACGAGCTGGGGGTGGGCGGGTGCGTGGCGCTGCATATCGACATGGTGGACTTGGCTGAGGTGCGCTCGCTGGTGGTGCGTGAGGATCTGCGCGGCAAGGGCGTGGGGGCGCGGCTGCTGCTCGCTACGCTGGAAGAGGCGGAGACCCTGGACATTGCCCGTGTCTACGCTTTGACCCGCGAGGAGCGTTTCTTCCTTAAGAACGGCTTTCGGATTGTGGACAAGGGGGAACTCCCTTGGAAAGTATTCAAGGACTGCCTGCGCTGCCGCCTGTATCCCGGCTGCGACGAGGTGGCCGTAGCGTTTGATTTCCCGGCGGACACGGAAGCCGCCCAAATGGAGTTTGCAGGATGAGCATCAACCACCCCGGCACGCTGGGCTTTCTAGGTTTCGGCAACATGGGCTCGGCCATACTCGAGGGGCTGGTCAGCCAGCAGGTATGGCCCGCCGACCGCGCCATCATCTTTGATCCCTCCGAAGAACGGCAGGCGCAAGGTGCCAAGCTGGGCGTGCGTGTGGCCCCCACCGCGCGCGAAGCCGCAGCCGCCAGCGATGTGCTGGTGATGGCCGTAAAGCCACAGACCATGCAAGAAGCGCTTGCCGACATCAAGGACAGCATAAAGCCCGGCACGCTGCTTGTGAGCATTGCCGCCGGAATATCCACCACGTTCTACGAGTCGCGCCTTGGGGCCGGCGTGCGGGTGGTGCGGGTTATGCCGAACACCCCCTGCCTAGCCCGCGCGGGCGCAACGGGAATCGCCCCCGGCGCGCACAGCACGCCCGAAGACGCGGCGCTGGTGAAGTCGCTGTTCGAGAGCATCGGGATTGCGGAGATTATCGCCGAGAAAGACATGGACGCCCTGACCGCCATCAGCGGTTCCGGCCCAGCGTATTTCTTTTATCTGGTCGAGTGCCTAACCGAGGCGGGCATCGACGAAGGGCTGGATGCCAAGATTGCGAAGCGACTCGCTGAGCAGACACTCTACGGCGCGGGCTGCCTGCTGCATTCGTCGGAAGACGATGCGGGCACGCTGCGCGAAAAGGTGACCTCACGCGGCGGCGTGACCGAGGCCGCGTTGCGGCAGTACCGCGAAGACGGCCTGCCCGACGTGGTGAAGCGCGCCATACGCGCGGCGGTGGAGAAGTCGGCGGCGCTGGGGCAGTAGGTAATAAGGCTGATTGAATGAACGTCGTTGGGCTGCGTCGATAAGGCAGGCGGAACAATGCGCAAAGACAAAGTAATCAAGGGTGTGCTGGGAGACGAGTCGCTGCTTTCACCGAGCGACTTGTACAACACCGACTTCAAAAACGCCCTGATGGGCGGCTACGACAAGGACGAGGTGGACGACTACCTTGAACGCGTGGCCGACGCGATGGAGGCGCTCATCAACCGCGTGCGCGAGTTGAAGGAAGAACTCGAGGCGCAGCGCGGCAAGGTCGAAGAAATCCGCGACATGGAGACGACGCTCCGAAACGCGCTTATCCAGTCGCAGCGCTTTGGCGAAAGCATCGAAGAATCCGCCCGCCGACAGGCTGATGCTGTTTTGCAAAGCGCGCAAGCCGAGCGCGAGAACCTGTTGCTCGATGCGCGCCGCCTGCCCGAGGAATTGCAGCGCGAGATCAACGAACTGCGCTACGAGCGCGACCGCCTGCGCACCGACTTGCGCGCGGTGCTCGCAGCGCACAGCGCGCTGTTGAGCGAGCTGCCCACGGCAGAGGCGGTGCAGCGCAACCTGCGCGACCAGGCCGAAGACTTCCGGGCGCAATATGGCGAAGAGCCGCCCCGGTTTACACAGGAAAATACCCCGTGATTGCTGCATGGATGCTGGCCACCGGGGCGCTGTTTGCCGCCCCTCCTGAATTCGACGCCTTCTTTGAGGACTTCGCCCGGAAGCGCGAGGGCATTCAGGTGCTCCAAGCGGAATACACCGAGAAGAGCATCACCCCCGACGAGACCTTCATCTCGGAGGGCAAGCTGCTCTTCGCAGCCCCGCGCCGCATTGTGCGCACCACCTTCTATCCCTACGACGCAACGGTGGTGATTGAAGACAAGCGCGCCATCGAGTACGAACCCGAGGTGCGGCAGGCCGTCTCGTCCGATCTCTCCGAAGTGCGCGAAGCGGACATCCTCTTCTTCGGTTTCGACAGCGACACCAAGAAGCTGCGCGAGAACTACGACGTGAAGCTCTTCGAGATTAAGGACAACCCCCTTGGCAAAAACGGGCTGGAGATTCGCCCCAAGGCGGGCGACGAAGAACCGCCTTTCGAGAGCGTCAGCCTCTACCTGACGGACGACACGCTGTTGCCCTACCGCCTGCACGTGGTGTTCGACAAGGAAACCGAACTGCAAGTGGACATGGGCGAGTACACCGTGAACGGCAGCGTGACCCCGGAAGAGACCCAGATAAAACTGGCCGAGGGCACCAAGCTGATCGAGAACGACGCCGTCGTCGAAACCGTGGGCGCAGGCGGCAAATGGGTGCCCGAAGCCCCAGCATTCAAGGAAGCCCTGAAAGGTGCCGCTCCCCCCAAGCCCGAACCCGCCCCGGATTTGGTGGAAGTTAAGCCGCTCGACGAACCCGTCCCCGCCACGCCATGAGTCCCGCACTCATTCTCGCCTCGGGATCACCACGCCGTCGTGCCTTGTTGGGTGCGTTGGGGGTTTCGTTTGAGGTCATCACCAGCGATGCGGAGGAGATCAACTCGGGCGGTACGCCGTCCGAGATTGTCGAGCGGAACGCGGTGGTGAAGCGGGACGACGTGGCTAGGCGAGTGCAACGGCCTGCCCTTATTATTGCGGCGGATACGCTGGTATTCGAGGGCGACCATGTGTTGCCGAAACCGGTGGACCGGGCGGATGCCATTCGGATGCTGGAGCACCTGTCGGGCCGCACGCACCAGGTTTGCACCGGGCTGGCCCTGTGCCATACGGAAACGGGCGCGCGCGTCGAGGGCACCGAAACCACGGACGTGACCTTCCGCAGCCTGAGCCGCGCAGAGATTGAGTGCTTCGTGGATATCGTCAACCCGCTCGACCGCGCCGGGGCCTATACCGTGGACGGCCCCGGCACGTTGCTGGTGGCGGAATACCGGGGCTGCTACCAGAATGTGCTCGGCCTGCCCATGATAAAGCTGGATGCCTTGCTGCGCGGGATGGGGTATCATCTGTTCGACCAGATGAACCGCGAACGCGCGGTGTTCCTATAAAGGTATTCCCCATGGCCGTATCCACCACACACGCGCTGGAAACCCAGCGCGCGCTTTCGCGCCCGGTGCGCGTGGTCAGTTCCACGTCCCTGTTCGACGGGCACGATGCGGCCATCAACGTGATGCGGCGCATCATGCAAGACCTTGGCGCGGAGGTCATCCACCTTGGGCACAACCGCTCGGCGGACGAGATTGTAGGCGCGGCCATCGAGGAGGACGCGGCGGCCATTGCCATCAGCTCCTACCAAGGAGGCCATGTAGAGTTCTTCAAGTATGTTGTGGACCTGCTGCGTTCGCGCGGCGCGGGCCACATCCAGGTATTCGGCGGCGGTGGCGGCGTTATCGTTCCCTCCGAAATTCGCCTGCTTCAGGAGTACGGCGTCAACCGCATCTACTCCCCTGAAGATGGGCGCAAGATGGGGCTGGTCCCCATGATTCAAGACCTGCTCGACCGCGCCATTGCGGCGCGCGTTACGCCCCATGCCGATCGGGACTACGACCTGCGCGACACCATGCACTTTGCCCAGCTACTTACGGCGGTGGAAGAGGCGCGGCTGTTGGGGGACGAGCAGCAACTGGATCGCCTGCTGGCGAAGACGATATCTGAACCGCATAAGACCGCGCCCGTGGTGGGAATCACCGGCACGGGTGGCGCGGGCAAGTCATCGCTGGTGGATGAACTGCTACACCGCTTCCTCGAAGACTTCGAGGACAAGCGTATCGCGGTGTTGTCCATCGATCCCACCCGCCGCCGCACGGGGGGCGCGCTGTTGGGCGACCGCATCCGCATGAACGCCGCATCCAACCCGCGCGTGTACATGCGCTCCCTCGCCACGCGCGGCGGCGGCGCGATGAGCGCAGCCGTGAACGAGTGCATCGAGGTGATCAAGGCGGCGGGCTATGATCTCATCATCGTCGAGACGGCGGGCATCGGCCAGGCCGACGCGGGCATCGTGGCCAGCGTGGACCTGTCCCTCTACGTGATGACGGCGGAATTCGGCGCGGCGTCGCAGTTGGAAAAGATCGACATGATCGATCTGGCCGACGTGATCGCCATCAACAAGTTCGACCGGGCGGGATCAATGGACGCGCTGCGCGACGTGCGCAAGCAGCGCCAGCGCAACCGCCACGCCTTCGAGCAGCCTCTCGAGGCCATGCCGGTCTACGGCACCATCGCGTCGCGCTTCAACGACGACGGCGTGAACGCGCTCTACCACGGGCTGATTGATCTCATCAACGAGCGCGCGGGCTGCGATTGGCGCGCCACACTTCAGCGCCCCGAGGCGCGGCATTCTTCCGCGCACGAGGCCGTGATTCCCGCCGACCGCGTGCGTTACCTCGCCGAGATTGCGCAGTCCCTGCGTCATTACCACAAGTGGGCCGACGAACAGGCCGACCTTGCCCGCCGTGCTGCGCACCTCGATGCTGCCGCGCGGGAATTGGACGACGCCACCGTGCGCGACGATTTGCTGGCGCGCGCCGAGCGCCTGCGCTCGCGCATGGACGCACGCTGCCGCGAGGCCGTGGCCGGGTATGCCGCGCTGTGCGAACGCTACCGCGCCGACGACTTCGTCTACCACGTGCGCGGGCAGGAATTCCGCACGCCGCTGCACCGCACCAGCATGGCAGGCACGCAGATACCCCGCGTGGCGCTGCCGCACTATACCGACCCTGGCGACCAACTGCGCTGGGTCGCGCGCGAAAATGTGCCCGGCGAGTTCCCCTTTACGGCGGGCGTGTTTCCCTTCAAGCGTAATGACGAAGACCCCGCCCGCATGTTTGCAGGCGAGGGCGACGCGAAGCGCACCAACGAACGATTCAAGTACCTGTCCCGCAATGCCGAGGCGAAGCGACTCTCCACGGCATTCGACTCGGTGACGCTCTACGGCGCGGACCCCGACGAGCGACCCGACATCTATGGCAAGGTGGGCAGCAGCGGCGTGTCCATCTGCACGCTGAACGACATGAAGCAACTGTACGAGGGCTTCGATCTTTCCGCGCCAAACACGTCGGTGTCCATGACCATCAACGGACCCGCGCCCACGATATTGGCCATGTTCCTCAACACGGCGATTGATCAAGGGATGGACAAGTTCATCGCTGCACAGGGTCGCCAGCCGAATGCCGAAGAAGCGGCGGCCATTCGCGCGCACGTGTTGAAGCAAGTGCGCGGTACCGTGCAGGCGGATATCCTGAAGGAAGATCAGGGGCAGAACACCTGCATCTTCGCCATCGACTTTGCCCTCAAGATGATGGCCGACATCCAGGAATACTTCATCGAGAATGAAGTGAGGAATTTCTATTCCGTTTCCATCTCCGGCTACCACATTGCCGAGGCTGGGGCGAACCCCATCTCGCAGTTGGCCTTCACGCTGGCGAACGGGTTTACGTTTGTCGAGTATTACCTTGCGCGCGGGATGGACGTGAACGCCTTCGCGCCGAACCTGTCCTTCTTCTTCTCCTGCGGCATGGACCCTGAGTATGCCGTGCTCAACCGCGTGGCGCGGCGCATCTGGGCCGTGGCCATGCGCGAACGCTATGGCGCGAACGAGCGCTCGCAGAAACTGAAGACCCACATCCAGACCAGCGGCCGCTCGCTGCACGCGCAGGAAGTGGACTTCAACGACATCCGCACCACGCTCGAGGCGCTCACTGCGCTCTACGACAACTGCAATTCACTGCACACCAACGCCTACGACGAGGCCGTGACCACGCCCACCGAGGAATCCGTGCGCCGCGCGCTGGCCATCCAGCTGATCATCAACCGCGAGCATGGCCTCTTCATGAACGAGAACAGCCTGCAAGGGTCGTTCATCATTGAAGAGCTGACCGACCTGGTGGAAGAAGCGGTACTCAAGGAATTCGAGCGCATCAGCGATCGCGGTGGCGTGCTCGGCGCGATGGAGCGTGGCTACCAGCGCGGCAAGATTCAGGACGAGTCCCACTACTACGAACAGCTCAAGTCCAGCGGCGAATACCCCATCGTCGGCGTGAATACTTTTGTGAATGAACACACCGACCACGACGCCGCCATGGAAAAGATGGAACTCCGCCGGGGCACCGAGGACGAGAAGGTGCGCCAGCTACACAACCTGCGCGCATGGCACATGCAGCACGCGGGCGAATCCCCCGAGGCCATCGCGCGCTTGAAGCAGGTCTGCCTCGAACGCGGCAACATCTTTGCCGAACTCATGACCGCCGTCCGCACGTGCAGCCTTGGGCAGATCAGCAACGCACTCTTCGAAGTGGGTGGGCAGTACCGGCGGAACACGTGACGTAACCGTCACTGCAACTCCGGTGCGGGCAGATCGTAGAGGCGCAGCATCATGGGGGCGGGCCAGGGTTTGCCTCGGGGTTGATCGCGGTTGGCGGGCAGGCATTCCCACCGCAGCAGGCTCTTGCGGGCGGGGTCGGGGGATGTGCCCGAATCCCACACGAAGCGCACCTGCATTTCGGGGAAGGTGGAACCCGGCTGCCGCAGTTCTTTCGGTATGCCGTCCGAAAGCGCGGGCACTTCGTCCAGCGCGGCAAAGGTGGTTGGGTCAATCAGCCTCCGGTGCGTGCCAAACTTTTTGTGGTTCCATTGCACCGATAGCGTGCCGTCCGCCCCGGTCGTAGGGCGGCGCACGCCAATCTCTCCCACCAGCGTGCCGCCGCCGCCGAACTCCCAGCGATAGTCGTACTCCGTCATCGGCGTGATTACCCATACGCTGCCGTTCCACCCGGCCACATGCACCTGCGTGTTCCCGTTTGCGTCGTGCTTGTGGTAGGCAATCACCGGCGCGCCGTTCGGCGCAAAGCCCAGCTTGGTATTTGTGTTCAAAATTCCGCCGCCCTGCGGCACGGGGTCCACTTCCACGGGCGCGCCGCGCCGAATCGGCAAAGTCACCTTCTCGCCCTTGGCGTTTTCCCAGGTCTTAAAGTCCTTGGTGCGCACATGGCTCAGGGTGTTTGTGGTGGCCGCGTCTGAAGTCTCGCGCCACACCCAGCACAGGTGCAGATAGCCATCGGCCCCGCGCTGGAAGTCGTCGAAGTAGGCGTTGCGCGCGCCCTCGCCATCCGTCAGCGGGCGAAACATGGCCCGCGTCCACAGCTTGGCCTTGGGAACATATCGGTTGAATATCTGGTCACCCTTCCCGCTACCCCCATCGCGATACGTGAACATCAGTTCGCCCGCGCCGTCCAGGAAAAACTTGGGATAAGTTACCTTCACTTCCTCGCTGCCGGTCATCGCCGTGCGGCGGGTCAGGGTGGTGATGTCGTGCGGGGTTTCGGTACGGAAATACACGAGCGGTGATACGTGCATATTCCCGCTCAGGTGCAGTTGGCCTTCGGAATCTACCGCCAGCGCAATGTAGTTGTGGCTGTCCCAGATTACGTGCTCGTCCAGTTTCTGCGTGGTCCACGTGTTGGAATCCAGCGTTCGGTGCATCACCGTCATCTGCCGGTTCTCGTCGTAGAAGGCGGCGTATTGGTGCGGGGCGCTGGTATACAGGCAAGGGTTCACCGGGTGCCCCGCCCACGTGAGTGCCAGGTCGATCCCCTCTGGCGGCTCGGCTGCTGCGGTGAAGGCGAGCAGCAGCGCGGCAGCGATGCTATGCCAGCAGACCGAGTACAGGGTTCACTTCCTCCACGCCGGTCAGGCGCACGTCGAGCCCCTGGTGCTGTGCGGAAAGTGCGCGGTGGTCGATGCCCAGACTGTGCAATATCGTCGCATTCAGTTCGTTCACGTGCACCGGGTTCTCGACGATGTTGTAGCTGAAGTCGTCGGTGGTGCCCCAGGTGACGCCCGGTTTGATGCCACCGCCCGCCAGCCACATCGAGTAGCAGCGCGGGTGGTGGTCGCGCCCGTAGGTGGTCTCGGTCACCGTGCCTTGCGAGTACACCGTGCGGCCAAACTCGCCACCCCAGACAATCAACGTGTCGTCCAGCAAGCCGCGCTGCTTCAGGTCCGCCACCAGTCCGGCAGAGGGCTGGTCCGTATCGCGGCATTGTTTGGTCACGTGGTCGGGCAGGTTGTCGTGGTGGTCCCAGCCCATGTGATACAGCTGCACAAACCGCACATCGCGCTCGGCCATGCGCCGCGCCAGCAGGCAATTGCGCGCATAGCTTCCGGGGCGATGCACGTCGGGGCCATACAAATCGAGAATGTGCTGTGGCTCGTTCGATATGTCTGAAAGGTCCGGCACGGAACTCTGCATACGGAAGGCCAACTCATATTGTTCAATGCGCGACAGGATTTCGGGATCGCCCGTGGCGGCGTGGTGTTCCTGGTTCAGCGCGCGCAACTGGTCCAGCATCGACCGGCGCGTGGTTGGGCTGCATCCGCCCGGGTTGCTCAGGTAGAGCACGGGGTCTGCCGCGCTGCGCAGCTTCACGCCTTGGTATTGAGACGGCAAAAAGCCGCTGCCCCAGAGGCGATCATAGAGCGGCTGGTCTGCCGAGCGTCCGCTGCCGCGCGACACCAGCACCATGAAGGCGGGCAGGTCGCTGTTCATTGCGCCCAAGCCATAGGCCACCCACGCGCCCATGCTCGGGCGGCCCGCTAATTGCGACCCCGTCTGGCAGAAGGTGATTGCCGGGTCGTGGTTGATCGCCTCGGTGTGCATCGTGCGAATCACGCAGATGTCGTCCGCAATGCGCGCCGTGTGCGGCAGCAGCTCGCTGAACCACGTGCCGCTCTGGCCGAACTGTGCGAACTTGAACATCGAACGGATCATCGGGAACGACGTCTGCCGCGAGGTCATCCCCGTAAGGCGCTGCCCCATGCGCACCTCGTCGGGCAGCTCCGTCATGTGTATCTTGTCGAGCGTGGGCTTGTAGTCGAACAACTCCAGCTGCGATGGCGCGCCGGACTGGAACATGAAGATAACGCGCTTGGCGCGCGGTGCAATGCGTGCCGCTTCCGACAGCATCGTTGCGCTCGAAGGCGTGGCACCCAGCATACCCAAGGCGGTCGCCCCCAACCCCAAGCCTGCGGCCTTCAGGAAGTGGCGCCGGTTCCAGTTCTGTGCGTATTCAATGTGCTGCATAGGTCAACCTCGGTCCCGAAAAGCAGGACTACTCCTTGGTAATTGTCTCATCGAGATTCAATATCACACCTGCCACGGCGGTGTAAGCGGCCAACTGAATCCGGTCCACGCCCTCGGGCACAGGAGCCTCGCCATTCGCCAGCAGTGCCTCGGCTTCCTGTGGGGCGGTGGTATACGTTTGCGCGTAGCCATACAGGCCCGCCTCAAGCGTGGTTGTTTCCGATGCCGTGGGCATACGGCCCGTTGCCAAGCGGAAACCATAGGCCACGCGCTGCGCCGCCTCGCCGGTCGTTTCGGTCAACATGCGCTGCGCCAGATTGCGCGCCGCTTCCACATAGGTGGTGTCGTTCAACAGCGCCAGCGCTTGGAGCGGCGTGTTCGTGCGCGCGCGATATACCGTGCAGAACTCCCAACTCGGCGCGTCAAAGGTGCTGGTAATCGGGTGTGGCACCGTCCGCTTGCGATAGGTGTACATGCTGCGTCGATACAGGTCTTCGCCCTTGGATTGCACATACGGGCCTTCGCCCGCGCCGCCTGCCAGTTCGGCCCAGAGTCCTTCCGGCTGATACGGCTTCACCGATGGCCCGCCAATCTTCCCCGTCAGCAAGCCGCCCACCGCCAGCGCATTGTCGCGCACCAGTTCCGCAGGCAGCCGGAAGCGCGGGCCGCGCGCGTAGAGCCGGTTCTCTGGGTCGCGCTCGCGCATCTCGGGCGTGCTGGTCGACGCGCGTCGATACGTCGCGCTCGACACGATCAGCTTCTGCATCGCCTTCAGGTCCCAGCCGGTCGCAATCAATTCCGTCGCCAGCCAGTCCAGCAGTTCCGGGTGCATGGGGGCTTCGGTCTGCACGCCGAAATTGTCCGGCGATTTCACCAACCCCTGCCCAAAGAATTTGTTCCACATGCGGTTCACGGTTACGCGCGCGGTGAGCGGGTTGTCCGGGTCTACAATCCACTTGGCCAGTCCCAGTCGGTTGTTCGGTGCACCCTCGGGTAGCGGCGGCAGGAACGCGGGCACGCCCGGCTGCAACGCTTCGCTGATGTCAGGCGTATTGTACTGGCCCCGTTCGAGGCGATACGTGGGGCGTGGCTCGGCCAACTCTTTCATCACCATCACCGTCGCAACGTTATCCCTCTCATACGCCGCTTTCTCCTCCGCCAGCCTCTTCACTTCCGCGTCCAGCTTCGTCACGCGGTCGTCGCCACGCAAGGTGAAGAACTCCCGCAACTGCGCCTGTCGCGCCTCGGAAAGCTCCTGCTTGGCCACGGGGATCAGGGCGTCGTCGATGACGTCCTTCACCTTCTTCGCCGTAAGTACACGCCCGAATACGCGGAAATCCGCCACCGCCCCCTTGAAGAAATTGCTGTTCGAGCTGCGCCCCAGCCGCAGCGGCTGCTCCGTGTCGATGCTACTCGTCAGTGCAGCCTGTTCCTTCTTGTGCGTCACCAGCCGACCGGCAATGTATATCTGGAAACTCTCCGGCCTGCCGCTGCCATCGTAAGTCACGCACACGTGCGACCACTTGCCCATCGGCAGACGCTCGTTCGCGGTGATTTTAATGGCGCTGTCCGGCCATGCACTTACCATGTAGATTTCGAGGTCACCCTCGGCAGTCAGCACCCACTGGTACCCGCGCGATGTGGCCGCGTCGTCGGTCTTACTGAACGGTGCACCCGGCCCATCGGGCCGCATCCACAGTGACACGCTAAACTTCTGGTCCTGCTCAAAGCGCACCGGCTGGCCGAGGTCCAGATAGGTTTCGCCGGTGCCGTCAAACTCGACGCCCTGCCCCAGAATCCCTTCTGCGAATCGCGGCGGCGTGGTGCCCGGTGTGGCGGAGGCCGTGCCTTCGTGCAGGTTCACGTTCAAGTCGCCCTGCAACGGCGCCTGTACCAACATGGTCTTGCCTAAGGTGGGGGGTGAATCAGCGGCAAGGGCTGCCTTCCACGTTTGGAATCCGGACTCGGTATCCGCCTGCGCCGTGGCCAGCGCGGTACGCACTGCGGCCAGTTTGTTCTCAAACTCGCCAATCTTCAACTGCTGATCATACGTAGGCAGCGAGACTAGCGGCCCCGCGTTGCCGCGCGTCTCTTCATAGAAGCCCTTGTCCTCAGAGGCGTTGAAGAACGCATACATCTGGTAGAACTCGCGCTGCGAGATCGGGTCGTACTTGTGGTCATGGCAACGAGCGCAGCCCGTTGTCAACCCGAGGAAAACGATCGAGGTAGTCTCCACCCGGTCGATCACTTTCTCCACGTGCCACTCTTCCTCCAGCGAGCCGCCCTCCGTCATGCTGCGATTGTTACGACAGAATCCCGTGGCCACGCGCTGCATGTCGTTCGCATTGGGAAGTAGGTCGCCCGCAATCTGCTCCACCGCGAACTGGTCGAAGGGCATGTTGTCGTTGTAGGCTTGGATGACCCAGTCACGCCACGGCCACATGGCGCGGTTGAAATCATTCTGGTAGCCATTACTGTCGGCATAGCGCGCGCCATCCAGCCAGTCCATCGCCATGCGTTCGCCATAGTGGGGCGACGCCATCAGTCGGTCCACCTGCCGCTCGAAGGCGTCGGGGCGCGTGTCTGCCACGAAGGCATCCAGCTCTGCGGGCGTGGGGGGGAGGCCGGTGATATCGAAAGACACGCGGCGCAGCAAGGTCTCCCGCGTGGCTTCTCCATTCGGGGGAAAGCCCTCGGCTTCCAGCCGGGTCTGCAAGAACCGGTCAATCGGGTTTCGCATTCCGGCTTCGTCCTGCACCGCAGGCGGCTCGACCCGCACCGGCTTCTCGTAGGCCCAGTGCTTGGCCCAGGGTGCGCCCTCGGCAATCCACTGGCGGAATAGCGCCACCTCGTCTGCATTCAGTGCGGGCTTGTGCGCTTCCGGCGGCGGCATCAGGTCGTCGGGGTTGGTTGTGGTTATCCTGAGAAACAGCGGACTTTCGTCTGGCTTGCCCGCCACAATCGCCGCCAGCTTTGCTGAGGCCTCGTCGTCCAGCCGCAGGTCTGCCTTGCGCGTGTTGGCGTCTGGCCCGTGGCACGCAAAGCACCTGTCCGAAAGCACCGGGCGAATGTCGCGGTTGAAGTTCACCGCCACCGGCGCATCGGCATGGGCGATGGCGCACGCCATCAACACCGCCGTCGCCATGCTTGGAATAAGGATACGAATACCGAACACAGGCAATGCTCCAGCAGGGGGCCAGCCCTTGGCGACCCTGCGTACTTAACGTAATCCCAACAGGATAGGACACCCCCGCCCCGCGTGCAAGTATGAAGTGATAATTGTGGGGCCGGAAATTGTCGTGCTATGATCCCCTCGTGTGGCAGGTTGCGGGGTGGGCTGGCCGGGGGGCCAGTCGGAGATGGTCGCGTTGTTTCAATGCTTGAACGTGCTTCCCTACCGGGAATTGATTTGGCACAAGGCCTGGGCTGACTTTCAGGCCTCGGCTGCCCGCACGTATTTGGGCGTGGTCTGGTGGGTGCTCGACCCGTTGCTCAACATGCTGGTGTATTACCTCGTGTTCGGTGTCTTCCTGGGCCAGCGCACCGAGGGCTTCGTGCCCTTCCTGCTGGTGGGCATCGTGGCGTGGCGTTTCTTTGAGGCGGGCCTCAAACAGGGCTCGCGCGCAATACTTAATTCCAGTGGACTCGTAACCCAAGTCGCCTTCCACAAGATTGTTTTCACCTTCAGCACCCTGCTCACCCAAGCCTTGCAGATGGCCTTCTCGCTGATACCGTTGGCCATCGTGCTTGCCTTTACGGGCATCCACCCCGGGCCGCAAGTGCTGCTCTTTCCCGTGGTGCTGGCGGTAGAGCTGCTGTTCATCATGGGCGTGGCCGTGCCCATGGCCGCGATACTGCCACTGGTGCCCGACCTGGCCAACCTGCAAGACAACCTGGTTCGCCTGCTCTTTTATTTCTCGGGAATCTTTTATGCGGGCACCAGCCTGCCCGAGCCTTACCAGACCATCTTCTGGCTGAATCCCATGGGCTGGCTCATCCACGCCCAGCGCCAGTGCCTGCTCGATGGCGAAGTGCCTGCCCTGGCTCCTTTGGCAGCCATCACCGCGTTCAGCCTCGTGGGCATTTATGCCGGCGCATGGATAACCTGGAAGCTGGACCAGACCTACGGCAAGCGGATGGTGTGATGGAAGCAACCGTCGATACCCAACCATTGCTGCGCCTCGAAAAGGTGGGCGTGTCGTACATGCTCCGCAAAAGCTGGCGCACATGGCACCGCCATTGGGCGCTTAAGGACATCAACATCGAGCTGCACCGGGGAGACTCGCTCGGCGTGGTGGGGCGCAATGGCAGCGGCAAGAGCACCCTGCTGCGCCTGCTCGCCGGGGTGATAGGACCCGACGAAGGCGTGATGCACAATGCCGGGGTGCGCGCCTCGCTTCTCTCTCTCAAGCTCGGTTTTGTGGATTACCTCTCCGGCAGGCAGAACGCCATCCTAAGCGCCATGTTCCTGGGCATGAAGCGACAGGACATCCTTGCCCGCATGGACGAGGTGATCGCCTACGCCGAACTCGAAGACTTTATCGACGTGCCCGTGGCCACCTACTCGAGCGGCATGAAGGCGCGCCTGGCCTTTGCTGTCGCCTTCCAGATCAACCCCGACGTTCTACTGGTGGACGAGGTGGTGGGAGTGGGGGACGCGCGCTTCCGCGACAGGTCCGTCGAGGCCATGCAGGCCCGCGTGCGTTCGCATGACAGCACCGTCGTATTCGTTTCGCACAACGCCAACATGGTGCGGCAGATGTGCAACAAGGCGGTTTGGATTGAACAGGGCCGCATTTGCGCCACGGGTGATGTGGAATATGTGCTTCAGAAATACAAAAACTACCTGCGCAAGTAGCCTGCTTCTGGCAGTGCTGCTGGTCGCTTCCCTTGCGGGCGCACAAGAAGCCCCTGTCAACGAGGTGCTTGTCACTGCAGCCGCCACGTCGCGCCTGCTGGTCAACGACTCTTTCGAGCAATGGGAAGGCGACACGCCTACCGGGTGGGAGGTCTCGATTCCCAAGGCTGTGGCCAAGGCCGCCGAGGGGGAGAAGGGCAAGGTAGTTGCATCCGTAACGCCGCAGGAAAAAGACCCGGTCGATATTCGGCAGTTGCTAAAGCCGGACCTCTTCCTGCCCGGCGATACGCTGCTGCTGATCGTCGAGTGCTATGCAGACAACGCTGGCGCAGCCGAGGCGGTGATTCGGCAGAATGCAGGAGAAGGCGGGAAGCGCGTGGTGAATACGGAATCGCATCCCGGTGGCGGGTGGGCCATGCTCCCGGTGATGGTGGCCTTGCAAGACCCGCCCCCGGCCAGCATCGAGTTTCGCCTGCGCGTGGCACCCGGCAATGACGCCCCCGTCCGCGTGCGAAGCATCCGCGCCGAAGTCGTGCCCGCCATCCCTTAGTCCGTGTACACCCAGTTCCCCCGGGCGCGATATACATAATCGCCCATGAAGTCGCTGCGGTCTTCTATCCGCAAGGAATAATCCGCATACACCACGTCGGGCGGAATCGCCGTATAGGGAGATACCGCGTCGGCGAGCCGGTTCGGCGGCATGTCGTGCTGTTGTTCATAGGCTTCAATCTGCGGCACGATTGCCCATTCGCAGTAGGCCATCTGCGCCTTGTTCACCGCCATGGCCATCAGCGGAAACAACACCACCTGCACCACGAAGGGAACAGCCACCAGCGCGCCAACGGCCAAGCGGCGCAGCGTGGGGCGAAGCAGGTTCTTGCGCCGCGCCAGCCACACCACCACCGCCCACGCCACAAGCAGCCCCGCCCCACCCAGCGTGGCGTAGGGTGCCACGCGGAAGAAGTTGCTGAGGGTGAGCATGTCTCCGCCAATGGCAATGGTGAACAACACCGGAGCCACCACCAGCCATGCGACGATGCGCAACGCCAGCACCCACCACCGTGCGCCCTGTTGCCCAATCACCACCCGCTGCACAAACACCCACCCCAACACCGCAGACGTGGTAAGCGGCAGCACGTTGATCCAGAGCCAGGAAAAAAAGAACGGCGAGTCCATGTTTGAGTCCAGAAACACGGCAATTGCAAGGGGGGAGAGGAGCAGCCAAAGGGCGACGAAGATCAGAGTAGTTCGATTTTGATCGTTGGCTGTGGGCACGGTTTCGACGGTCATCAGAAATTCCTTGTGGGCGATAGCGTACTCTTCAGACGCTGGCTTGCGCAAGAGCGTTTACACGTGTGGCCATGGGGGCGAGATGTCCGAGGATTCGGCACACCATCCAGACCACCTCTACCGCTGCACCACATCGAAGCTGGTTTCCGGGCGGGGTTTGCGGGCGCTTACCAGCCAGGGCAGCAGCACCCCGATGGGGTCGGGCTCGCCTTGCAGCAGCACACTTACCAGCGTGCTCAGGCCGCGCGCGTCGGCCAGGCTGCGGTGGGCCGAGCCGGGGTCGTGCCCCACGTGGGCCAGCAGCGTTTGCAGTTTGTGGTCCGGCACGGGCAGCCGCAGGTTACGCACCCACGGCAGGGTGTCTACCACGGGTATTGAGGGCACAAACATCCCCTGGTCCAGAAAGGCGCGGTTCAGGTAGCGCACGTCGAAGATGGCGTTGTGCGCCAAGAAGAGCGTTTCCTCCCCGGCCCAGTCCAGAAAGCGTTGCACCGCCTCCAGCGGCTGCGGCGCGCCGAAAAGGTCCATGTCGGTCAGCCCGGTCAGTTCGGTAATCTCGGGGGGCACCGACTTGCCGGGGTTCACCAGCGTTTCAAAGGTATCCAGCTCGCCGACTCCGGGCACGAACTTCACGGCGGCCAGCTCGATGATCTGGTCGCGCGAAGCGGAAAACCCGGTGGTCTCCGTGTCAAAAGCTATCAGGTGCCGAACCCGCATCTGCATTGTCCCGGCGCGCCGGGGGCAATCCTTGCCCACAACGCGGTATACTCAATTCCCTCAGGATTCGCAGTATGCACCAACCGCCCTCACTAGCGCCAATCGCCCTTGCCGTCTACGTGCTCATGCGTGTGGCCCAGTGGAACGATGGGCTGAATTTACAATTCTTTGCGGGATTCCTGTTGCTGCTGGGTTTGATGTACTCGGACTTGCGCCAGCGGCACACTAAAGACGATACCCGAAGAGCGATGGTTATCCTCTTCGTCTTGGCGCCTTTCTATTCAATTCCAATCTATTGGCTTGTACGATGCTGGATGGATTTCCGGCAGAGAATCCCGGTGCGTGAGTTCATCATCACGGTCGAGTGCGTTATCCTGTTTTTCTTTTGCCAAGTTGGGTGGAGCATGATGAACGAACTCTCGGATCCTGACGCAAGGGACATAGCCACCGAGCTTGCCCAAGCCCAGCCCGCCACGCAGGAAGCGCGCAAGGCGGCGACGCTGGATGTACTCAACCAGAATCCCTATGTGCCGCCATGGTGGATGGGCAACGGCCATGCCCAATCCTTCTGGGGGCCGCTAGCACGCAGGCACTTGGAAGTGGAGTATCGCAGCGAGCGGTGGGACACGCCCGATGGCGACTTCATCTATGTACGCTTTTTCGACGGCGAACCCAATGCACCTCGCGTGGTGCTGTTGCATGGGCTGGAAGGCACCGCCAATTCGCCCTACATCAAGGGCTTCAACCTGGCCTTCCACAAGCTGGGGTGGAACGTGGCCACGGTCGAGTTCCGCTTTTGCAGTGGCGAGATCAACAAGAACAAGCGTATTTACCACATGGGCGAAACCAGCGACACCGACTTCGTGGTGCGCAAGCTGGCTGCGGATCACCCCGACCAGCCGCTCTATATCTGCGGGTTCTCACTGGGCGGCAACGTGCTGGGTAAATGGCTGGGGGAACAAGGGGAGACCCTGCCCCCTCAGGTGCGCGGCGCGGCGGTCATCTCGCCGCCCTTCGATCCCCTCATCTCCGCGCCCGATTTTCACAAGGTGCTCGGCGGCTTCTACGCGTGGAACTTCCTCAAGTCCCTCAAGCCCAAGGCGCTGGCCAAGGCCGAGCAATACCCCGGCAGCATCGACGTCGAGGCGCTGCACAACTGCAAAGACTTTTACGAATACGACACCATAGTCACCGCAGCCCTGCATGGCTTTGAGGACGCCACCGACTACTGGCGCAAAGTGGGCTGCCACCAGTTCCTCCACGCCATCCGCGTTCCCACCATGCTGCTCACCTCGGCGGACGATCCCTTTAATCCGCCCGAAACCATACCCCGAGAGATAGCGGACGCGTCCCCTTGGCTGCATCCGCAATGGACCGAGCAGGGGGGCCACGTCGGCTTCGTCATGGGCCTGCTCCCCTGGCGTCCCCGCTATTGGATGGAAGAGCAGACTGCGGCATTCTTTCAGGCGCAGGAGGCGTTGTACCGCCCATGACATCCAAACCCAACGCCCGCGCCCTCGAATGGCTCTACGCCGAACTGCCTGCGCTGGTGGCGGCAGGCTTGGTCTCGCCCGAGGGGGCCGAGGGAATCAAGGCACGATACGGCGTGCCCGAGCGCCGGTCGGCTGCGTCCGTCGCCGTCATTGGCCTGAGCGCGCTGGGGGCCAGCTTCATCATCGGCGGCGTCATCCTGCTGTTGGCCAGCAACTGGGAAGAACTCACGCGCGGAATGCGCGCTGTTATTGCTTTCATCCCGCTCCTTATCGGGCAGGGGCTGGCGGGCTACACCTTGCTGCGCCGTTCCGACTCCACTGCATGGCGCGAGTCCAGCGCACTCTTCCTCACCGGGGGCATCGGCGCAAGCATTGCCCTCATCGGCCAGACCTACCATCTGCCCGGCAGCCTCGAATCCTTCCTCACCATCTGGATGATCCTCGCGTGGCCGCTCATCTATTTGCTGAATGCCTCCACCGTCGCCGCGCTCGCCATGGCCGCCGCGCTCGGCTGGGCCGCCGAGACCGACAACACCTGGAAGCCCTTCTACATCTGGCTCTTCCTTGCCGGGCTACTCCCACATCTGGCCCTCGCCTGCCGAGCCAACCCGCGCGGCCTGCGCTTTCAGTTCCTGTCGTGGGCGTTTGTGTTCTACCTCTGTCTCATGCCGTTGGCTTTCAACATGTACCCCGGTTTCTCCGGCTGGCTCGGGGGCTACGCAGGACTCTTCGGGGTCATGCTTCTCTTCGGACTAACCCCTGCTGCTGGTCCGTGGGGCAACCCGTATCGCCTCATCGGGGGAGCAACTACGGCGGTGTTCGCCATCGCGATTACCTTCCCTGATCTGTGGGAAGGAGTCGCCCGAAATGCGACTGATCGCTATGAGGCGCAATACGTATTCATGCTGATGCCCTTCGTGCTCTGGCTTGCCACGCGCCTCCTCTACTTCGGCCTCCTGGCCTACCACGCCGCGAACAAGGCACGCCTT
>JBIKMR010000219.1:0-7557 GCA_044359155.1 Candidatus Hydrogenedentales bacterium | reverse complement strand
CACGCCTCGAGTGCTGGACCAGACCACCACCCACGTGCCACCAGCCGTGGCCACCGTGGGGGTGATGTCACTTCCTGGCACCGACTGAATCGGAAGGTTTACCGCCCCATCTCGCACGGGCGCGAGGACAGCATGGGCGCTGAATGGGAGAAGAAGTACCGCACAAAGCACGGCCAAAACGCACGGCACTGCATACCTGCCCACGGCATTTCTCCTCATCATTACGCCACCCCAAGGCTTAAAGAGAAGAATACCCTAGGACCCAATTATCCGCAAGGTAAAAAATGCGAATCTTTCGCGCTTAGGATTATTTACCCTCGAAACTTAAAGGTGCGGAAAGTAAATCATTGCGCCTTTGGCGTGATGATCAGCTTTCCATCACGCACCTCGATGGTGTCGATGAGGGCGAGCGCTTGCTTCGCGCTGGGGTCTTGGGTGAAGTTTTGCGCCAAGTTGAGGTTGCGCATGACAGCGAGCGCCTGACCGGGTAGAGGTTGGCCATCCACTTCGAAGGAGTTGATGATCACGTTCAACTGGCCATTGTTCAGGCTGGCGATCAGCTCTCCCGCCCCGTTGAGGTAGCGGTCTCCCAAGCCGACCTGTTCAAGCGGCAAGCTAACCTCGGCACGCAGGATGTCGTCCACGATATCCACGCGCACCCACTGGGAGTTCTGACCAGGACCAGGATAATCGCGCAGCAGAACGTTGATCTCGTCCGCCGTGAGCTCCAGCGTTTCTAGAGGTCCGTTGCCTTCCATCTGATGGGAGAACATGTCTACCTTGCCGAAGAGCAGTTCCTTCTGTTCCTCTGTCATGACCACGGCAGGTATCTCTACGGGCGTGGGCGAAGTGAATTCGTCGAGCACGCGGGAGAAGGCGTTGTAGGCCACGAAGCCCACCAGCGCGCAGAGCACCAGTAGACCTGCAAACACGGCGAGACAGCCTATCATGCAGCCACGCAAGGCGCTATCGCCTTTCGGTTTGAGAAACACCGGGGGTACTTGTTGCTCGCTCATGATGCTGCTCCATTATTTCGCGATTCCTGCGAAGGCAGGAATCCAGTGCCGCTGTCGCCTGCGGGCGGTCTTTGCGCCCGTGCGACAAATGCGTCACGGTAAATTCTTAAGATTCCGTCGTGCTAGGCGTCGGCCAGCCGGGCGCGCACGCTGTCCACCTTCTCTTCCATACTCTGCACCTTGTCCACCCGGGTGCCCAGCTTGAGCGTGGTGGAAATGCGGGGCGCACCCATCTGATGCACGCGCTCGTGGCAACGTTTAACGGCTGCCATCACCTCGTCCCACTCACCCTCAATGTTGGTGCCGTAGGCGTGCAGGTGCGTTTTCAGCCCCGCTTCCTGCAACACCCGTTGACACTCGGCAATGTAGCCCGAGAGCGAAGGGTCCCCGCCCAGCGGGATTACGCATAAATCCACAACGACGCGCATGGCACGCTCCTTGTCCAAGTTGCTTGACTCCACCATAGCCCCGCGCCCTATGCTGCCTCAACTCAGCCGATTTGCCGGGTTTGCGGGGGCTGTCATCTTTTGCTAGGCTACGGGTTCTGATAAAAGTGGGGTACATTCATGCGACTTGATATCGCCGCGCAGACCGATATCGGCCGTCGCAAACAACGCAACGAAGATTTTTGCGGGGTATATCGCGAGGATACACCCGGGTTGCGCTTGTTTAGCGAGGGGGCTTTGCTGTGTGTTGCCGATGGACTCGGCGGCCACGGCGGTGGCGATGTGGCCAGCAAGCTGGCCGTGTCGATTATGAAGGACGTGCTTAAGGAAACGCCCCCTGCTACGCCGATTG
Source organism: Candidatus Hydrogenedentales bacterium (assembly GCA_044359155.1). GTDB lineage: Bacteria > Hydrogenedentota > Hydrogenedentia > Hydrogenedentales > JAEUWI01 > WGMK01. The sequence goes on along the minus strand of JBIKMR010000219.1, from coordinate 5,743 downwards.
ACGCCGTCGAGACCGAGTCTGGCCCGCTGCCGCTGATGCGCCAGTACATCAAGAAGGCCAACGACACCGTCTACAAGACCAACCAGGACTTGGTGCTGCAAACCCCCGATAGCCGCCCCATGGGCACCACGCTGCTTACCGCCGTCATCGAACCCCGCAAGGCATGGATAGCCACCGTCGGCGATTCCCGCGCCTACCATATTCGCGAGGGCGAAATTATCACCATGACCGAGGACCACTCCTGGGTGGACGAGCAGGTGAAGCTGGGGCTGATGTCGAAGGCCGAGGCGCTCACCGACCGCCGGAAGAACATCGTGACCCGGTGCGTGGGCACGCACGAAGAAACCACCGTGGACACCTACCTCTGGCACACCGTGCCGGGGGACATGGTGATGTTGTGCAGCGATGGTCTGGTGAACATGGCCACCGACCAGGAAATACTCGCGGAGTTCCGCAAGAACGGCACCGCTGCCGAAATTGCCCAGCGCCTCGTTACGCTCGCCAACGAGAACGGCGGCAAGGACAACATCACCGTCATCGTCGCAAGCATCAGCCCCTCGCTCATCCGGCTGGGGATGCTGCGCATCCGCGCGCTCCTCCGCCGCGGCCGCATCACCCCTGCCCTCGTTTCAGCCTTCGTAACCTGGGGGCTGCTCTGCTTCCTCGCCGGATATGCTGCCTGCTATTTCTTCCCGCTTCTGTAGACGCAGTTGGATTTACGGCAGCGCCTTCAGGCTGGGCAGGTGAATCTTCGCCATGCGGATATCGCTGGGCCAGAGCATTCCAAATATCCAGGGCCAGTCGTGGTCGGTGGGGCTGGTGTAGTACGACACGTAGAGGTTGTCGCCATCGCGCGCCACGCCCGCGTACGACGTGTCTCCCGCGCTGGGTAGATCGCTCAGCCACTCCATGCCATCCGGGGAAAAGCGGAACAACGACGTGCGCTTGCGCCCAAGGATGCTGCCGAAATAATTAAGCGGCGTCGGCTTGTCTGGGTTGAAACGGCCAATGCCGTATATCTCCCCGTCGTAAGGAAACAGGCAGGGGCCGTCGAAGCGGGTCACATAGCTGGAAGTCTTGGACCACTCCGTATACGGCGGCTCCGCCACGGCAATCAGCGTGCGCGCTTCCGCATCGCCGAAGACGCTGTCCGATTCCTCCAGCCGCGCGGTCGCAAGTATCCGCCCATCGGGCAGAAACTCGATGTCGGTTTCGTCATTCCGGTTGCCCTCGTGGATAACCGACACTTCTTCCCATTGCTGGCCATTCCGGCTGCTTAGCAAGATGGACTTGCCGTGCTCGTGCCAATAGGCGGGCATGTACCACACGCGGCCATCAAGCGACTTGGGCCGCCAGTACAGCCAACCTTCGGGGCTTGCGTCGCGCAGGGGCTGCCACGTCACGCCGGATTCGGTATACGTGAACTGCGTGGCATAGGGTTCCGCCGCGAAGTCGGTGTTCTTCAGCACATAGAGATACAACCGCCCGGCGATGGGTGCGAACTTCGGGTCGCGGATGTCCTGGTCCTGCACATGGAATTCGCGCACCGGTGACCAGCTGCGGCAATCGGGCGAAGACCACAACTTCAGGCGGCTGGCATCGCTGGCAAAGTGATAAGGCGAACTGGCGTGCACCATGTAGTAGGTGTTGTTCCAGCGAATCAGGTCCGTGTTCGAATTGTGCATTCCATCCGAAACGGCCACCCAGCTTTCATACACCAGCTTCGGGTTAACCTGGGATTCGTTCCCCCGGAAATACATGTTCAGCGGTATGGCGACAAAGAAGGTCAGCGCCACCAGCACGCCCAACAGACAGCGCCGCCACCAACTGCCAACGCCGTAGCGCATCTCTGTGGAACCAGTCGAGCTGGCCGACGGCGCATCCATCACGGGTCTCCTTGAAGCGATGGCAACGGGCGCGGCCCGCTAATCCAGAATCACGCCCTCTTCGTCACCTTCGCCCTCGGGCACGGCAGGGGCGTCGCGCAATTGCAGCATCTGCACCGGGGCGTTGCGCTGGTCTTCCACCTTGGGAATCATGCTCTCGGGCAACTTCTCTACCGTCGTGCCGGGTGCAAGTTCCGGTTCCACAACAGGCACTGTCGGTTCTTCTATAGCGGCAGGGGTTGGAGAGACATCCGGCGTTGCGGGTGTTTCCGGGGCAGGCGCTTCCACCGGTGCGGGCTCGCCCTCGGGGCTCGCTCCTTCGGTGGCGGCCCCTTCAGCCACGGCAGGCTCGACCACCGGTGGTGCAGCATCGGGCAGGGCTGAGGGTGCGACCACCGCAGGTGGCGCCGCAGCATCGTATTCCGGCAGATACACCAGCACAAACCAACCAATGCTGATCAGCAGAATTCCGAGACCCAACAAGAAAAACATGCGCTCCGCGTAGGGCATCCATGCAACTCCAACGGCGTGCCGGGGGATTGAAACCAAAGACCGTAGGATAGAACCCGCCCAAAGCGATTGCAAGACCTGCGCCACAGGCGGCGGGTAGCCGCATGGCGGTTGTCACAGCTTGAACCGATTGCGTAGAATTGACGCTATGATATCAGGACTGAGAAACGCCGCCTTCTGTGCGGCGCTTTGTTTTGTGGCGGCCTTACCGGTAGCCGCGCAGTATCCCCCGTTGACCACGGAGATATCGCCCGACCACCCCCTCTTCCTTTTCAGTGTTACTCCACCCGCCAGTGGCGACCCCGCCGCCTATCTCCCCGAAGTGACGGAAGCATGGGAAACGCTCTCCGACGCCTATCGTCCCTATGCGGTCTTGCTCGTCTCCGCTCCGCCGGCGCTCGCCGGGGACCGCGTGCTTTTCTACCACGGCATTCTGCCCGCGCTTCAGACTGCGGGCATTCCCGTGGCTTTGGGCATAGACGGCGACGCCATTGATCAGCACCTGCGGCCCGATGATCTCGAATCGCTCTTTCAGCAATACACCGCCATACGAGGTGCAGAAACCCGCGCACCACGCTTCGATCTCTACCCCCGCCCCAACACCTGGCCCGGCATCGACCCTGCCCACGCCGTGCTCATCGACTGGATAGAACGCGCCGCCCGCTATGGCCGCTTCTTGCAAGTATCGCTCGGTGGAATGCAGTGGCCCCGCCTGATGGCTTCGCCCCATGCACGCACTGTGTACGACAAGATACTGGCCTGCAAAGGCTATGTGCTGCCGTCCGTGTGGACACGCGGCGACCATGTGCTGCCGCAGCAGTCCGCCCTCATGGGCCTCTGGCTCGAGGGCGCAACGCAGCACTGGGGCATGGCCGCCGATGCCCGCTGGTATCACGATGCGCAGTACCTGTCCCCCGGTGTGCAAGGCGTGCTGGACCCCGCCGCCGCTGCGCCCGGCGCGTTGTATCGGCTGATGCTGCTGAGCGGCGCGATGGGCGGTGCCTGCGTATACAGCTTCCCCAACCCGCGCGACCTCTGGGTGGCAGACGAGCCCCAAGCGTGGGAAGCCGCCATTGCCCCCACGCTATCCGAATTGCTGGCGCGCGGCGCAATTGCCCGCCCGGACTTTGTGTTGAAGGCCGCCCGCGTGGCTTGCCAATTGGTTCCCGCCGGGGACCCACAAACGTTCCATACCAACCTCGGCGACATCGACCCCGTGCTCGACAAGGGCCTGCTCTTTCGCGCGGCTTATGGCGGCGAGAATCCCGGCGTGGTGCCGGAGCTGTCGCTGAATCGCTCGGGCAGGTATTGGGTGCCGCTGCTTAGTCCGCAAGCGGGCGACCCCGCCAAAGCGCAGTTTGCAGCCGTACCCACTGCGGGCACACTCACGTCTCCCGAAGTGTGGGACGGCACCCTGGCACCCCACGCCCTGCCCGCCGGGCCGGGCGAGGCCTACGTGGTACAAGTGGGCCGCGTGGCATTCGTGTTGCACACCCGCGAAAACGGCGATGCCCCCCAGCCCTACACCGTCATCGGCGCGCCTGCCCCCGTGCGCGCCATCACCGCCACGCGCGAGGCCGAGGCCATCGCCCTCGCATGGCCCTTCCGCGAGAGCGACGTCTCCTACTCCGTGCTGCGCCGCACCCTGCCCAGCGAGGCATGGGAGACGCTGGCATCCGGCATTGCCGAGCGCGCCTACCGCGACACGCCCCCCGACCCGCAGGCCACCTATGCCTACTCGATCACCGCGCTCACCAACGAGCCCGAAGACTTCACCGGCAACGTGGCCCCGCGCGAATACCTGCTGTTCAGTGCGGTGGAAAGTCGCGTGGCGGAAGAAGTGGTCATGTCCCCCGTGCTCACGCAGGCGCAAAGCGTGCCCCACGCTTCGACCATTGTGGCCACAGCCCCCGAGCCTACGCCCGCGCCCGAAGCCGCACCAGCGGAGGCAGCCCCTGCCCCGGCACCCGAAGCCGCGCCTCCCGCGCAAGACCCCGCCGTGTTGGCAGAACAAATGCGCGCAGCCGTGCGCGAGCTGATTGCTGCCCGCCTCAACGAATTCGCCACCCACTTCGCCACGCCCGACATTGAAGGGCTGATGGGGATATACGCCGAAGACTACGCCGACCCCGAGGGCTGGAACCGCGCCTACGCCCGCCGCGCATGGCGCGCCTTCTTCGACCGCTACCGCGCCCCCAAGATGCGCCACCAGGTGCGCAGCTGGAACATGGACACCTTCGACCAGGACGGCAAGGTGACCATGCGCGTCTACCTACGCCTCACCGGCTACGCCATCAGCGACGCCTCCGGCACTCAGGCCGACGTCCCCGCCGTGTTGCCGCTCGCGCCGGGCAGCGAGATAGACATCGTGTGGGTGCAGCGTGAAGGAACCTGGCGCATCCTCACCACCAACCCCGCCACCCCCAACCTGCGCGACCTGCTCGGATACAGCGCAGGTCCTTTTGACCGGTTCACCCCCGGTGCGGATACGCCGTAGGCGCTGCGGTTAATTGCCGGTATTGTCAAGGCAAACCCTTGGTCAGGGCGTGTGTGAAATCGGGCTGCGCGGAACAGAAAATGTAGCCCTTGGCGCTTGCCATTGAAGAATCGGCGAAGGCAATTTGTGCTGGCCAGTCGTTATCACCGGGCCAGATTTTGGACCAGCATGAACGCAGCGACCGCGAGTATTGCCACCGAGAACACTCTCTGCAAGGCAGGCCCGGGCAGTCTGCTGGCCATGCTTTGGCCTAGGAAAAGCCCGATGATCCCACCGCTGACGAAGAGGCCTGCTTGGGTGAACGGCAGGGAGCGTCCGCCCAAAATATAGGAGAGAACGCCTGAAACGCTTACAAGCGCGATCACCATCAAGGAGGTACCGATTGCGCGGTGAATAGACATCCCGCTGAACATGACCAGTGCCGGAACGATGACGAATCCACCCCCGACTCCGAAAAGGCCGGTGAGAAAACCTGTCCCCAACCCTATGGCGAAAAGCAAAGCCGCACATCGTGAAGTAAGCATCAGCATGCCTGATGCGTCGCGGCGGCAAGTGGGCCTATCCATATCGTTGGCCTTGACCCCGCACTCAGTAGCTGTCCTAGTGCCCGTAGACTGATGCCAAAGCCGCGCTGCGATCACGACCATGAGCCCAGCGAACAGCATCAGAAGCCAACGCTCGGGTATTTGACCTGCAACCCAGGAGCCGACGGGAGCTCCAAGCATCCCAGCCACTGCAAACAAGAGGCCCGTCCGCACCTCCTGACTGCCAGAAAAACTAACTCGACGAGTTCGGGCACGTAGATGCTGGTGCATTTCGCCCCGTAGTGGCAGACTATCGGGCAGGAATC
>JBIKMR010000218.1:0-7561 GCA_044359155.1 Candidatus Hydrogenedentales bacterium | reverse complement strand
AATCACCTTTGCCACACCGGAAGAGATGCTGAAGGCCTGCGACGACGCGCTGTATGAGGCCAAGCGCAATGGCCGCAACCGCGTGGAAATGGTGGGATAAGCCTTGTTGCTTTCCCTCTCCTCCACCTTGGTGGCCGCATTGCTGTCGGCACCCTCGCTGCACGCAGGCCCAGCGGGCTATGCCGATGCGCTGGGTTCGGGCTATGCCCCGGTGGAAAGCAACACCGCCCGCGTGGCCACGTGGCCCGGCAGCGAGGCGCTGATCGAGGTGCTGCTGGATGCGGACGATACCCCGTTGGAATCCGTGACGATTGAGGTGGAGCCCCCCCACGCTTCCATCCCGACGCCAACGCTCTACCAATGTGTTCCCGGCGGCGGACCACTGATGACGGTTGCACCGGGCTGGTCGCAACCCGCGAACACGCGCCGCATGTTCTTGCTGCGCTATGCCGTGCCGCTAAAGGCGAAGCCCGGCAGCCATGTACACATGCTGCGGGTGAGCACGCGCGGCGAAGCCCGCCCGGTAGAGCTGACCCTGACGTTGCACGTTGCGGATTTTACTGCGGACTGGATCTACGCGCTGCCTGCGGTGGGCGGTGTGAGTTGGCCGCCGATTATCGAGGGGCTCTCCGCAGCCGATTCGCGCGCCGCGTTGTTCGACGCGTGGCGCGGGGTGCCTGCGTTGCTCTGGCCGCGCGCCCATGCTGAGGCCACGCTGCGCCCGGAAGACGTGAAGCCTTTTGTGCAGGCGCAGGCGGGCATGGACGCGCTCGGGCCGGTGCTGCTGGCGGGCTTGCTGCCCCCATCGGGTGATGCGCCACGCACGTTCTCGCAGCATGTTGAGTCTGCCCGGCTGGGCCGGTGGCCTGAATGGATTCGCGAGACGAACTGGGCCAGTGGGGTGCAGATAGAGCTGGGCATTGCGGGGGACTTGGCATCGCAACAGGGGCAACTGAACCAGTTCCGCAGCGCCTTCGCCGGGGCGGGGGTATTGCTGGCGGGGCCGTATGTCCCTGCGCTGCAAGAGGGTGCCGATGGGTGGGCGCTCTCGCTGGAAGAAGCGCGGCATGTGGCGCAGGAGTTGAGCAACGGCGTATCCGCCGCCGACTCCCCCCCCAGTCCGCTGACTTTGATTGGCGCAGCCGCCGGAGAACAGCGCGCGGATTGGCCCGCGCTGCAAACATCTGCGGCGGATGCGCTGGATGGGGGGATTACCACCTATTGGATGCTGCCCACAAAGGAATCCGTCTGGATGGAATTGGGCAACCCCGAAGGCTTGGCAATTACGGAAATGGTGATACTTGGAGACGTGCATCCAGAGACAGTAATCACGCACTTTCCGGGGCAGCCGTCCAGTACTTCCAGTGTGACATGGAAGCAGGACGACGAGCGGCGCTGGATTGGGAAGTTCAAATATCCCGCCGAGTTTGATGCGCTGCGCATTGAGTTTCCTAAGGTGTCTCAGGCGGGCACGCGTATTCATGAAATACTGCTGGGCAATGAGCAACAGCGGAACGACGCACTTCCGATGCAGCCCATGGCAACGTGGGTGATGCTGCCCAATGGTGTACCTCTGGATTCCCTATGCGGGGCGGTGTTGCAAGCGGAAAGCATCGGAGTGAACGGAGTCCACTTGGGAACCTTACCCCTGCTGAAACGCGACACCGGGAACATTACGCTGGACCTGCCCCTTACCGGGGAGCGTCCGTCCCCCGCCAGCGTGGGCGGCAAGCGCAAGACGATGCGCGTGGAGGCAGCGGCGGCCCCTGCCAAGGCAGAGGCCATGTGCGTGGGGTATTGGGTGAATGGCCGGACCATGCCAGCCTATGCAGCCCTGCGGCTGGCCGATGCCCTACACGACGCTGCCCTGCTGCGCTCGCTGCGTGCCTTGGGTTCGCTGGCCCCCGCTGGAGAATCCAGCCTCCAGTGGGCAAATGCAGAGCCCGGCGAATCGGTCGAGGCTTCTGTCGAACGCCTCAAGACTCGCCAGTCCGCGCGGGAGGCCTTGCTCGATGCCTTTGCCAAGCGCAACCGAAAAAACTAAAACGCTGGCCTTACTTCGAGACGGAATCCAGCAGCTTGGTAATCTCCGGCTGATCCGGTTTTAGCGCGAGGGAGGCTTCGCAGGCTGCCTTGACCTCTTCGCGATTGCCCTGCTGCGCATAGATGGCGGCGACGAGGTTCCATGCGGCGGGGTCGCTTGCCGCGAGGGTGGCGGCCCGCTTGAGTTCCACGCCTGCCTCGGTAAGGCGGCCTGCGCGATAGAGCAGCTTGCCCAGGGCGCTGTGTCCCTCGGCGGTTTCCGGCACGGTCTGGCCCGATTGCTGGAATCCCTGCAATGCCCAGCGCATTAAGTAGCGCGTCTCCACGTCATACGGCTGCCCCGCCTTGCCGATGGCATCGATGCGTTGCGAAGCGGCCATCAGGTTTCCCTGTGCGGCATCTGCCGCCGCCCGCGCCAGCCCCGCGCGCGCGTTCGATGATTCCGCCGCAAGTACCATGTCCAGGTCCTGCGCGGCGGCAGCGGCATTGCCGCGTTCCAGCTGGATGAGCCCACGCACCAGAAGCACGCGCGCACTGATTTCCTTGGAGGTCCCGCCTTGTAACAAGACCTCCGCGCGGGCGAGTGCCTCGTCTTTGCCAGCCGCCCCGGTGCGGTAGAGGTTTTCGATCAACCGCGCGGCTGGCCCTGCTTCCTCGGGTCGCACTTCCACTGCCCGGCGAAGAGCGTCCGCCGCGAGGTCGTAACTGCCTTGGTCCTCGGCCAGGGTAGCAGCAGCGAGTATTGCCGCCATGTCGTTCGAGCGCAGCAACCCATCAGGCAGAGCCAACATGGGCGCGGCGAAGGCAGTGGCCACGGGAAGTAAGAACAAGATCAAGGCACGCAATTCAGAATCTCCGTTAATTTCTCGACGCCGTCTCCAGCCAAAGCTCCCTCTCCATTGCGTCCAGCAAGGGAGGAAAAGTCTCGCGGTCGATGGCTGTGAGCGGAATTCCCTTGAGTCGTTCGATCAGGCCTTCGAGCGTTTCCGGGTCGCACTTGTCCATCTTGTTCAACACACAAAGCACGGGCTTCTGGTCGAGTTCTAGATCAGTCAACAGCTTAACCACAGTATCGTACTTCGCGTCAAGGTCGTGGGCCGATGCGTCGATTACGTGCAGCAGCAGGTCCGCGTCGTGAAGTTCTTCAAAGGTGGTGCGGAAGGAATCCATGAGGTCGTCGGGCAGGTTGCGGATGAAGCCCACCGTGTCGGTGATGATCACCTCGCGCTCGCGGGGGAAACGCAACCGACGCGACACGGGGTTGAGTGTGGCGAAGAGGGCGTCTTCCGCAATAACGGTGCTTTGCGTAAGGTGATTGAGCAGGGTGGACTTGCCCGCGTTGGTGTATCCCACTACGGCAATGGTGGGCACTTCACGCGCGGTACGCACGCTGCGGCGCAATTCGCGCCGTTCGCCCAGCTTTTTCACTTCGCGTTCCAACTGCGTGATGCGGTCGCGTGCGCGGCGCTTGTCCACTTCCAGCCTGGTCTCGCCGGGACCACGCCCGCCGATGCCACCGGTAAGGCGCGACAACGCCGACTGGCGCATACTCAACAGCGGCAACAGGTAGCGCGTCTGCGCCAGCTCCACCTGAATACGCCCCTCGCGGGTCTCGGCGTGCTGCGCGAAGATATCCAGAATCACCTGCGTGCGGTCGAGAATCTTAAGGTCTGTCATCTCGGACAGGGCCTTCACCTGCGAAGGGGTAAGATTAAGATCGAAGACCAACACCTCAGCGCCCAGTTGCATGGCCTTGATGATGGCAGATTTCAGCTTGCCCTGGCCGGTTACATACTTCGGGTCCGGCGGGCGGCGCTGGATGATCATGTCCACCACCACCAGCCCAGCGCTGCGTGCCAGTTCGCGCATCTCGTCCACGCTGTCTTGCGCTACCGTAGGCGGCAGCTTGGATACGTGGATGACAATCGTGCGGTCGCGGTCGTCGCCCGCCTTGCGGGGGGCTTGGTGGCGGGTGAGTTCCTCGTCCAGCGCTTCGACCATCTCGATGAAGTCGTCATCGAGGTCATGCACCGTACGGGGGGCGTCTACCACCCAAGGGGTGTCGCCCGCGTTGGCGGGCAGCATGTGAGCGGTGTACAGCTTTCCGGGCAACCCGTCTTCGCCCACCCCGATGGCGGCAATCAGGTCCAGCCTTAGCAGCGCCAAGTCGGTCAAGTCGTCGTCGGTCAGCGGCTCATTCTTCAGGTGGGTGTGTACCAGTCGCACACCGCTCAGGCGGTTAAGCCCGCGCCGGGGAATCTCGGGCAGCAGCAGTTGCTTGGCGTCGCCCACCACCACCCCGGTCACCTGACCACGCCGATCCAGCAGGATGCCTACTTGGCGTTGTACATCCAGCGACGCCTCGGTGAGCGCACGAGCAAATTCAGGCGTGATGATATAGCCCGGCGTGCAGCGACGCGACGCCAGCTTTTCCAGCGCCTTGGTCTGTGAGGCCTTGAGGCCTTGTGTGTTTCCAGATAACAGAACAGAATCTCCCAAATAAGTAACGCCGGGCAGGGGCCCATTCAGTCCCTACCCGGCGTATGCGCACATTCTCGTAATTCTCGCCTATCCTTGCAGCATCACCCGGCGGATAATCCGCTGCGATTCGGTGGCGTCCAAAGTCTTTTGCGCCTTGCGCATTTCGGTCGTGTCCAGCTTTTCGAGTTTCTTCGTGAGAATCGAAAGGTTGCCCGCCGCAATCTGGAGCGCCAGCGTCGGCTCGATGCGCTGCGGAAGGATGTCGATGGTGACGAATCCCTTGTGGCGCACGGCCTTCAGGTAGAACAGCGCCTCGAGGGTTTCCCAAAGGTGGACGCTGCCGGGGATCATCATGTCGTCCCACATGGGGTAGGAATCGGAGAAGTAAATCTGGAACAGCTTGGACGAGCGCGACAGGAACGCAATGGATTCTGCCGGGCATTCGCCCGCCATCTGTGCGTGCGAAAAGTTCATCGCCACACCCACGTTCTTCATGGCGATTTCCTGACACATGGACAGTGCCTTACCCACGGAGGCCACCGTCAAATACTTGCGGGGTTCGCGCGGCTTGTATGCTATCGCGACATTGATGTCAGGCGTGGCGTACTTGGCAATCGTCTTGATGCTCGAAATAACCGTGTTCCAGTGGGTGGTGTAGTCCACGTGGAAGGGATAGTCGAAACCATCCGTATACAGGCGCAGGGTAATGGTGTCCGTGCCCAGCGCGCGCGCGATATCCACAGCCTTGCGGCCCTCGTCAATCGCCGAGTTGCGGGTCTTCTGGTGCTGGTGGCCAAAACCGGACAGGGCAAATCGGCGGGCGTGCGCCAGCGTAGTGGTCACGCCGCTGCATACTAAACCGTTGTCCTTCAGGATACGCTTCACCTCGCGCACGGGCACCTCGGTGGTCACATCCGTCTGGCGGATTTCCACCGCGCCCACCGTCTTCACCTTGGCAATTGCCGAGATAACCTCGGCAAACTTCATCGGCTCGCGGTATCCTTCCGGGCAGTAAATGTCTGCCGCGTTCGAATACATCCACACACCGACTGAAAATCTGAACGACATAGAACCTCTCCTAAACGCTTGGTCGTTCCCAATAACGCAGACCATCACCATAAGGTTGGCCCGAGTGCAGAACTTGACTACAAAGCAGGACTAAAAAAATGCCTGATAACACGAAATACTGCATATACGCCGAGGCCCGGCCTGCAAAGTGTCCGCCATTAGACTGCGGTTAGGGTCATGCAGGTGTCGCCAGTTTTGAACTGGCGGATCCGGGACGCGTAGCTAAGTGGTTGGAAGCAGTCCGATTAGAGAACGGCACCCGCCAATGGGGATACAGCGCGCTTGGGTGTCGCCGCCGCTTCCAAACCAGAATACGCCACGCGAGCGGTATTGTAATGAAGCGTAAGTAACTTGTCAATGCCATACACAAAATCACCCTATTCGACCCCACTTAAAGTATTGATAATAGGCATCTTATAACATCTACCTCTTCAACCTGTCACCAACCCAAATCTAAAAATTCTATGAAATCCATTCCCGAAACCTCTGCCCATTGATTGACAAAGCAAGGGTCTGGCCGCAACAATCGGGGGCATGAATCGCACCCGCTGCATCTGCTTATGTACATGAGAGTTAGCATTACCGTTGTCGTGTTGCTCCTGCCGCTTGGCGCGGGGGCGCTGCCGCACCTTGCGCCACGCCTTTCCGGGGTGTCGGAAGACGCATCCCTGCCTCAGCCAGTTCCCTCCGCAGGCTTTCGCGCCCCCCTGGAACGGGCCCCCTTGGTTACGGAGCCCCTCGAGCCGCGCCCCGAAGCGGTAACGGAAATCGCCCCGCTACCGCCGTTGCTGGAACGGATGCTCCGCTCAGAAGACCCGGAAATGCGGAAACGGTCGATGGAGGGAATGCTGAACCTTCCCCCCTATGCGGCAGCGACCCACCTGCTGCTACTCTGCGCCGACCCCAACCTGAGCGTTCGGGAAGCGGCAGTGCTCTCCCTGCCACAGTTGGATGCCAAAGAGTTGCGGGAACGTCTGCTGGCGCTGATGTCCCAGCCGGAAGGAGCGCCCCTATTGGAGGGCGATGGCCTGCTGCATCCGTTGGGCCCTTCGCTTGGGCCCGGGATGCTGGACCTGTTTCAAGACCCGGCGGAGCCGCTTGACCGGCGTGTGTTGGCGGCTTATTGCCTTGGGCAGATGCGATATGCGGATGCCTACGTACCCATACAACAGACAATCTGGGGCGACGAATCCCCCCTTGGACTGGCTTGTGTGGACGCGCTCTATTGGCTGGATGACCCACGCTCAGAGCAGGATTGGATTCAACTGGCTAGCTACGCCGATCCTTGGGTGCAGTCCTATGCGGCGGCGGCGCTATCGCGCACTACCTCGTCGGGAAGCATTGACACCCTGTTTCGCCTTGCCACGGGCGAACTGACACGGGAGCCTTCCGTGCAGATTCAGGCGTTGATAGGACTTTCGGCCTGGGGCGAAAGCGTAAGCCTGCCCTATCTGATGCGCATCCTTCGGCTGAACCCGTCGATGGAAGTGGAAACGATCAACGCCCTGCGCAAGGTGGCAGGCATAGACGTGGGCCGCTTCCCTGCCTCGTGGTTTGAGTGGTATCGCTTGGAGAAGAGCGCCTTCTACGAAGGGGAGCGCGCGGGCCTGCCCGCCGAAGACGCGTCCCCCTTGGTGCCTGCAGGGGAAGCCAACGACTTGATGAATACGGTAGACTTTACGCCCCCCGGCTTTGTGCCCGGGACCAACTGACGGAGATTGACCGATGCTTAAGCAGACTGCCTTCATGCTGGCCCTGGCCGCCACCCCGCTGATGTCGGGCTGCGCCCATGCCATGACGGAATACCGCGCGCCCGTTGGCGTGGCCACTGCCCGCCCGGCGGGCGAAGGCTGGGTGGACCTGTTCTCTCCTGAAAACCAGGCCCACTGGAAAAACGTTACCGATGAGCAAAAGGTTTGGGAATTCGAGGGCGACGTGATGCATGTGCTCGGAACGCCCGGCACGGAAT